>URJL01000033.1 GCA_900548115.1 uncultured Eubacteriales bacterium
CCTCTTGCTTATGCCGATTATGACCTTTCGCCCGCTTTGTCGGTCATAAAATCCAAAGTCGAGGTGAAAAAGTGCGGGGTGAAAAATACGCCCATCGCTTTTTCCGAGACCGATTTTGATCCGATCCTCGGAAAAGCGGAGTATATCACGCTGCTGACGCTCCCCGAAAAGTCCGCAGGCGCGCTCACGGTCGGGAACGTATCGCTTGCGGCGGGACAAACCGTAACGCGCCGCAGTCTTGAGAGTATGCTCTTTACGCCCGCGGCGGACAGCATTCTTTCGACTTCTTTTACTTTCCGCGACGCGGCAAAGGAAAACGGAAGCTACGGCGTCTGCACGCTTTATGTTCTCGAGAGCGAAAACGGTGCGCCCGCTCCGTCGGATTGCGATTTCGAAACCATCGAGAATATCACGTACAAGGGCTTTCTTGCCGCAAGCGACCCCGATGGGGACGCGATCTGTTATTCGATCGTATCGTCGGCAAAACACGGCACGGTGCGTCTTTGCGACAAGGAGACGGGACTGTTTATGTATACGCCGCGCCGCGATTTTACGGGACGGGACATTTTTTCCTTCCGCGCGGTCGACTGTTACGGCAACCGTTCGGCGGTAATGCGGGTGACGGTGCATGTCACCGAGGAGACGGACAAAACCGTCTTTGCCGACATGACCAACCACTGGGCGCACGCGAGCGCAATCCGTATGGCGCAGGCGGGCATTCATTTCGAGACGATGCACGACGGAAAGCTTTTCTTTGAGCCGACAAAGAACGTGGGGCGCGGCGATTTTCTTGCCGTCGCCATGATCGCGGCGGGCTATGAGGACAAGGTGACGGCGGTCACTTATACCGACTTTGCCGACGACGGAGACATTCCGTACAATATCAAGGGCTACGCCGCCGCGGCAAAGAAAATGGGGATCGTTTCGGGCATTTCGGCGGAGGACGGCACGGTGCGCTTTTGTTCCGCACAGCCGATCACGCGGTGCGAGGCGGCGCTGATCCTCTCGCGCCTTTTGATTCCCGAAACAAGCTGGTCGAGCGGAGAATCCTTTTCCTCCCGCGGCGTTCCGACATGGGCAAGCGCACCGATGGAGACGCTTGCGGATAAAGGCATCATGAAAGGCTCGGGAGCGGAAGAATGCGACGCCGAATCGCCCGTGACCCGCGCACAGCTTTCGCAGATCTTTTGCAACGTGCGGAAATATCGGGACGGAAAATAAGAAAAAAGAGGAGCGAAAGCTCCTCTTTTGTATTACATTTCCACCCGTCCCTCGATCGCCTTAAACAGCGTCACATCATCGGCATATTGCAGATCGCCGCCGACGGGAATGCCTTTGGCAAGCCGCGTGACCTTTACGCCCTGCGGCTTTAAAAGGCGCGAGACATACATCGCGGTCGCCTCGCCCTCGACATTGGGATTGGTCGCGGCGATGACCTCGATGGGATAATCCTCGCCGTTTTCCGCACGGAGAGCGGCAATTCGCTCCAAAAGCTCGGATATGGTAAGTGCGTCGGGACCTTTTCCGTCCAGCGGCGAAATAACGCCGCCCAGCACGTGATAAACGCCGTCGAACTCATGAAGCCGTTCGATGGCGGCAACGTCGCGCGGGTCTTCAACCAGACAGATGAGATTTTTCTTTCGGCTTCCGTCCGCACAGATCGGACAGACATCGCGGTCGCTTATGTTTTGGCAGATACGGCAGCGAAAAATAAGCTCCTTCGCGTCAAGAATCGCTTTGGCAAAAGCTTCGGCTTCCTCCTTGGTATAATCCAAAACGTGGTATGCCATGCGGTAGGCGGATTTTTTTCCGATGCCCGGAAGCTTGCGGAACTGCTCCGCCAGACGTTCGAGCGGAGCGACAAAGCCGTTTTGCGCGCCCATATCAGAACATTCCGGGAACGTTGAGGTTTCCGGTGATCTTGTTCATGGTCTCGCTGTTTTCGGCTTCTACCTTTTTAATTGCCTCGTTTACGGCGGCGGTAACGGCGTCTGCCAGCGTTTCGATATCGTCGGGATCGACAATTTCGGGAGCGAGCGTCAGCGAGAGGATCTCGCGCTTGCCGTTGATCTTTACCTTAACGGCGCCGCCGCCTGCCTGCGTCTCGTATTCCTTGGCATCCAATTCCGCCTGTGCCTTTTCCATATCCTCCTGCATTTTCTGTGCCTGACGGATCATGGTTTGCATATTCTGCGGGCCTCCGCCCATTCCCTTCGGTAATCTTGCTTTCATTTTCTTTTCCTCCGTTTTCTTCAAAAAATAATCCGAAATAATCCGATAAAATCAAACATTGAAGCGGAACAGCACAACGTCGCCGTCCTTCATCACATATTCTTTTCCCTCGGAACGCATAAGACCTTTTTCGCGCGCCGCGGCAAGCGAGCCGCACGCAACAAGATCGTCGTAAGCGACCACCTCGGCGCGGATAAAGCCGCGCTCGAAATCGGTGTGAATCTTTCCCGCCGCCTGCGGAGCGCGCGTTCCCTCGGTGATGGTCCAGGCACGAACCTCTTCGGGTCCCGCCGTGAGGAAGCTTATCAGTCCGAGAAGACTGTAGCATGCCGAGATCAATTTGTCAAGACCCGAGCAGGGAAGTCCCAATTCTTTTAAGAATTCGTCGCGCTCGTCGTCCTCCAGCGTCGCAATTTCCGCCTCCAATTGGGCACAGATCGAAATAATGCCCGAATGCTCCGCGTCGGCGATCTTTTTCAGCGCCGCATAATACGGGTTTTGCATGGGGTCTTCGGCAATCTCGTTTTCGTCGATGTTGGCGGCGTAAATGATGGGCTTTAAGCTCAAAAGCGGAATGTCTTTCAGCATTTCCTTTTCTTCGTCGGTAAACGAAAGAATGCGCGCGCTTTTGCCCTCGTTGAGAACGCCGAGCAGCTTTTGGATCAGCTCGATCTCGGGAAGGATCGACTTGTCGCCCTTTAAGATCTTGTTGTCGCGGTCGAGACGGCGCTCGAGAATTTCGATATCCGAATAGATAAGCTCGAGATTGATGGTCTCGACATCGCCTGCCGGGTCGACTTTGCCGTTGACGTGTACAATATCGTCGTTTTCAAAGCAGCGCACCACATGGACGATCGCATCGACCTCGCGGATGTGCGAAAGGAATTTGTTTCCGAGTCCCTCGCCCTTCGACGCGCCCTTTACAAGACCCGCAATGTCGACAAATTCAATGACGGCGGGCGTGTATTTTTTCGGGTGATACATCTCGGCAAGGACATCGAGCCGCTTGTCGGGCACAAGCGCGATTCCGACGTTCGGGTCGATGGTGCAGAACGGATAGTTGGCGGCGTCCGCTCCCGCCTTGGTGATCGCGTTGAACAGGGTGCTTTTTCCGACGTTCGGAAGCCCGACGATACCTAATTTCATTTATGTTCCATCTCCTTTATTTTCAGAAAATTTCAATGCTTTCGGCGTGAAAACGCATATCGAAGAAAAGAGTGTGTTTCAACCGCAAAGGCGTTCTTTAAAGTAAAAAACGTCAACAAATTCCGTATCATTATACCACACGAACGGCTCTTTTTCAATAGCGCGCAAAAAAAATCGATTGTAAAAAAATATTTTTTCCGTCGGCAGCGGCTGTTTCGGCGCGAAATTTGCAAAAAAACGGAAAAATCACTTGTTTTTTTGTGACAAACAGAGTATACTCTTTTAAGATGTTCCCCGATGCGACGTACCGATAACCTTTTGATACTTTAAGGAATACGAGAATGAAAAACACATTGTCCGATAATGCGGTGTCCGCGGTGAAAGCGGATACGGTTTTGACCATGGATTCCCTGAAACCGGGACAGAGCGCCTACATTTCCGCCGTCGGCGGCACGGGCGCTTTGCGGCACCATCTTTTGGATATGGGGCTTACCCCGAAAACCGAGATTACCCTCAACAAGACCGCCCCGATGGGCGACCCCGTTCAATTCGAGGTGCGCGGCTATGAGCTGACTTTACGTCTTTCCGAGGCGCAAAAGGTCACGGTCGAGGGCATACATACCAAAAAGGCCGTTCCCGCGCCCGACCCGGAGCGGCGCAGAATCTCGCCGCACCCCGGCATGGGCGAGCTTTGCGCCGAGGCATATCATCCGACGCACGGCGACCGCACCGTTGCGGAGGGAGAACCGCTTACCTTTGCCCTTGCCGGCAATCAGAACTGCGGCAAGACCACCCTTTTCAATCAGCTCACGGGCGCCAATCAGCACGTCGGAAATTTTCCCGGCGTCACCGTCGACCGCAAGGACGGTACGATCCGCAATCATCCGGAAGCCACCGTGACCGATCTGCCCGGTATTTATTCGCTGTCCCCTTATTCAAGCGAAGAGATCGTAACGCGGGATTTTCTTTTGAATTCCCGCCCGAGCGGCATTATCAATATCGTCGACGCCTCCAACATCGAGCGGAATCTTTACCTCACCATGCAGCTCATGGAGCTTGGGATTCCGATGGTCTTGGCGCTGAATATGATGGACGAGGTGCGCGCGAACGGCGGCGCGATCCGCGTAAACGATCTGGAGGCGGCGCTCGGGATTCCGGTCGTACCCATTTCGGCTTCCAAAAACGAGGGGATCGACGAGCTGATCGACCATGCACTGCACGTGGCGCGGCATGACGAGCGCCCCGGAAGAGTGGACTTCTGCACCGAAAGCGACGACGAAAAAGATCCGGTCGGAGCAGTTCACCGCTGTATTCATGCCGCCGTGCATCTTTTGGAACCCGATATTCGGAAAACGGGGCTTCCCGTGCGTTTTGTCACGACAAAGCTTGTCGAAAACGATGAAAAGATCGCCGAAAAGCTGACGCTTTCCGAAGAAAAGAAAGAGACCTTCGATCATCTTTGCGAGCTGATGGAAGCCGAGACGGGCATGGATCGTGAAGCGGCGCTTGCCAATATGCGTTTCTGCTTTCTCGAAAAGCTTTGCCGTCAAACGGTCGTCCGCCCGCACGAGAGCCGCGAGCATCGGCGCAGTGCGGCGATCGACCGCGTTCTGACGGGCAAATACACCGCCGTTCCGTGTTTTATCGCTATTTTGGCTTTTGTCTTTCTCATGACCTTCAGCGTGATCGGCGCGGGGCTTTCCAATCTCCTGGACATCGGTGTAAAAGCCGTGATCGATCTTATCGCGCAGGGACTTTCCGTTTTGCAAATAAATCCCGTTGTGCAGTCGCTTGTCGTGGACGGTATCTGTGCCGGAGTGGGCAGCGTTTTAAGCTTTCTTCCGACGATCGTTACGCTGTTTTTCTTTCTTTCCATTCTGGAGGACACCGGCTATATGACCCGCGTCGCCTTTGTCATGGACCGTCCGCTTCGAAAACTCGGTCTTTCGGGACGAAGCTTTGTTCCGATGCTCATCGGCTTCGGCTGTTCGGTTCCCGCTATCATGGCGACCCGCACGCTCTCCAGCGAGCGCGACCGCAAAATGACGATCCTTTTGACCCCGTTTATGAGCTGTTCGGCGAAGCTTCCGATCTACACCATGATGATCGGTGCCTTTTTTCCAATCCGATACCGTGCGCTCATGATGATCGGTCTTTACGCCTTCGGCGTTTTGTGCGGCGTTTTGTATGCGCTGCTATTAAAGGGAACGACTTTTCACGGCGAGCCCGTTCCGTTTGTCATGGAGCTTCCCAATTACCGTCTTCCGAGTGCCAAAAGCGTCGGACAGCTGATTTGGGAAAAGGCGCGGGACTTTGTGCAAAAGGCGTTTACCGTCATATTTCTTTCGTCCATCGTCATTTGGACGCTTCAAACCTTTGATGTGCGGCTGAATGTAGCCGCCTCTCCCGAAAGCAGTCTGCTTGCCCTGCTCGGCGGACTGTTCGCACCGCTTTTCCGTCCTCTCGGCTTCGGCGACTGGCGCGCTTCGACGGCGCTGATCACCGGCTTTACCGCAAAGGAGAGTGTGGTCTCGACGCTGACACTGCTTCTCGGCGGAGACGTCGCAAAACTCGGAACGCTGTTCAGCCCGTTTACCGCGACGGTATTCTTGGTCTTTACGCTTTTATATACGCCGTGTGTCGCCGCCATTGCCACCGTGAAACGCGAGCTGGGCGGCACCCGTGCCGCCGTACTTACGGTTTTGGTCCAGTGTCTCATTGCATGGCTCGTCGCCTTTGCCGTGCGCTGCGTCGGACTTCTTTGCGGGCTTGTTTGAATACGAAAACAATAAATAAAGAAACGAGCGGAATTTCGTCTTGAAATTCCGCTCGTTTTTTGTGCAATTACGTCTTACGCCTCCAGGCGCTTGCGGATCTCTGCGATGAATTCCGCGGAATTGACGGCGCGCGCCGTATATCCCTCCGAGACAAGACCAATCAAATCCTTTGTCATGATTCCGTCGTTCAGGGTCTTTATGCAGGCGCTCTCCAGACGGTCGGCAAATTGCATAAGGTCGGAAAGTCCGTCCAATTCGCCGCGCTTGCGCAAGGCGCCGCTCCAGGCATAGATGGTCGCCATCGGGTTGGTCGAGGTCTCCTCGCCCTTCAAATAGCGGTAATAATGCCGCGTTACCGTTCCGTGCGCCGCCTCATACTCGAATTTTCCGTCGGGCGAGACCAAAACCGAGGTCATCATGGCAAGCGAACCGAAAGCGGTCGATACCATATCGCTCATAACATCGCCGTCATAATTCTTGCACGCCCAGATATAACCGCCGCGGCTGCGGATAACGCGGGCGACCGCGTCGTCGATCAGCGTATAGAAATACTCGATTCCCAGCTCTTCAAACTGTTTTTTGTACTCTTTTTCGTAGATTTCTTCGAAGATCAGCTTAAAGGTCTGGTCGTATTGTTTGGAGATCGTGTCCTTGGTCGAGAACCAAAGATCCTGCTTTGTGGAGATCGCATAACGGAAGCAGGAATGGGCGAAGGACACAATGGACGAATCCTTGTTGTACTGACTTTGCAGAACGCCGGGGCACTCGAAATCATAAACCGTCTCGCGGAAAGTTTCCTTGCCGTTCTCATCGGTGAACAAAAGCTCGGCTTTTCCCTTTCCGGGAACACGGTATTCGGTCGCCTTGTATACGTCGCCGTAAGCATGACGCGCAATGGTGATGGGCTTTTCCCAGTTCTTGACGACAGGCTTTATCGAATCGATCAAAATCGGTGCGCGGAAAACCGTGCCGTCCAAAACCGCACGGATCGTGCCGTTCGGGCTCTTCCACATTTCGGAAAGATTATATTCCTCCACACGCTGTTTGTTCGGCGTGATGGTGGCACATTTTACGGCGACGCCGTATTTTTTCGCGGCGTTTGCCGAATCCCACGTCACGCGGTCTTTGGTGCGTTCACGCTCGGGAAGTCCGAGATCGTAATATTCGGTTTTCAAATCAACGAACGGTAAGATCAGCTCGTCCTTGATCCTTTTCCACAAAATACGGGTCATCTCGTCGCCGTCCATCTCGACGAGCGGCGTTTTCATTTGTATCTTAGCCATATATCTTTCCTTTCTTTCTCGTTCAGTTTCCCTTTGTATAGCCCAAAAGTCCGCCCGCCTTCAAAATCGCCTTCTGACGGTCGGTAAAGGAACAGGTAAGCGGAATATCGATGTTTTTCGTCTCGTCGTGCAAAATCATCTTGCCGCTTTCCATGCCGTCGAAGATGTTTTCAATCGAAAGCATATCGTTCTGCATAAGCTTGTCGTAATCGGCGGGATCTTCAAAGGTCAGCGGCATAATGCCCGCGTTGATAAGGTTTGCGGCATGGATGCGCGCGAAGGATTTGGCGATGACGGCGCGCACACCGAGATACAGCGGAACCAGCGCCGCGTGCTCACGCGACGAACCCTGACCGTAGTTGCTTCCGCCGACCAGAATGCTCTGTCCCGCCTTCTTCGCGTTTTCGGGGAAGTTCTCGTCGCAGACCGAGAAACAGAACTTCGAAAGATACGGGATGTTCGAACGGAAGGGAAGAATCTTGGCGCCTGCCGGCATGATGTGGTCGGTCGTGATATTGTCGCCGACCTTCAGCGTGAGCGAAGCGCGAAGCGTATTTTCGACGGGGTGCGTTTCGGGGAAGGGCTTGATGTTCGGACCGCGGCGAACCGTAAGGCTCTTTGCCTCTTCTTCGCTTGCCGGTGCAAGGACCGCGCTGTCGTCGATCGCATAATGATCGGGAAGCGTGATTTTCGGCATAACGCCGAGATCCCGCGGGTCGGTGATCACGCCGCAAAGCGCCGCGGCAACGGCAGTCTCGGGAGAAACGAGATATACCTGTCCGTCTTTCGTGCCGCTTCTTCCGAGAAAGTTGCGGTTAAAGGTACGAAGGCTTACGCCCTCGGAGTTGGGCGAAAAGCCCATACCGATACAAGGTCCGCAGGCACATTCCAAAACGCGCGCGCCCGAAGCGATGATGTCGGTGAGCGCACCCGACGACGCGAGCATCGAAAGAACCTGCTTCGAGCCGGGCGAGATCGAAAGGCTGACCGAATCGGAAATTTTCCGACCCTTCAACAGTGCCGCTACCTTTAACATATCCGAAAGAGAGGAGTTGGTACAGGAGCCGATACAGACCTGATCGACCTTTGTGCCCGCAACCGATTTTACGGTCACAACGTTGTCGGGGCTGTGCGGACAGGCAATCATCGGCTCAAGCGTCGAAAGATCGATGTCGATTATGCGGTCGTATACGGCGTCGGGGTCGCTTGCCAGCGGAATATAATCCTGTTCGCGTCCCTGCGCCTTTAAAAAGGCGCGGGTGATCTCATCCGACGGAAAGATCGAGGTGGTCGCACCCAGTTCGGTACCCATATTGGTGATGGTGGCGCGCTCGGGCACGGACAGAGTCGAAATTCCCTCGCCGCCCCATTCGATGATGGCGCCGACACCGCCCTTTACCGATAAAATCCGCAAAATTTCAAGGCTTACGTCTTTTGCCGTGACAAAATCGCGCAGTTTTCCCGTGAGGTTTACTTTGTACATTTTCGGCATGGTGATATAATACGCGCCGCCGCCCATGGCGACCGCGACGTCCAGTCCGCCCGCGCCCATGGCGAGCATACCGATGCCGCCGCCCGTCGGCGTATGGCTGTCCGAGCCGATCAGGGTCTTGCCGGGAATTCCGAAGCGTTCGAGATGAACCTGGTGACAGATTCCGTTTCCGGGCCGCGAGAAATAAATACCGTGCTTTTTGGTGACCGTTTGGATGTAAAGATGATCGTCGGGATTTTCAAAGCCGCATTGCAGCGTGTTGTGGTCAACATACGCGACCGAGCGCTCGGTCTTGACGCGCGGCACGCCGATGGCTTCAAATTCAAGATACGCCATCGTACCCGTCGCGTCCTGCGTGAGCGTTTGGTCGATCTTCAGCGCGATCTCGCTTCCGGGGGTCATTTCGCCCTCGACCAAATGCTTTTTTATGATCTTTTGTGCAATGGTAAGTCCCATAAGGCATTCTCCTTTTTTCGATTCTTTATTGCTCTTTTGTATCGCCGCTCGGCTCGTATGCCGAAAGCGTGCCGTTTTTGGCATTTTTCAGATGTTCTTCGGTCAGTTTTCTCGCTTTTTCCGCGTCGTGCGCAAGGAGCGCTTCGTAGATTCCGCGGTGTTCCCGCACGGCGCAGCGCGCCCGCTCGGGATTCTGCACCGACATTTTGCGGTAGCGCAAAATGCGGTGATGCAAATTGGACAGCACCGACGCAAAAATCGGACTTTGGCAGGAGACGTACAAAATTTCGTGAAAACGGCTGTCCGCGTCGCGTATCTTGTCGCCCATTTCCTTTTGCGTATAATACTCCTGAAGCTCCAACACCTCGCGCAATTCCTCCAGCGCTTTTTCGGAAATGTCGAATGCGCAGCGGGCGGCTACCTCTCCCTCCAGGGCGATTCGGATATCGTAAATGTCCGAGAGATCTGCCTTGTCAAGACCTTTTATTTCGATTCCTTTTTTGGATATCGCAATGAGATTTTCCTGTTCCAGCCGCCGTATCGCCTCGCGAATGGGAGTGCGGGATACGCCGAATTCATCCGATAGGGTCGATTCGGTGTACACGCTTCCTTTGGGATAAACTCCCGACAGGATGTTGTCCTCCATCTTTTCGAAAACGCTGTCGGCAAGCGAAACAAACCGAAGCGGTGTGTTCATATCGTCTCTCCGTTCCGACGCTCAGTACGCGCCGCCCGAAAGCTCGGTGATGAGCGATTCCAGCTCATGCGTCGAGATGTTGCTTTGTCTTCCGCTTTCGTATTCGGCGTCGACCCATTCTTTAATGGAAACGACCATCGGGTCGCGCTTATCCACCTCGCGCGGCGTTCCGGCAAGCTTATAATGCTGATTGATCCAGTAAGCAATTCCCGCAAGTCCCGAGGTTTTGGTGACCAGAACCGACGCGGGACGGTTCAGAAGCGTTTCGGTATCGAAAATATTGTAAATTTCCTGATCCTTCAAAAGTCCGTCGGCATGAATGCCCGCGCGGGTCACGTTGAAGCTTTCGCCGACAAACGGCGTCATGGGCGGGATTTTATATCCGATTTCCTTTTCGAAATATTCCGCGATCTCGGTGATAACCGACGGTTCCATGCCGTCGAGCGTTCCCTTGAGCGACGCATATTCGAAAACCATGGCTTCAAGCGGAATATTTCCCGTGCGCTCTCCGATTCCGAGAAGAGAACAGTTGACCGCAGACGCACCGTAGAGCCAAGCCGTCGACGCATTGGCGACCGCCTTGTAAAAATCATTGTGACCGTGCCATTCGAGACATTCGCTCGGAACGTCGGCATAATGCTGTAAGCCGTAAATTATGCCCGCAACGCTTCGCGGCAGGGCAACCTCGGTGTACGGAACACCGTAGCCCATGGTATCGCACGCGCGGATTTTAACGGGGATGCCCGCCTGAACCGCCATGTCGTGCAGGGCGTTTACGAACGGAACAACAAAGCCGTAAAAGTCGGCGCGGGTGATGTCCTCCAGATGACAGCGCGGCACGATTCCCGCCTCGAACGCTTCGGAAACGGTGGCGAGATAATAATCGAGCGCCTGTTTACGGGTCATTTTCAGTTTCTTGAAAATATGATAGTCCGAACAGCTGGCGAGAATGCCCGTTTCGCGGATGCCGAGATCCTTTACGAGCTTAAAATCTTCGCGGCTTGCACGGATCCATGTCGTGATTTCGGGAAATTCCAGTCCCAGCGCGCGGCAGCGCTCGAGCGCTTCGCGGTCTTTTTTGCTGTAGATGAAAAATTCGGTCTGGCGGATAATGCCGTTCGGACCGCCGAGGCGGGAGAGATATTTGTAAATTTCCACGATCTGATCGACGGTATACGGCTCGACCGACTGCTGACCGTCGCGCAAGGTCGTATCGGTGATCCAGACCTCCTCGGGCATGCCCATCGGCGTGCGGCGATGGTTGAACGGAACCTTCGGGACTTCGCTGTAGGCGTAAACATCGCGGTAAAGGTTCGGTTCGGCGACGTCCTGCAATTGATATTTATACGATTTTTGCTCCAAAAGGTTTGTTTTTTTGGAAATTTCAAGCATGCTTTCTTCTCCTTTCGGCAATCAGGCGTGTTGTGTGTTTTGTGTCGGCGGGAATTTTGCTCGGTTTGATCTGAAATTTGAATTGTATAATTGTATACAATTCTTAATGTATGCTATTATACCCTAATTTGTTCCGATTGTCAAGTACTTTTTGCATATTATCTCGTCTTGCTTTTCAAAATTTAGTTTTTTTCGCCGTTTTATTCTTCGGACGGAACGCAGACTTCGGAACGAATTTCGGCGCGGTCGGACAGGGGCGGTCGTTTGCTCTTGGAAAAAGGGGAAGAAAGATGTGAGAATTAACAGCACGTTCATAAATGTGTGTTATACTGGACGTTCAAACAGAGTATTTATTCCGCCGAACAGCCCGTTCGGATGAAAAGAACCGTAAAGGAGCAAACTATGGCAAAAAAAGGCGGATTGGGAAAAGGCTTGGACGCGCTTTTCAGCGAAGCGCAATTTGACGCGATGGGTTCGTCGAAAAAAAACGGCGAGATCGTGACGCTTCGGCTGTCGGACATCGAGCCCGACAAGAACCAGCCCCGCAAGACCTTTGAACCCGAGGCGCTGTCGGCTCTTGCCGATTCGATCGCAACACACGGCGTTCTTCAGCCGCTCGTGGTGCGCAGACCCGAAAAAAATCCCGAGGAGGGAGACGACGCCGTCTCGAAGATCCTCGGAAACAAATATCGTATCGTCGCCGGCGAACGCCGCTGGCGCGCCGCCAAAATGGCGGGACTTTCCGAAGTGCCGGTCATCGTAAAAGACATGACCGATCACGAAGCCGCCGCGATCATGCTGGTGGAAAATCTTCAGCGCGAGGATCTGAACGCCGTCGAACAGGCGCGGGGATTAAAGCGTCTGCTCGATGAATTTGACCTTACGCAGGAGGAGACCGCCCGCATTGTCGGCATATCACGCCCGAATCTTACCAATTCGCTCCGCCTTTTGGCGCTGCCCGAAAAGACGCTTTCGCTTCTCGAAAAGGGCGATCTCACGGCGGGACATGCGCGCGCACTGCTTTCGATCGGCGATGCCGACGAGATTGACCGCGCCGCCGAGACGGTCGTCGCAAAAGGACTTTCGGTTCGCGAGACCGAACGCCTTGCGAAGCTCGTCTACGCAAGCCTTCATTCGCCCAAGACCGAGGAAAAACCGAAGGACCCCTCCGCCGCCGCTTACCTCGGCAAGTTGGAGGAAAATATGTCGGCAAAGCTCGGCAGAAAAGCCAAGATCGTTTTGAACAAAAAAAGCGAAAAGGGCGGAAAGCTCGAGCTCGAATATTACGACAACGCCGACCTCGAAAAGCTCATCACCGCGCTCTGCGGTGACATTTTCGAAGACTGAACAACGTGTCAACATTTTATATTAACATAAAAGAAGGTACAAAACTATGTTGGATCTGAAAGTTATCAAGGAAAATACGCAGCATGTCAAGGAACGTCTTGCCGCCCGCGGAAAAGACTATTCGCAGGACATTGACAAGGTGCTGGAGCTGGACACCATGCGCCGCTCGCTGATCGCCGAGACCGAACAATTGAAGGCAAAGCAGAACGCCATCACAAAGCAGGTTCCGATCATGAAGAAGGAAGGCAAAAACACCGACGAGCTTTTCGCCGAGATGAAGGAGCTTTCCGACAAGACCAAAGCGGACAGCACCATTATTTCCGAATACGACGCCGAGATCGAAAAGATTCTTCTCTCGATCCCGAACACGCCGCACGACAGCGTTGTGGTCGGTCCCGATGATTCGGCAAACGTCGAACAGCGCCGTTGGGGCGAACCGAGGAAGTTCGATTTTGATCCCCTTCCGCATTGGGAGCTGGGTTCCAAGCTGAATGTCCTCGATCCCGAGCGCGCCGCCAATGTCACCGGTGCCCGCTTCCATTTCTATCGCGGCGCGGGCGCAAAGCTTGAGCGCGCGATCATGAATTTCTACCTGGACACCCACACCGACGCGGGTTACACCGAGATCTTCCCGCCGTTCATGGTCAACCGCGACTCCATGAAGGGCACGGGTCAGCTTCCGAAGTTCGAAGAGGACGCTTTTAAGCTTGCCAACTACGACTACTTCCTCATTCCGACCGCCGAAGTCCCGGTTACCAATATGCACAAGAACGAGATTCTCTCGGGCGATATGCTCCCGATCAAGTATTGCGCTTATTCCGCTTGCTTCCGCGCCGAAGCGGGAAGCGCCGGACGCGACACCCGCGGACTCATCCGCCAGCATCAGTTCAACAAGGTCGAGCTTGTAAAGTTTGCTCACCCCGATCATTCGTATGAAGAGCTGGAAAAGCTGACGAACGATGCCGAGCATGTTCTGCAGCTTTTGGGACTTCCTTACCGCGTTGTTCTTCTTTCGACGGGCGATATGGGCTTTTCGTCCGCGAAGACCTACGATATCGAGGTTTGGATGCCTTCTTACAACCGTTATGTCGAAATTTCGTCCTGCTCCAACTTCGAGGATTATCAGGCAAGACGCGCCAACATCAAGTTCCGCGAGGACGCAAAGTCGAAGCCGCGCTACGTCCACACGCTGAACGGCTCGGGCGTTGCCCTCGGCAGAACCACCGCCGCCATTATGGAAAATTATCAGAATGCCGACGGCTCGATTACGATTCCCGAGGTTCTGCGCCCGTATATGCGCGGAGCACAGATCATTAAGCCCGAATAAGTTCGAATAAAGAAAAGAAAAAAGGGGAGCAAAGCTCCCCTTTTGGGTATAAAAACCTGCGAACCGACCGCTTTGAAATTTCAAGAAGGAGGGAAAACCATGAGCGTTGAGACGATCACCCCGATCGTTTGGGTCGTTTTTGCCGGTGTTTGCTGTGCGGCATTTTACGCGTTTTATCAAAAGCGTATCGTGGGCGACCTTTTGCGCGCCCTGATCGCGGCGGGCGCCGACTGCGCCGAGAACGCGAAGACACTTTCCGAGATCGGATACGGCAAGGGCGTGCGCACGGCTCTTTCCCGCCGTGTTTTGAAAAAAGGCTCGGTTCTGCGAAAAAGCGTCGAAGCGCTGGGCGATGAGACGCCGAAAGCGGAGACAAAGCACCATCCCGACGAATTGTTCGTAAAAAAGACGATCGATCCGAATATCCGCTATTACATCCCCGAAGAAAAGCGTGCCGCTGCCGAGATACGGTATGACGGCAAAGGGACGACCGTCTCGACGCTTTTTTTGACGGTCGCGGCGTTTTTCGCCGCGGCGATGATCTTCATTGCCCTTTTGCCAAGCATTTTGCACGCGATCGAAAACATCGGAAAGAAAAGTTCCGATACGCCGCCGAAAAACGATTCGGCTGTGACCGGGGAGCTTTTGACGGAGAATGCGGACGAAACGGGCGATAACGGCGGAGAAAATGCCGATGCCGAATAAGCCGAAAAAAGAGAGGACCGAATGAGATGAACAAAAGCACAAGAATGAAGCTGAATCTGTGTCTTACGGTGTTGATTATCGCGCTCGTGCTGCTTGCCGCCGCGGGACTCGTTTTGAACTTTACGGGCTACCGTTATATCAAAGCCGACAACGGCGCGAAATTTTTCGGAAAGACGACCGATGGCGTCATACTGCGCGGTACGATCATGCTTCCCGACGGCACAAAAGCCAAGATCGACCGCAGTCTCGGAACCATCACGTATGCAAACGGCGACGTTTACGACGGCAATTTTTCGGGCTTTTACCGCAACGGCACGGGAAAAATGATTTATGCCTCGGGCGATACGTATGAGGGAAGCTTTGCCGACGACACTATGTCGGGCAGCGGCGTTTATATAAGCGCCGACGGAAGCCGTTATGAGGGCGAATTTCAAAACGGCAAAGCGGAGGGAAACGGAATTTACACATGGAGCGACGGCAGCACCTATGAGGGAAGCTTTTCCGATAACCGCAAAAACGGCGCGGGCGTTTACAACGGCGCGGACGGAACGCACTATGAGGGCGAATACAAGAACGACAAAAAGAACGGCACGGGCACGTTCCGTTATGCGAACGGCGACGTGTACAGCGGAGAGTTTGTCGACGATCTGCGCGAGGGCAGCGGCACGTATACCTATGCGAACGGCGAGAGCTACAGCGGCGAATTCTCGAAAGACCGCAAAAACGGCAAAGGCGTTTATTCGTGGCCCGCACCCAACGCACGGTCGTATGACGGCTATTTCGAAAACGGCACAGTCGTGATCCGTGAGGATACGCTCGCACCCGATGATATGCAAGATGAGGTCACCGAGGGATGAGCGCGGCAAAGGCAAACGAGACCGAAACGATTCTTCTGGAGGGCGCTTTGTCGGTTGAAGCGGCGCTGAAATACGACAGCCGTCCGATTGAGCGCTGCTATATCGATCTTGAAAAGGTGAAAAAACGCGACCGCAAGACGCATTATCTTTTGAATCTTTTGAAAGAGAAGAAAATCCCGACCGAACTCTGCGCGCGCAGTGTGATCGAAGCGTTCCTCGTGGGACGCGAGGGCGCGGGGAGCACGCACGGCGGCGTTCTTGCCTTCTGCGGCGAGCGGCTTTTTCTCGACTGCGACGCGCTTTTGCAAAAGGTCGCTGACGAGGGCGGCTTTTGTGTCGTGACCGACGGGATCGAAGACCCGTATAATTTCGGCTATGCCGTGCGGAATCTTTATGCCGCCGGGGCGAGCGGAATTTTGATTCCCGAGCGCAACCCGATGAATTCCGCAGACATTTGCGCCCGCGCGTCGGCGGGGGCGACCGAGATGTGCCCGATGGCGGTTTTGCCGCCCATGCGGGACGAAGCGGAACATGCATCGTTTATGAAAACGCTTCAAAAGAAAGGCTTTCTTCGCGTCAGCGCCGCCAAAACGGGCAATTGCGAGGAGCTTTATTCGTTCGAACCGGAATTTCCCCTGTGCCTTTTTGTGGGCGGGGAAAAACGGGGAATATCGCCCGATTTTGTGAAGCATTCCGACTGCATCGTGTGCATTCCGTATGCTTCCGCCGAGGTGCGCTATTCGCTTCCCGCCGCAACAACGGCGGCGGTGTTCGGGTTTTATCTCGCGGATAAGCGCAAGCGAATGTAAAGGCGTTCGGATTGATCGGAGCAAAAAAGCACCGCGTACGGTGCTTTTTATTGTTTATAATAAGTGAGGGGGGACAAAGCTTGTCCCCCCTTGTCGTTTTTTCGGACAAATAAGTCTGCCCGACAGCCGCTTTTGCGGTTTTCAGAGCATACGGGTGATCTTTCCCGTTATCAGCGTTTCCACGCCGCTGTACACGACCTCGGGCTTTTCGAGACAGTGGGACAGCGCCTTCATCGCTTCGGCGCGGTCGGTGAAATAGAATCGCGTTTCCATGTAGGTGATCTTTTCGGAGCGCAGCGAACAAACGACGACGAAGCCGTTTTCCGCTTCCTCGATGTGCGACTCGTATTTTCGTCCCGAGCAGATCGATTCGAAATGCCGCAGGGCGCGGGCGATCAGCTCATCCCGCACGGCGGGCTTCACCAGCTCTTCACCTTGGCGGTAAGCAAACACGCCGCGCGGCGTGATGCCGCAGCAGTCCTCGTTTTCGATTCGACAGCGGTGCAAAAGCCCCTCTTCGCAAAGCTCGCCGGTGCATTCTTCGCAGTCGGAGGGATGGATCGCCTCCGTCGCCGCGATCGACGCGCTTGCGTCGCTCTCTTTCATCTCTACGGCAAAAGCGTAATAGACCCCCAGAATGATCAATTTGATTTGTGCTTTATCGGTTAGCAACGGATCCGCCCCCTTTGATTTTTGCCTTGTATCGTACACCTACTATTTTACACGAAAAAGCATCGCGTGTCAATGCACAGGATCGCACATCGAAAGAATGCGTGTTTTTTCGCGTCTTACAGAAACTCCGATCGGCAGCGCCGATCGGAGCGAAAAAAACGGAAAGGTCGCGGAAATTACAGATAATTGCAAAGCTCGGACAGCTTTTTGGCGCAGTCGGCGCAGACCAGCTTATCCTTATATTTGACTGTATTTTCCCCCGAGCCGCAGAAAAGGCATGCGGGGTTATACTTTTTTAAGACGATCCGATCTTCATCCACAAAGATCTCAAGCGGTTCGTCCACACCGTATCCCATTGTTTTTCGAAGATCGGCGGGCAATACCAACCGACCCAATCTGTCTACCGTACGTACAATTCCGAGTGCCTTCATGCAGAATCCCTCCTGTAATAATAAATTCGATACCGACCGAATAAACATGAATGTGACCGCCGACAAAAAGGCGAGATTGTCTGAAAAATATCAGGCTTCATCTTTTTGCATTATACAATATATTTTTCCAAAAGTCAACACTGTTTACTAATTTTTTTACAAAAATGGCAAACTTTGTCAAATTGCACAGAGAAAGGCGGTTTTTTCTTGCTTGGTAAGGTATTTTCGTGTATAATCGCGCTGTCCTTTTTGTTCGCGGTGTTCACCGGAAACATGCAGGCGCTGTCGGAGTGTGTGACGGTGGCGGCGGGCGACGCAGTCACGCTGTCGATCTCGCTTTTGGGGCTGACAGGGCTTTGGAGCGGCGTGATACGAGTCTTGGAAAGGGCGGGGGCGATGAAAGCATTTTCCCGTCTTTTGCGTCCCGTGCTTTTGCTTCTTTATCCCACGGCGGCACGAACGGGAAGGGGCATGGATGAGATCGCCGCCAACTTTGCCGCCAATCTTTTGGGACTGGGAAACGCCGCGCTTCCGCTCGGACTTTCGGTCATGCGCGCGCTCACGCCGTCGGAAACGGCGGAGAAAGCGGAAGAGACGGGAAAAGGGAAAAACGCGGAAATACGGGAGAGAGCCGCTCTCCTTGCCGATCGCTTTACCTTCACCGTGATGAATACCGTCCCGCCGCAGATCTTTCCGACGACGCTCATTGCGCTCCGCACGGCGGCGGGATCGGAAAATCCCTGCGAAATTCTTTTCCCGATCTGGCTTTGCTCGCTCGGTACGGTGCTTTTCGCGGGCGTTCTGTGCCGCCTGTGCGCCCGTCGGCAAACGGCTTTGAGGAGGGCGGCGGAATGAATCTTCTTGCCGCGTACATTGTGCCCTGTATTTTGCTTTTGGTGAGCGTTTTGATCTTTTCTTCGAAAAAAGATCTTTTTTCGGCTTTTTCCGAGGGGATCGCGGAGGGGATGGATACGACGGTCAAAATTCTGCCGACGCTTCTTTTATTGACGGTCGCCGTGCGTATGCTTTCGGCAAGCGGCGCGCTGCCTTTTCTGTGCAAAGCGCTTTCTCCGTTTTGCAAAAAGATCGGGCTGGACGCGAATCTTTTGCCGATCCTTCTTCTTCGCCCCTTTTCGGGAAGCGGGTCGACCGCCCTTTTGACTGAGCTTTACAAACAGACCTCGCCCGACAGCTTTTCGTCCCGCGCAGCGGCGGTCTTGATGGGGTCGTCGGATACGATCTTTTATACCGTCTCGGTCTATTTTGCGGCGGTCGGCGAAAAGAAAACGGGGCGCACCTTGCCCGCCGCCTTTTGCGTGCTTCTTTTCTGCACGGCGCTTTCGGTTTTTCTCACCAAGCTTTTCTTCGGCGGATGACTCGCAATTTTCACAAAACGTTGTGAAAATTGCACAAAAATTCTGATTATATTATGACTAATATGTCCTGTTGCATAATTTCGCAAATGGTAGTATAATAGAGTCAACGGGAAAGAAACGTTTTCTTTCCCACCGAAGATCTTCCGGGAAAAACTCGGATTGACTATATTGATGAGAGGAGCATATTCACCATGGCTGCGACAAAAACAGAAAAAATCCGTAACATTTGTCTTTTGGGACACGGAGGCAACGGAAAGACCTCCGTTGCCGAAGCAATGCTTTATATTTCCGGTGCGACCGATCGCCTTGGGAAAACGGCGGACGGTACCACGATAAGCGATTTTGATCCCGAAGAGATCAAGCGCAAGTTTTCGATCTCCGCTTCGATCGCTCCGTTACAGTATCAGGACAAAAAGATCAATATTATCGATACCCCCGGTTATCTCGATTTTTCGGGCGAGGTCATGCAGGGCTTGCGCGTTGCGGGCTGTGCGCTCATCGTGATGGACGCCAAGAGCGGCGTCGATGCGGGCTGTGAGCTTGCGTGGGATTACGCCACCGAATCGACCGTTCCGAAAGCGTTCTTTATCAATAAGATCGACGACGAAAACGCCAATTTTTCGGCGACCATCGATTCGATGCGCGAAAAGTTCGGTAAGACCATTTGTCCCGTTATGATCCCGCTTTTCGAAAACCGCAAGGCGATCGGTACGGTCAATCTGATCAAAAATAAGCTTTATGCCTACGACAGCGACGGAAAGACCGCAAAGGAAATTCCGATCGATCCGAAATATAACGACACGATCGCCGAAAGCCGCGCCCTTTTGATGGAATCGCTCGCTTCGACCTCCGATGAATTGATGGAAAAATTCTTTGCCGAAGAAGAATTTACCGAGGAAGAAATGAAAGAGGCGCTGCGTAACGGCATCAACGACCGTTCGATCGCGCCCGTCATGGTCGGCTCGGCTCTGACGCTCGACGGCATTTCCTCCCTTTTGTATTTCATCGCCAACTCCTTCCCGAATCCCTTCGGTAAAAAGCACGAGCGCGACCTTGAGGACGAATATGTGCGCATCGATCCTGACGGCGAACCTGCGGTCTTTGTTTTCAAGACGGTCGCCGACCCGTTTGTCGGAAAAATGTCGTATTTCAAGGTCATGAACGGAACGCTGAAGCGCGACACGGTTTTAAAGAATCTTACGACCGGCGAAAACGAAAAGTTTGCGCACATTTACACGGTCAAGGGAAAAAAGCAGACCGAGGTCGACGAGCTGTGCTGCGGCGATATCGGCATGACCGCAAAGCTGGTCAACACCAACACCAACGACACGCTGGGCGGTTCGGTTGAATATAAAAAGATCGTTTTCCCGACGCCGTATTACGGCATGGCGCTCGTTCCGACCGCAAAGGGCGATGAGGATAAGATCTCGGGTGGTATCGCACGGCTTTTGGAGGAGGATCGCACCCTCCGTTACGAAAACAACGCCGAGACCAAGCAAATGCTGGTTTACGGTTTGGGCGAACAGCATCTTGATATCGTAATGGCAAAGCTGAAGACCCGTTTCGGCGTATCGGTCCGCACCGAGCTTCCGAAGATCGCTTACCGCGAGACCATCAAGAAAAAGATCGACGCCGAAGGAAAGCATAAAAAGCAGTCGGGCGGTCACGGTCAGTACGGACATGTCAAGATCACGTTTGAACCGTCCGATACCGAGGGGCTTACCTTTACCGAGAGTATTTTCGGCGGTTCGGTTCCGAAGAATTTCCATCCCGCCGTTGAAAAAGGACTTTCCGACTGTATGCAGAAGGGCGTTTTGGCGGGTTATCCGATGATGGGACTCAAGGCAAACCTTTTCGATGGTTCCTATCACGATGTCGACTCGTCGGAAATGGCGTTCAAGATGGCGGCGTCGCTTGCCTATAAAGAGCTGAAAAACGCGTCGCCCGCACTGCTCGAACCGGTCGGAAGTCTCATCGTTACCGTGCCCGACGATTACATGGGCGATGTTATCGGCGATGTCAGCAAGCGCCGCGGAAGAATTCTCGGCACGTCGCAGGGCGAAAAACACGGGATCAGCATTATCGAAGCCGAAGTTCCGCAAGCCGAAATGACCAATTACAGCATCTCGCTGCGCGCCATGACGCAGGGGCGCGGAAGCTTTACTTATGCGTTCGTGCGCTACGAAGAAGTTCCCGCTCCGCTTGCGCAGAAGATCATTGAAGAAAACGCAAAGAATGCCGACTGACAGTGCTTTCAAATCAGAATAATAAGAGAAACGGGAGAGCGGAACGCTTTCCCGTTTTGACTTTTTTGACAAAGTAAAACAGCGTGTGGAACACCGCACGCCGTTTTTGTGTGTAAAATTATGCCCAGAACATTCCGTTCGGCTTGGGGTCGCGGATGATGACCGAGCGCAGGAACGAAATTGCCTTCTCGAGGCCTTCTTTGCTGCTCATATAGCTGTCCTCGTGCTCGATGCTCATAACGTGGTTGTAACCGACGAGCTGGAGCATGGAAACCATTTCCTTCCACTTTTCGATGCTGCTTCCGTAGCCGAGGCTGCGGAATACCCACGAGCGGTGGATCTCGTCGCTGTAATGCTTCGTGTCGAGAACGCCGTTGACTGCCGTGTTGTACATATCGATCTTGGTGTCCTTTGCATGGAAGTGGAACATCGCACCGGCAAGACCGAGCTCCTTGATTGCGGCGACGGGGTCGACTCCCTGCCAGATGAGGTGAGAAGGGTCGAAGTTTGCGCCAAGGTTGTCGCCGACCGCCTTGCGGATCTTCAGCATGGTCTCGGGGTTGTAAACGCAGAAACCGGGGTGCATTTCAAAGGCGATCTTGGTAACGCCGTATTTCTTTGCAAGCTCAACTTCCTTCTGCCAGTACGGGATCAGAACGTCGTTCCACTGATAGTCGAGAACCTTGAGAAAATCGTCGGGCCACGGGCAGGTTACCCAGTTGGGGGTCTCATCCTTGGGCGATCCGCCGGGACAGCCCGAGAAGGTGATGACCGTATCCAGCTCCAGCTCGTTGGCAAGGCGGCAGGCGTTTTCGAATTTTTCATTCGAAAGCTTGGCAAAAGCCTTGTCGGGCGAAACGCCGTTGCCGTGAACCGAGAGAGCCGAAATGATCATGTCGTATTTCGGGAAAAGCTCTTTATAAGCCTTGAGTTTTGCCTTGTCGGCAAGCAATTCTTCGGGTTTGGAATGTGCGTCGTTGGTATAACCGCCGCATCCGATCTCAACGGCTTCAACGCCGAGACCGTGAAGATACTTGAGCATTTCTTCCACCGACATGTTGGAAAGCGGGACTGTAAGTACGCCGAGTTTCATAAGAGTAGATCCTTTCGTTTTTCGGAATGATCCGCAAAAAGACTTTTGCGGAAGTTTACTACCATTATAGTGGAGCGGCGGTATTTTTTCAAGTCTTTTTTGAAAAAAATACGGTCAACATGGAATTTTTATGGGTGCGAAAAGTATAAGGCGCACGGAAAATACATTTACAAACGATTCTTTTTCGGATAGAATAGGGGAAAGAATTCAATTTGCGGAGGCATAAAAAATGGAAGCGATGATCTTTGATATAAAACGGTTTGCCGTTCACGACGGCGACGGCATCCGCACAACGGTCTTTTTCAAGGGCTGTCCTTTGCGCTGTATATGGTGCCACAATCCCGAGGGGCTGTCGGGAAAGCCCGCGCTTTCGTTCACGGAACACAAATGTGTCTTTTGCGGCAGATGCGCTTCGGTTTGTCCGTGTCACATTATTTCGAACGGAAAACACATTTTTCGTCGCGAAAACTGTACCGCCTGCGGCAAATGCGTTCCCTCCTGTCCTGCCGACGCACTGTGCGTTTACGGAAAGAAGATAAGCGAAGAGGAGTTTTTGAAGATCCTTATCGAGGACCGCGATTTTTACGAGACAAGCGGCGGCGGGATCACCCTTTCGGGCGGGGAATGCCTTTTGCAAGCCGAATTCTGCGCGCGGCTCCTGAAACGGTGTAAGGAGGAAAACCTCCGTACCGCCGTCGATACATGCGGGTTTGTCCCGTTCGAAAGCCTTCTTGCAGTGAAACCGTACACCGACCGTTTTTTGTACGATGTCAAAGCATTTGACGAGGAGGTTCATACGCGCTGTACCGGCGTTTCGAACCGCCTCATTTTGGAAAACCTGAAAAAGCTCGACGAAAGCGGGGCGAAGATCGAGATCCGCATTCCATTTGTCCCCGACTGTAACGACACCGAGATCGAAAAGATCGGAGAATTTTTGGCGGGACTTTCGAATGTCGTCGGCGTTCGCGTTCTTGCTTATCACAACCTTGCCGCTGCGAAATACCGCGCGCTCGGTCTTCCCGACACGCTTCCGAAGATTCTTCCCGAGAAAGACGCGCTTTCGCGCGCTGAGGAAACGATGCGGGAAAAAGGACTTACGGTGTTTTGATTTTTTTGCGGCGCGACGGAATAAGACCGCGTAAATAAAAAGACCTCCGTGCAAGTGAAAACTTGCACGGAGGTCTGCGGTTTTTATGAAGTTATTCTTTTTCTTCGGCGGTCGCTTCTCCATAGGCGATAACGACGCGGCGGTCGTTTTCCGATCCGATGGAATAGGTGTGAACGTTGCGG
Organism: uncultured Eubacteriales bacterium; assembly: GCA_900548115.1. Taxonomy (GTDB): domain Bacteria; phylum Bacillota; class Clostridia; order Oscillospirales; family CAG-382; genus UMGS1052. The sequence goes on from URJL01000033.1 coordinate 23,629, forward strand.
ATGCCCTGAATTTCCGAATGGATGATGCGGCGCTCATAGGCTGCCATCGGTTCGAGCGTCATATTGCGGCGGTAATTCAGAACCTTGTTTGCCATGCGGCGGGCAAGCTCCTTGAGCTTTTCCTCGCGCTTTGCACGGTAATTTTCCGCGTCGATCGAGACCTTGATGTACTGACGGTCGCCGTCCTCTTTCGGGAATTTGCCGACGGCAAGGTTGGTAAGATACTGGATCGCGTCGAGCACTTCTCCGTGATGACCGATCAGAACGCCCAGTCCGCGTCCGCCTTCTTCGCCTCCGATTGCCGTGATCTCAACCGAGATGTTCTTCTCGACAAGGCTCTTGCCTTCGGGAATGCTTTCGCTTACGTCGACGATTTTGGCTTCGGCTTCGATGCCCATGTTCTTAATGAGCGTGTTGAGAAAATCGAGCGTCAGGTCTTCGGCGCTGTCCTGTGCCGATACCTTAACCCGCGCGTCGGTCGCGCCGATTCCGAAAAGTCCCTTTTTCGGCTCTTCCAAAACCTCATAGGTCACGGAGGATACGTCGCGTCCCAGCTTTTCCGCGCCGAGCGCAACGGCGGCTTCGACGGTTTTTCCGGTTACAATGATTTCCATTTTGCTGTTTCCTTTCAAAAGGTGGATTTTTTGCAAACGCCGATTCGTTTGCGACACTCTGCCGCGACGCGGCAAAGCCGATCTATCATAAAGCACATCGGTGCGTTATGATCCAAAACAGGGAAAGGGGAAAAGAGCGAAGCATCGGCTCTTTTTCACCGCAGGGCGTTTTTCGAAAAAACGCTCAGGGCTTCATCTTGGCTTTCGGCACTTTTCCTTTTGCCTTTACGCGCGCAAGATAAGCGGGATCAATGCCCTTTTTCGCGTAAATAAACGGCGATTTTGCTTTCTTTTTCTTCAGCGCCGCTTTCTGAACGGGCGGCTTTTTCTGTGCGGGACGTTCGTCGTCATCGTTAATGACCGCCTTCTTCGGCTTCTTTCCGCGCATCAGAAGCTCGGCTTCGCGAATTTCTTCGGGCGTCGGCGCCTTAACGGGATACATTTTGCTCAAAAGATACTGCTGACCGATCGAGATGACGTTCTGGAACACCCAGTAAACGCCGACCAGCGCGGGAACCGAAAAGCTGAACCACAGGATCATAAGCGGCATGGTCCAATCCATGAATTTGTTGGACATCTGCGTCTGGGGATCGCCCGCGGTGGGGTTGTAGGTAAACTTGCGGATAAGCTTCGTCGAGAAGAAGGAAGCGAGAAAGACAAGGATCGGGACGAGGATGAGCAGCGAAAGCTTAAGCTCGGGCTTGTCCATCAAATTAAGACCGGGCGCGATTTGGAAGGTCTTGTAAAAACCGGTAATCTGCGAATAGATATCGCTTCCGAAAGCGGCTTCCACGGCGGCAGGGTCTGCCGCGTTGGCAATACGCGAGATCGCGTCGGTCTCGGTAATCGAAGCCTTGATTCCGGGGAAGAGGTGAACGTTTGCTGTGAAAACCTCGGAGAGCTTCTGCAAAGCTTCCTTGCCGTAGCCGTAAACGCTCGAAAGCGGATTGGTGATGACGGTATACAGCACCATGATGATCGGAAGCTGCAAAAGCATCGGCAGACAGCCGCCCATGGGGTTGTATTTTTCCTCGGCATACATCGCCTGAATTTCCTCGTTCATCTTCGTTTGCGAAGATCTGTCGTTGCGTCCCGCGTACTTTTTGCGGATGATCTCCTGTCGGGGTGCAAGCTTTGCCATCTTCTGCGAGTTTTTCTGCTGCTTGATGGAAAGCGGGAAGAGAATGATCTTGATGATCAGCGCGAACAGTAAAATCGCGATGAGATAGCTGTGCGTGATCTCGTAAAGCCATTTCAAAGCCGAACCGAAGGCGCGGTTGAGAAAACTCAAAAATCCGCCCGAACGGTCGATCACCGTTACCGATTCGGGAGCCTTTTCGTCGCTC
>URJL01000034.1 GCA_900548115.1 uncultured Eubacteriales bacterium
CGTTGGTCGTGATCTTCGCGTCGCCGATGGTGAGCTTGATCTCGGTCTTTTCTTCAACGACTTCGGGCTGCTCGCCGTCTACCCAAGTGACATTGGTGGTGCCGGGCTCGAGCGTTACGTTTCCGTTCGGGATTTCCTTGCCGTCGATCTTGGCGATCTTGCCCTTTTCCGCCTTGACTTCAAATACGCCGACTTCTTCGGTAGGCATTACCTTACCGCCCTTTTCGGAGTTGATGATAAATACGCCGCCTGCCGCCTGGTCTTCACCGTAAGCGAACTTTTCGGGCTGCTTCATACCGTTGTTGAAGATGAAGTTGAGCGCGCCCATGATATCCATATCGAACTTTTCTTGATGTGCGATCTCGGTAAGTGTACCGCCGTTGTATACGATCGAAACGTTTCCGCCGACCGAAATACCGACCTGATCGTCCTTATAGTGGTCGGCCGCCAGACCGACACACTTGACTGTACCGCCGTTAACTTCGAAAATCGTGCTGCCGGCGTTGCCGTTTGCGTACGAGGTGGAATAACCGCCGCCGAGGTGCAGTGTGCCGTACGTGCCGCTTTCGATGATGTAATGCGTCGAATGATCGACTGTCATGTTCTCGAAGGAGGTGAGATGCATCATAGTGGTGAAGGAAACATCCTCGCCGATGTCAAACACAGTCAGTTCGCCGAGCGGATTGAAATGGGAATATTTGCCCATGTCAAACAGGATATCCTTAAAGGTGATGTTGCCGCCGAACACAATGCCGTTACTCGGTTCGACATGAATGGTGGAGTCCTTGGTAGCGCCCTTAACGGTTACCATGCCGTCCCAGCCGACACTTCTTGCATGGTCGTCCATGCCGTAGGTGCCGTAAACATAAATCGTGCCGTCCTTGCCGTCGAGCGCCGTGATGGCTTCGTCAAAAGTACCGAAAGGATCGTCCTCCGTACCCTTTCCGTTGCTTCCGGCTTCGATCCAATACTCGTTTTCGCCCTCTGCCGAAGCGGTAATGCTTGCCGCGGACAAAAGAAGCATAGCGGCGAGCGCTGCGGATAAAATCTTCTTGTATAATAATCCCCCTTAGGTGATAATTTGTTATGTGGTTTCCCACTCTGTGGTTATTATAGCACAAAAAAATCACTTTGTCTATATCTATTTTCTATTTTTTGTTGTCAATTTTGATTTTTTTCGTGATTTTTACACAAAAAAGCGCGTTTTTTCAAAGTTATTACCGTTATTCCCGTATACTTTTTGCGTGCGTGCTCGTGTGCTCGTGTTCTTACAAAGCCGAACCGCCCTTTCGCAAAAGTGCCCGCACCGCCGTTCCGTCCAAAATATTGGTTTCTTCGCATAAAATGACCGAACAGCCGAGCCGCGCCGCGCGGACGATCCTCGAGCAAAACGCGGGGCTGATCTTGGTCTTTATGTCCGCCAACCCTTCTTATTTCCGCGATGTTTACAAGGTGCGGCACACCTATTTTCTGACAAAGCCGATCGACGCCTATTATTTCGACGACTGCATGCGCCGCATTCGGGCACAGCTTTCGATGCGCCGTCTTGTTTTGGACATCGGCGGCGAGAACCGTGTGATCGAGCTTCAAAACGTTTTGTATCTTGAGTCGGCGCTGCGCAAGACGATCTTTCATTTTCGGGACGGCTCGACGCTTTCGGTAAACCGCAAAATGCAAGAGGTCGAAGAGGCGATTCCGTCGCCCGCCTTTGCACGGGTACACAAAAGCTTTATCGTCAATCTGGACAATGTCGCCGGGATCGAGCGCAGCTGTGTTATGTTTGACGACAAGACAAAGGTCAACATCAGCCGCCCGTTCATCAAAAGCTTTCGCGAGAAAACGGCGCTGTATTTCAATCAGGTTCTGTAGCTTTTCTTGAGGAAAGGAAAATAAAAACGTGACTTTTTTGGACGGATTTCGAATCGGCGCCGCGGCATATGAAATGACTCTCATCGGATACACCTATTTTTCGCTTTTGCACCGCCGCTTCGGAAAGCGTATTTCGTATCTCATTTTTATAATCATCGGCATTCTTTCGTGCATCAAGCATTTTCTTTTTTATGACCGCATGGAGATTCGGACGGTAATGCAGTTTACGCTGTGCTTTATCGCCCTTTTTGTGTTGTTTACCGACTCGGTTTTTAAAAAGCTCGGGGTTTTTGTTTTGTATACCGGAACGGCGGTCGTGGTCGAATCGCTTTGCATGATGGTGGGCGTTTTGCTCCTCGGCCAGGATTTCTTCGAATCGCAAAGCTTTCATCCGGCCTTTTTGTTTGTTGATCTTATGATCACCACAATCCTCTTGGTTTTGGCAGTACATAAGCTTTCGCACAAGGCGGTCTTTGAAAGCAAGGCGCAGCGCTTTATCGTAATTTACTGTCTTATGCAGTTCATCACGGCGCTGATCATGTTTATCATGCTGTGGGATTACAAAATTCAGGCGACTCCCCTCATGGTGTTTTATCTCGTCATGCTGTTTTCGTCAATCGCTTTCGGCATCTATCTTTTGCGCATGGTGCGCACCGCCTCCGCCGAACAGGCGCGCGCCGACCGCATGGCGCTCCAGGTGAAATTGGCAAACGAGCATTTCGGACGCTTGCAGGTGCAGTATGAGCAGTACCGCAAGCTGCGTCACGATTACTACAACCACATCAACGTTATCCGCAATATCACCGACACCGAAAAGCGCGAGGCGTATATCGACGAGCTGACGCACAAGATCGAAGACCGCAACGGGATCGCCTTTTGCTCGAACGCCGCTCTCGACGCGCTTTTGTTCAACGAAAAAGCGCAAGCCGACGCGGCGGGTGTGAAGATCACCTATAAAATCGGCGACCTTTCGGAAGTGAAAATTCCCGACCTCGATATCTGCACCGTCCTTTCCAACCTGTTGGACAACGCGGTGCGCGGCGCCTCCGAGTACGAAAGCGAGCGCTTCGTCGAGCTTGTCATGACCGTGTCGGCGGGACAGCTGGTCATACGCGTCACCAACAGCGCCGTCGCGCCGAAAGAAGATCTTTCGACTACCAAAAAGGACAAGGATTCACACGGCTTGGGACTTTCCATCGTCCGCGAAACGGCAGAAAAATACCATGGAGCGGCAGTTTGGTCGTATGAAAACGGCGTGTTCTGCTGCACCTTCAGCGCGCAGGCGTAAAGCTTACCGCAGAGCCTGTCGTCCGTTATTTTCGTATTAACCAAATTGACTGAATTAAAAAGAGGTCGCTTGCAAAAGCGACCTCTTCCCTATTTTACCGGTTTTCTGTTCGGTTTCAGTCGATAACCGCGCCGTTTTTATGCAGAATATCGCGGATCGTTTGAATGTCCGCGTCCTTTGCCGCGCACTTCCCGTCAAAGGCGACCGCCGCACCGACACCTGCGGCTTCGCCGAGACAGCAGACGATCGGCATGATACGAATCGATGCCTGCGCCTCATGATCGACCGAAATGCAGCGTCCCGCAACCAAAAGGTTATCGATATCGCGCGGGACAAGGCTGCGGTACGGAATCTGATAATACTGCCCGTCGGGGAAATAGTAATGACTGGTGCCCGAGCCTTCGGGGTTGTGAATATCCACGTCGTAGTTTCCGCACGCGATCGAATCCTCAAAGCGGCAGCAGTCGATGATCTCCTTGCCCGTGAGAATATGCTCGCCGTCGATCATACGGCTTTCGCGCACGCCGATCTCGGCGGCGGTCGACAGAAGCTCCGCGTCCTTCATGGCTTCGATATTATGCTTCAGAAGCAAAAACAGCTCGATTGCCTGTTCGCGCGCTTCGATCTCGGCTTCGGTCACGTCGAAGGGATCGGTCGGGTTCTTTTTTACGATACGGGTCGAATTGAAATGCAAAACGCCCTTTTGGATCGTGCGGAACACCAAAATGTTCTCGCGCGGGTTGCGAAGCTTACCCTCCGCCAAAAGCTTTGCGTAAAGCGACTGCCATTTTTCACGCTCGGCATAAAAGCCGTCGACATCGACGTTTCCGACACGGAAGCAAAGCGTCATCGGCTGGCAAAGGCTGTCCTGCGGACGTCCGAGGCGCGTCTTTACGCCCGCCGCGACCGAAAGATCGGCGTCGCCCGTCGCGTCGATAAAATAATCGGCGCAAAGCTCGATATTGCCCGCCTTGGTGGCGACCGTCACGCTCTCAAGCTTTTTCCCGTTTTTCTTCACGCCGCAAAGCGTCGCGTGATACAAAAGATGAACGCCCGCCTCGCACGCCATGCGGTTGAGCGCAAGCTTTAAATGCTCTTCGCCGAAAAAACTGTCGTTTTCGGCAAATTTCAGCTCGGAAAGCTCGTTGCGGACCTCCGAAAGGCGCTTTTGAATTTCTTCGAAAAGTCCCGACGAAAGGCGCGTCGTTTTGCCGTCTATCTTGGTGCGATACGGCATAAAGGGATTGACAAGACAATTGCAAGCCGCGCCGCCCAGGGCGTTGGCTTTATCAAAAAGCAGAACGTTTTTGCCGAGTCTTGCCGCCGAAATGGCAGCCGCCGCACCGGCAAAACCGCCGCCGGCAACGATAATATCATACTGTCTCATATTCTTCCTCCGAAAATTCCGCCTTTTTCCGGATTCTTCAAAGACGGATTTTTATCTGTATTCAGTATACCGCAAAAAAAAACAATTTTCTTCTAAAAAAGTTCGAAAATACTTGAACAAACGACAGTTTTTTGTTACAATATGAGAAAAGAGAAGAACTTTTTGAAAGAAAAAGTACAAAGGCGGCGAAGAAAAAATGGATTGCATCTCCATGAAGGAATTTTTGGACAATATCGGCATGCTCGGAACCTGCCGCATCTGCATTCACGACATTTCCGGCATTCTCAGCTTTCCTCCGATCGCGCTTCCGCACGAGAGCAATATCCATTGCTCCGCTTTCTGCGTTCTGGCAAAGCAGACGCCCTCGGGCTTCAATACCTGTATCCGCTGCAAGCATTACTCCAACAAACGCGCTTTGCTTCACGGGCGCCCCTTCACGGGCACCTGTGCCTTCGGCATGACCGAGACGGTCTATCCCGTCGAGATCGACGGCAAAACACGCTGTATTCTTTACCTCGGCGGATGGGTAAGAGACCAAAAAAAGTCGCTGGAAAAACTGGAAAATATCTGCCGCGTCACGGGAAACAACCATTACGCCATGCGTGAGCTGCTTCTCGGCTGTACCGACGATATGACCGACGAGCGCGCTCTTTCGCTGTGCCGCATGACGGCAAGTTATCTTACGCTGTTATACGAGACGAACAAAGGCAATTTCCCCGAAAAGGAAAACCCTTATCACTGGGCAGTCTCCGCCATAAAGCGTTATATCGACGACAATTACCGTCAAAACCTGACCCTTTCCGATATTTGCCGCCTTTATTTCATCAACGAAAAGTATGCGGGACAGCTTTTCAAAGCCCAGATCGGGCAGAGCTTTCATCGCTATTTGAATTCCGTGCGGCTGAAAAAGGCTTCGGAGCTTATCCAAAACGGCGATTGGAAGATCATCGACGTCGCGTTGCTGTGCGGCTTTAACAATGTGACGTATTTTAACCGCAAATTTTTCGAATGCTACGGCGTTTCGCCCGGGGAATATCGAAAAAACGCCGAAAAGGTCTTGCGAATCCATACAAACGATTAACTCAAGACAAAAAGCTCCGCACGGAAACGTGCGGAGCTTCGTTTTCTGTTTTTCGTGCGGCGCTTACTCTACCGTCACCGATTTTGCAAGGTTGCGGGGTTTATCCACATCGCATCCGAGAAGGACCGAGGTGTAATAAGCGAACAGCTGCAGCACCGTCATGGTCGGGATCGGCATATACAGCTCGTCGATCTCGGGAAGAATCAGCACGTCGTCGGCGATCTCGTCGATTCCGTGCGCGCCCGCTTTGCAAAGCAAGATCACACGCGCGCCGCGCGCCCGAACCTCTTTGATATTGCTGATCATTTTGTCATAAAGCGCGTCCTGCGTGCAGACCGCAACGACCGGCGTTCCGTCGGTAATTAAGGAGATCGTGCCGTGCTTCAATTCGCCCGCGGCATAGGCTTCGCTGTGGATATACGAAATTTCCTTCAGCTTGAGCGATGCCTCCTGCGCGACATCGTAGTCGAGTCCGCGTCCGATAAAGAAGAGGTGTTCGCTTTCTTTGTATTCATCCGAAACGGCGCGGCAGCGCTCCGAGAGCGAAAATGCCTTTTCGACCGCTTCGGGAACAACCGTCAAAAGATCGTTCGTAAGCTTCTTTGCCTCCGTTTCCGAAAGCTTTCCGCAGCAAAGGGCAAGCTTTATCGCAAAGAGGTAAAGAAGCGACACCTGAACGGTGTATGCCTTGGTGCTGGCGACCGCGATCTCGGGTCCCGCCCATGTATAAAGCGTGCTGTCCGCCTCACGGGCAATGGACGAGCCGGCAACGTTGACGATGGCGAGCGTGTAAGCTCCGCGTTCCTTGGAAAGGCGCAGCGCCGCCAGCGTATCGGCGGTCTCGCCCGACTGGGAAATGATGATGACCAAGTCCTTCTTTCCGAGGATCGGATTTTTGTAACGGAACTCCGAGGCGATCTCCACCTCGACGGGAATCCGTGCGAGTTTTTCGACGGCGGTCTTTCCGATCAGCCCCGCATGCATGGCGGTGCCGCAGGCGACCATATGGATCCGCTCGAAGGAGCGAAGGGTCTCGTCGGTCAGCGCGGGAAGTCCGAGCTCGGGAAGTCCGTCTTTCACGCGCGGACGAATCGTCTTGATAATCGAAGACGGCTCTTCATGTATCTCCTTGATCATGAAATGCTCGTAACCGCCCTTTTCCGCCGCGTCAATGTCCCAATCGGCGACCTTTACGGTCTTTTCGACGGGTTTTCCCGAAAGGTCATATACCTTTGCCTCTTTTTCGGATACAACGGCGATTTCGCCCTGTTCCGGTTGAAAATAGCGGTTGGTGTGCTTGAGCACCGCGGGGATGTCGGAGGCGATATAATTGCCTTTATCCGAAAGCGCGACGATGAGAGGACTGTCCTTGCGGGTCGCGTAGATCTTGCCGGGAAAGTCTTTAAAAAGGATTCCGAAAGCATACGAGCCGTTGATCTTTTCGAGAGCCGAGCGAATGGCACAAAGAGGGTCGTGCGAGGCACGGTAGTAATAATCGATGAGTTTTGCCGCAACCTCGGTGTCGGTCTGCGACACAAAGGTATAGCCCTGCTCGGTCAGAAAGTTTTTGAGAGAAATATAGTTTTCGATAATGCCGTTATGAACAAGCGCAAGATTTTCCGTCCCATGGGGGTGGGAATTGATATCCGACGGTTCGCCGTGCGTCGCCCAGCGGGTGTGTCCGATTCCGCAGAGAGAGGAAAGCGAGGGATAGTTTTCCTCGAGCTTTTCTTCGACGTTCCGAATCCGTCCTTTTGCTTTGACCGTCGTAATGCCGTCCTTTTCGAAAACGGCGATTCCGGCGGAGTCATAGCCCCGATATTCCAGGGCTTTTAAGCCGTAAAGCAACTTGGGTATCGCATTTTCGTTACCCGAATAACCGATAATTCCGCACATAAAATACCTTTCTCCGACAAATATGCCTGTCGGACGCAAAGTCAATTCGTATACGGAAAGATGCATCATCATCGGATCTTTGACGGCTGCCCGCTTTGTTACCGATGTTCGATGGATGCACACCGTGAGAATATCCGCCGAGTCTTTCGATCATTCTCATCCTCGTCACTCAAAGTCATAAAGAAGCGGCTTTGAGCCTGGCGCTTTTTTCGTCACTGCCAATCCTTCCGTTTGCCGCGGCAGTATTTCGAAAAATTCTTTTGCTTATTCTTTCTTGCTTTTTTTGGGCATGCTTTCTCTTTTACTTTTCCTTTTGCACGACGCAGACGGGCGTTTTGAAAATGGAATTTTCGGGAATATAGCCCCGCACGCAGGAGGTCGGATAGATGTTGGAATTTTTTCCGATGACCGTTCCGGGATTTAAAACGCTGTTGCAGCCGACTTCGACAAAATCGCCCAGCATGGCGCCGAATTTTTTCAGTCCCGTTTCTACCGTTTCGCCGTGATCGTCGTAGCGTTCTTTCACCGAGACGGGCGTCTTGTCGCTTTTGACGTTCGACGTGATGCTGCCCGCGCCCATGTGCGAGCGATAGCCGAGAATCGAGTCGCCGACATAGTTGAAATGCGGGACCTGAACGTTGTCGAACAGGATAACGTTTTTAAGCTCGGTCGAATTTCCCACAACACAGTTTTTGCCGACAAGGGCGCTCCCGCGGATAAAGGCGCAGTGCCGCACCTCGGCTTCCTCATCGATGATACAGGGAGATCCGATGTAAGCGGACGGAAAGACCTTGGCACTCTTTGCGATCCACACGCCGTCGGCGGGATGATCAAAGCGGTCGGTCGGAAGAGACGCACCGAGTGCAAACAAAAAATCACGAATCCCCGAAAGGGCTTCCCACGGGTACGTGAAATTCTCGAGATAGTCGGCGGCGATCGTCCGATACGGGCTTCCGTACAGTGCCGTAATGCGCATATTTTCTTTCATGTTTTTCACCTCTCTTTCGAAAAATTAACGGTGTGTACAAACGCACACACCGTTAGTATACCATTATTATATGAATAAATCCTGAATTTTCACAAAAGAATCGTTCGACCCGCGATAAGGTCGGTATCCAGTCCTTCGAAATTCTCGACGACCTTGTCCCCGCGGTGAATCGGCGTCGCGAGACGCACATTTTGAAGCTCCTTCGCCGCAAGGAGCATTTTTTCCTTCGGAATGGGGCGGCTCGTCTTGACGGGACACAGCGGAAACTCCTTCGAATCGGTTCGAACCGTGCCCGTCAGCGTGCGCTCGGGGTGCGTGATCTCGCTTTTGGCGTAAGCCGCTCCCCGCGGGCAGGAATTGCCGCTCACGGTGATGTCTTCGGGATTTTTCTCGTCATACCGCACGGTAAGCTCACAGCCGATCGGGCAGACGATACAGGTAAAGGTTTTCTCGGTCATGCTTTTTCCTCCTCCCGTATGGCAAAGGTAAGTTCTTTTGCCTTGCGGATCGCCGAAAGCGCGTCGCCCTTGAAGGAGACGTGCTCCATTTCGCCGGGCGCGGCGCGGCGCAGCTTTTTGCGGAAAATTTCTTTGCCGTCGGCGGATGCCGTAAGATACACATTGCGGTAATTCTGTCCGACGCGGAAGAAAAATTCGGTTTTTTCGTCGACGCCCGCGCGGCTGTAGCGCTGAGGCACGATATAGCGCACACCATCGGTCGGGACGGTCACGGAAAAGTCGCCGTCGGGAAGCTCGCCGCGCACAAAGGCGGCGGCGCTTTTTCCGGCAAGGTCGCTCTCGGCGGAAACAAAGTCCACAAGATCGTGTACATGCAGTACATTTCCGCACGCAAAAATGCCTTTTTGCGTGGTCTGGCGGTAATTGTCGACAACCGCTCCGCTCGTCACGCGGTCGAAATCGATATTCGCGCCGCGCGAGACCTCGTTTTCGGGGATAAGTCCGACCGAAAGGAGAAGCGTGTCGCAGGGAAAATACTGTTCGGTCCCGGGAATCGGTCTGCGCTTTTCGTCGACCTCGGCTACCGTAACGCCGCTCACGCGGTCTTTTCCCTCGATGTTGACGACGGTGTGCGACAGAAGAAGCGGAATGTTAAAATCGTTCAGACACTGGGCGATATTGCGCGCAAGACCGCCCGAATAGGGCATGACCTCGCAGACCGCCCGCACATGCGCGCCCTCCAGCGTCATGCGGCGCGCCATGATAAGACCGATGTCGCCGCTTCCGAGAATGACGACCTCTTTGCCGGGAAGATACCCCTCCATGTTGACAAAGCGCTGCGCCGTTCCCGCCGTGTAAACGCCGGCGGGTCTCGTTCCGGGGATATTCAAAGCGCCGCGCGTGCGCTCGCGGCAGCCCATAGCAAGGATGACCGCGCCCGCTTTTACCGTCACAAGTCCCGTTTTGGGCGAGATATAAGTGACGGTTCGGTCGCCCGTCAGCGACAGCACCATCGCGTCGGTGACGTACGGAATATTCGCCTTTTCGACTTCGTCGATATAGCGCCCCGCGTATTCGGGTCCCGTCAGTTCCTCGCCGAAGCGGTGAAGTCCGAAGCCCGCGTGGATGCATTGATTGAGAATGCCGCCGAGGATCGAATCGCGCTCGAGAATCAGGATATCCTCGGCTTTTTGCCCGGCGGAAAGCGCTCCGAGAGCGGCGGCAAGACCGGCGGGACCGCCGCCGATGATGACGATCTTTTTGTTTTCGTTCATATGTGCGCCCCCTTATTTTGTCTTCCCGACGAGAATGACCGATTCTTCGTCAAATTTTCGGATCTCGGTAAAATCGCATTTTTTCTCACGTGCCAAAAGCTCGGTCACGCGCGGCATACAGAATCCGCCCTGACAGCGCCCCATGCCCGCGCGGGTGCGGCGCTTTACGCCGTCGACGGTCGTCGCGCCCATCGGGCGGCGGATGGCATCGAGAATCTCGCCCTCGGTGACTGTTTCACAGCGGCAGATGATCTTGCCGTAGGATGGGTCGGCTTCGATGGCGGCTTTGCGCTGTTCGTTCGTCATCTCCCGCATACGGAGAACCTTTTTGCGGCACGGATCGAACGAGGCGTTTTCGGTGTACGAAAGTCCCATTTCCGAAAGCATCTCCGCCGCATATTCCGCGATGGCGGGCGACGAAGCGATTCCGGGAGACTCGATTCCGCAAAAGTGCAAAATGTGCGGATATTTTTTCGAAGGCTTTATGATAAAATCACCCGTCGACGGCGTGGGACGAAGCCCCGCGAACGAAGTGATGACCGTCGAAAGAGGCGGAAGGTTCGGCATGAGCTTCTTTGCCTGCTCATGAATTTCCGAAAGTCCCTTGGCGCTCGTCGTCGTGTCGTCCTTGTCGGTGACATTGGCGTTCGGACCGATCAGCATATTGCCGTCGGCGGTCGGTGCGACAAGAACGCCCTTGCCCGCTTTGGTCGGCAGCGGGAAAAGTACGTTTCGGACGCATCCCGCGACGTTTTTGTCAAACAGCATATACTCGCCCTTGCGGGGGATCAGCGTGAAATCGCAGTCACCGCACAAGGAGGCGATGACATCACTGTAAAGCCCCGCCGCATTGACGATAAAACGCGCGCTTACCGACTCTTTGCCGTCGGACACGGTATATCCCCCGTCGCACGGCTCGATGGTCTTGACTTCAAAACCGAAGCGGTAATGCGCACCGTTTTGCACGGCGTTTTCGCCCGCGGTGATGGCAAGCTCATACGGGCTGATGATACCCGCCGACGGCGCGTACAGCGCGGCGACGGCGTCGTCGGAAATATTCGGCTCCGCCTTTTTCAGCTCTTCTCTTTCGATAATACGAAGGTTCGGGACGCCGTTTTTCACGCCGCGTTCGTAAAGCGCCTCCAGCGTCGGTCGGTCTTCTTCCGAAAGACAGACCACGAGCGACGGCGTATTTTTGTACTCCACGTCCAGTTCCTTTGCAACCTGCGGCATCATGGCGCAGCCCTTTACGTTCAGGCGCGCCTTGAGCGTTCCGTTCTGCGCGTCAAAACCCGCATGAACGATACCGGAGTTGGCTCGGCTCGCGCCGCTTGCCGCATCGGGACCTTTGTCGACAAACAGGACCTTGCAGCCCCGTTTCGTCAGCTCCCGCGCCGTCAGTGTTCCGCAGACACCGGCACCGATGATCAAAACATCATACATTCTGTCGTTTCTCCCCAATCGATTCGAATTTTACAAAATAGCCTTTTCTTTTTTATTCGTTTCTATTATACTGAAGGAAGCAAGACTTTGCAACATTGTCGCGAAAATCGGCAAAATTGCACTTTTTTCGTTTGAAATGCGCAAAAACGCGCATGATTTGTGAAATATTCGACAAATTTTGAATAAATCAAACCCGAAAGGAACGACGCATGTACAAAAACGAACGCGAACAGGAGATCCTTTTGCATTTACGGCAGTACTCCTACCTTACGGTGGAATATCTGAGCAAAAAAATGAATGTGTCCGCCTCCAGCATCCGACGGGATCTTGCGGACATGGAGTCGCGCGGACTGGTGACGCGCTCTTACGGCGGTGTCGAACTGACCGCGGGCGGCAACCGCACCGTTCCCTTTTCGATGCGCATGCACGAAAACGCGTCGGAAAAGAAACGAATCGCCGAGCTTGCGGCGGGGCTTTTACACAACGGCGACGTCATTTTTCTGGACGGTTCGTCCAGCGCGTATTTCGTCGCGCGCGAGCTGGTCAAGCTGAAGCGCATAACCGTTCTGACCAACAGCATCGAAAGCATGGCGTTCTTCGGCGATTACGACATTAAGGCGTATTGCACGGGCGGCGCGACCCTTCCCGAGAACCGTTCGGCGCTGGTAAACGAGATCGCGCTTGCGGCGGTCGACCGCTTCTTTGCCGATTATTTTTTCTTTTCGGCGCAGGCGCTTCTTCCCGACGGGCGAATCTTTGACTGCTACGAAGCCGAAGTGCCGCTCCGCCGCCGCATGATGCAAAACAGCGCCAAAACCGTTTTTCTCTGCGACCGCACCAAGCTGTCGCGCCGTTCGACCTACTATCAGGGAAACGTCGAGGAGGTCGACTGCATTTGCTCGGACATATCGCTCCGCGATTATTTTGAAAAGACGCCCGCGCGCCCGACGTTTCTGTGTCCGAGCGGACTTTCGGAGGAGGAAAAAGCGCGGCGGAAAGAGAATTTCGGCGCGGGCTCTTGATTCGAAAGAAAAAATCTGCTATAATACAATGGAAACAACAAGAAAACACGATCGAAATACAATACGGATAAAAGGTGAAGGAATTTGGCTGAAAATAAAGAAAACAACAAGAAAAAACCGGCGTCCGAAAGTCTTGTACCGCGCCGAAGCCCGTCCAAGACTTCGGGAAGCGCCAAAACGCAGGGAAAAACCGCCGAAGCAGGACCTTCCGCAAAAGCGCCCGCGAAGAATTCGAAAACCGCGGCGGCAAAGAAAGACGCCGAAACGGCAAAGGAAAAGAGGCAGGAAAAGAAGAACTCCCGTCCGACATTGGATGAAAACTCGCTCTTGTTCCAGCTTCTCCCATACCTTCTCGGCTTTCTCGGCATCATGACCGCCTTTTTTATGGGCTTTCCCGAAAAGACGGGCGTTTTCGGAACGATCGCGCTCGCATTTCGCGGGCTTTTCTCGTACGCCGCGTGGGCGATTCCCGTTTTTCTGTTCTTCGGCGCTTTCAAGCTCAAGGACGATATGAAACGCGCGCGGGTCGGGCAGAAATTCGGGTTCGGCATCGGCTGTATCCTGTTTCTTTCGGTACTGACGGCGCTGTTCTTCTTTTCGAAATCCGCCCCCGCAAGCCTTTCGGAGCTGTTCGGAAAAGGCTCTTTCGCGGCGGCTCAGCGTTACGAAAACGGCGGCGCGATCGGCAATTTTTTGGGCTTTCTTCTCTATAAGGCGACCGGCTCGGCGGCAATATTCATCGCGTCGTTTGCCGTTTTGCTTTTGGGACTTTTCCAGTTCGGATGCACGCCCGAGGACATTTTAGCCTATGTGCGCGACAAGATCCGTGAAAAGTATCACGACCTTCGGCACAAGCCGCACGAAAAATACGTGCCCGAAGCACGTGAAGCCAAAGAAGCTTTGCCGAAAAAAGCCGAGGCATCCGACGAGCCCGCCCGCCGTCATGCCGCTTATCGCTGCAACCGCGATATGGCATATCATCTGACAAAAAAGAACATCGACGTGGACATTTCCGACCGAAAGCCGAAAAAGCATTCGGTTTTCGATACGCTTGAGGAAGAAGAAAAGCGCGAAGAGGAGAAGCGGCGTCTTATCGAGGAAAACCGCCTTGCGGCACAGCGCGACGAGGAGGTCCTTTCGCGCGGCGACGTTTCGGATCGCGCCGTGACCGACGCGGAAGAAAAGACGGTTCAGCCCGAAAAACCCGAAACGGCAAAAACCGGCGCCGACAAGCCGCCGTTTGATACGGAGCCGAAGGAGAGCGCGGGTATTGCTCCCTCCTTTTCCCCCGATCCCGCCGCCTTTGATTCGGTGAAAAACAGCGGAAGAGTCGAATCGATGGTCGATCCCGCCGCCGTGAACGAGCTTTCGGACGGTGCGAAGATCGATGGCATTTTTGCCGACGGCGCCGTTATTGAAGCGGGCGGCATGGCGATGAATCCTTCAGTCCTTTCGGAGGGCGATGTGTTGGATCCCGCCAAAGGCTCGCCCGTCGACTCGGAGGTTTCGGACAAGGAACAGGGCTTTGAGGTCGAAAGCGGCAAGCTTACCGTGTCCTCTCGCCCGACAATTGAAGAGCTTTACAGTTATCCGCCCGTCGACCTTTTGAAAGAGGATCCAAACCCCGCTACCTTCACCGTTACCGACGAATTGAAGGCCACGGCGGTGAAGCTGGTCGACACTTTGTCCAATTTCGGCGTGCGCACCAAGATAACCAATATCAGCTGCGGTCCGACCGTCACGCGCTATGAATTACAGCCCGAGGTCGGCGTGCGTGTCAAATCCATTCAGAATCTTTCGGATGATATCGCCTTGCATCTCGCTGCAAACGGCGTGCGCATCGAAGCGCCGATCCCCGGAAAAGATGCCGTCGGCATCGAGATTCCGAACAAAACCGTTTCGACGGTCTATATCCGCGATCTGATCGAAGATCCGAAATTCCGTGCGCTGAAAAGCCGCATTTCGGTCTGTCTCGGTATGGACGTTGCGGGCAGTCCCGTTTACATGGACATTGCCAAAATGCCCCATCTTCTCATCGCGGGCGCAACCGGTATGGGTAAGTCGGTTTGTATTAACAGCTTTATCATCAGTATCCTGTATAAAGCCCGTCCCGATGAAGTAAAATTCATTCTGATCGACCCGAAAAAGGTGGAATTCAGCTTGTATAAGGGCATTCCGCACCTTCTTGTTCCGGTCGTAAACGAGCCGAAAAAGGCGGCGGGTGCGCTTGCCTGGGCGGTCTCCGAAATGGAGCGCCGCTTCGCTCTGATCGAAGAGGTCGGCGTGCGCGACATTGCGGGCTACAACGCCGCGACGCGAAACGATCCCGAAAAGCCGCATATGTCGCAGATCGTCATTATTATCGACGAACTTGCCGATCTTATGATGACGGCAAAGGATGAGGTGGAAAATTCGATCTGCCGTCTGGCGCAAAAGGCGCGCGCCGCGGGTATGCACATCGTGATCGGTACACAGCGTCCGTCGGTCGATGTCATTACAGGTCTTATCAAAGCCAACATTCCGTCGCGTATCGCCTGCACCGTGGCATCGCAGGTCGATTCCCGCACCATTATCGATATTTCAGGTGCGGAAAAGCTGATCGGTAAAGGCGATATGCTCTTTGCGCCGGTCGGTTGTTTAAAGCCGATCCGCGTACAGGGCTCATTCGTCAGCGACGGCGAAGTGGAGGCCGTGACCGATTATCTGCGCGCCAATTGTAAGGTCGAATACGACAAAAGCATTATTGAGGACATTGAGCGCGAAGCGGCGCGCTGCGGCGAAAAGAAGAAGAAGGGCGCGGATGCCTCCGACGGCGAAGTCGGTGGCGGAGAGACCTTGATGGAAAGCGACGACATGATCATGCCTGCCATTCAGGTCGCGGTCAGCGCGGGACAGCTCTCCACCTCCCTTTTGCAGCGCAAGCTGTCTCTCGGCTATGCGCGCGCGGCGCGTATCGTTGATACGCTTGAACAAATGGGTGTCGTCAGCGGTTTTGAAGGCTCAAAACCCCGTCGCGTTCTGATAACCGAGGAGCAGTATCTCGAAATGAAAATGCACCATGACGGCGGCGAATCGTAATCGGTTCGCACCCACACACCGCCGCACCGAGAGCTTTCACTTGTGAAGAATTTCCAAAAGCCCGTCGGCATAAAGCGGCATGTTTCGGTAAAATCTATAAATGTACGGTCATCTCCGCTAAAAAAAAGAAATTCCCTTGACAACTCCGCCCGATTCTGCTATAATAATCGGGCGGAGCGGAGAATTTTTTCCCCCCTCGCTTGCACGGCCCGTTGGTCAAGAGGTTAAGACACGGCCCTTTCACGGCTGTAACATGGGTTCGATTCCCGTACGGGTCACCACGAAGAAAAAAGCACTTGCTTTCGCAAGTGCTTTTTTCGTTGTATGCGGCTTATTGCCTTACGCCGCGCGGTATCGCTTCGCGGTGACAGGCGCCTTGCGGCGCGTGACCTTTGCCTTCGGCAGTTATGTGCCGAGCGAAAGCGAAGCGTCATCACTTTGCGCAAGCAAAATATCACGCCGAGTAAAGCTCGGCATATCACTGCGAGTGAAACGAGCAATATCACTGTGAGCAAGGCAGGCAAGCTCTGTTTCCCCGACAAGAAAAAAGCACTCCGACAGAAGTGCTTTTTTGTCATGAATTATCTTCAGAGTTCGATATATGCCTCGCGCTTTGCTCCGACCGAAACATACTTGATGTTACAGCCGACTGCGTCGCGGATATAGCGGATATAGTCCTGCGCCTCGGCGGGAAGCTCTTCAAACTTTCGACAAGCGGAAATATCCTTCTTCCATCCCTTCTTATATTCGATAACGGGCTTTGCCTTATTCAGGCGCACGCCGACCGGGAAATCGTGTACGATCTCGCCGTCGATATCGTAAGCAACACACACGGGAATTCGGTCGAGATCCGAAAGAACGTCCAGCTTCGTTACGGCAATTTCATCCGCGCCCTGCATTTTGCAGCCGTAGCGCGACGCAACGACATCAAAGCCGCCGACACGCCTCGGACGACCGGTTGCCGCTCCGTATTCGTTGCCCGCCTTGCGCAGGTTCTCGGCCTCCTCTCCGAACATTTCGGCGGTAAAAGGACCTTCGCCGACACAGGTGGAATAAGCCTTCATGATACCGATCGACTTGTCGAGCTTTCTGCCGGGAATGCCCGCTCCGATGGGAGCGTAAGCGGCGATGGTCGAGGAGGACGAGGTGTACGGGTAGATGCCGAAGTCGATATCGCGAAGAGCGCCGAGCTGGGCTTCGAAAATGATGTTCTTGCCCGCGCTTGCGGCTTCGTCGAGATATTTTCCCGTGTCGCAGATGTACGGAATCAGCGGCTCGCCGTACTGCTTGAGCCATGCGAGCATATCGTCGGCCTTGATCGCCTCCGCCTTGTAGCCGCCCTCGATCATCATGTTCTTCCACTCGACGATGCCCGAAACAAGCTCGGGAAGCGTGTCGGGGAACAAAAGATCGCCCATGCGAATACTCTTCTTGGAATATTTGTCGCTGTATACCGGTGCGATACCGCGCTTGGTCGAGCCGAATTTTTTGTCGGCAAGACGCGCTTCCTCAAGACCGTCCAGCAAAACGTGATACGGCATACAAATCGTCGCCTTATCGCTGATCTTTAAGTTTTTCGGAGATATTTCGACACCCGCGTCGCGCAGACGTCCCATTTCGCCGGCAAGATGACAAATATCGATCACCATACCCGTTCCGAGAACGTTGACCACCTCCGGACGCAAAATACCCGAAGGGAGCAGGTTCAATTTGAATTCGCCGCGGTCGTTGACAACGGTATGACCTGCGTTGTTACCGCCCTGATAGCGAACCACGATCTCCGCGTTTTCCGAAAGAAGGTCGACCATTCTTCCCTTTCCTTCGTCGCCCCAGTTGATGCCCACAATGGCTGTTAACATGTTGTTTTCCTCCCGTTATGTTCCAATATGTTCCGATATGCTCCGATATGTTCCGAATCGGCAAACGCGCGTCGATTCGGCTGTTCGGTCATTCGGCGATCGATTTTTGCCCAACAAGTGATATTATACCTTTTTTTCCGCACATTTGCAAGCCTTTTTGACAAAATCTTTGTGTTTCCGTCACGAAAGGTCTTTTTTCCGTTCCGTGTCGGGCGCGTCTTCGTGTTTTGTGGGAGAAAAACCGTAATATTCTTTATAGATCTGCGAAAAGGTCTGCGGCGAACGGTATCCCACCGATTCGGCGACGGCGCAAACCGAAAGATCGGTATTGCGCAAAAGCTCCCGTGCGTGCTTCATACGCACCGAAAGAAGATATTTTTGCGGCGGGATTCCGTATTGCATCTTGAATTTTCGGCAAAAGTGTTTTTCGGAGAGACAAACAAAATCCGCCGTTTGACGCATGGTGATCCGATGTCCGAAATTTCGCTCGATGAAGAGCTTTGCTCTTTCGGGATCCGAAAATTTCTCGGAATTTTTCGTGGACTTAAAATAGGGCAAAACTGCGAGAAGAACACTTTTTGCCTCGTTTTCATCTCCGTTTTGCGACGCTTTTTCAAAAGAGCGATACAAAATCTCCCGCACCCGCGCATGATCCGTCCCGTTCAGCAAAACATGGCTTTTTTCGGAAAGCCCGAAAAGCGAAAGAAGATACGAAACACGCTCACCGCCGAAGGCGAACCAAAAATGCTCATACCCCGGACCGACCGAAAAATCGTGCAGCTTGTTTTCGGAAATCAAAAAAGCCTGTCCCGCCGTCGCGTCAAACTCCGAAAAGCGGCAGACCCCCGAAAGAACGACATGCAAAAGATATGTATCGCGCACGCGCGGCGGTATAATCCGTTCGTCGTTCACAATCGAATGGCCGTATTCGGTAAGAAAAAAATCCTTGTCTTCCCCGCAAAAATAGCAGATCATCGTCCTTCCCCCTTTTTTGCATTGTACCTTTTTTTCGCGTATTTGTCAAGGTAAAATGCGTCATTATCGTATATACAGAAATTTCGCTTTATGCTAAACTGTAGGAAACTAAGAACGATCGGAGAATTTAATATGAGCAATGACAACAAATCCGCTCGACCGGCAGAACCGCTTCTGTTCGGAAACGGCGACCTATGTCTTATGACAAACGAAGAGGGTATGCTTCCCGACAGCACCGCCGCACTCGGAAACGGCAATCCGCTGCGCTGTGTTTTTCGCGCGGGAAGACGTATGTACATCAACGTACATCGAAATATTCAAGGGAATCTTTTGCCGTTCGGACATTTCTCCTTTGATTGCGGCGCGCCGCTCGAAGAGAGCCGCTGTACTCTTTCGCTTCCCGACGGCATTGCCGAAAGCACCTGCCGTTATCGCGACGGTTCGACCGTCGATTCGGAATTTTTCGTCTGTTTCGATAAAAGTCTTTATGCGATCCGCAAAACCTATCACGGAAACGAGAAAGACCTGGCTTACACCTTCTGTGCGGATTTCGAAAGCCGCTTGGTGCGCCTGATCCTTGCCTCGTCGTCGGAAGAGCCGATTGAAAACGGGCTTCGGATGAATTTTTGCATGGAGGGCATGGACACCTATCGCGGCAATATTTCGGTTTTTCTCGACCGCCAATCGGTTTTGAAAAAGCTTTCGGACGATACTTATTCTTTCACCTTTCACGTAAAAGACGGGGACCGATTCTGTTTCTTTTACGCGCTTTCCGATGACGCGGACGGAAACGATCCCGCAAAAGAAGCCGATGCTCTGCATCGGGAAGCCCAAAGCTTTGACTCTTTGCTTTCCGCGCACAAAGCCTTGTGGCGCGCTTATTTTGCGCAAGGGTATATTCGAACCGACGACGAGGAAAAAGACAAAGTTTACAATACGGCGCTTTATCATTTTAAGTGCATCACGACAAAATGGTCGATTCCCGTCGGGCTTTGCGACAGTGTGTGGCACGGCAACTATTTTGCCTTTGACGAATATTACGGCTTTTACGGGCTGCTGAGTTCGGGAAGGCTTTCGCTTGCCAAGCGCGTTCCCGCCTTTCGCGTGCGCAATTGCCTGAAAAAAGCGCTTGCCCGCTCGACGAATTATTCCGAGCCGCAGGCGCGCTTCATGTGGGAGACGACCGAATACGGCGACGAAAATTCACCATTCGGTCCGTGGTTCGATCACGTGTTTCACATGGCGGTCGCCGCGCAGGGAGCTTTCGAATACTACGAGTTTTCAAACGATCTCGATTTCTTATCCGAGTGTTACGATATGATTCGGGCATGCGCCGAGTTTTTCTCGCTGAACATGCTGTACCGTGATGAAAAAAGAGGGATCTATTTCGGAAAATGCACCGATCTCGAGCGCATCGGCTCGCCCGTCGAAAACGCTTTTATGTCCTGCTGCGGCGCCATTGCGACCTTCCGCATTTTTGCCCGTGCGGCGGAAATTTTGGGCAAGGATGAAAAATACCGCGCGGAATGCTTATTCTACGCCGACGAGCTTTTGAAAAATCTTGCCCGAGACGATGAAAAATATCTGCCTTTTCCGAAAGCCGAATTGCGAAGCATCGGCGTTTTTGCCGGAAAATTTCCGTTTAACGTATTGGACGGCGACGATCCGCTTCTTCACGCCGCATTTTGCGATTACACCGAGCACGAGGAAACCTTCGGAAATATGTATCGGGTCGGAAAAGGCGTTTCCTCTTGGTACGCCGCATGGAAAGCCGAAGCGTACGCGCGTTGCGGGAGATCAAACGAAACGTCGGAGGCGCTCTCTCAAGCGCGCGCTTCGAAGGGAAAATACGACGAGCTTTTCGAGATCAACGAAGAAAACGTTTACAGCGTTCCGTGGTTTATGACCGCGGCGGGCGTATACGTTTCCGCCGTGAACGAATCGATCCTGCAAAGCGACGGCGAGAATGTTTTTCTGCTGCCCGCAAGCGGCGAAAAAAATATTTCGTTCAAGCTTCCCGTGAAGAGCGGTGCGGTATGCGAAGCGGAAATTCGGGACGGGCTTCTCAAAAAGGTCGATTTTACCTTCCGGGAGGGAGTAAAACCGAAAAAGTTCAGCGTATTTCTGCACGGAAACAAAATCGAATATTGACCTATTCGAAAACAAAAGGGACGGCATTCGCCGTCCCTTTTTACTTTTATCTATTTCGTTTCGCCGTCCCACAAAAAGCGTGAAAGGTCGACGTTGCCGTTCGGCAAAAACTCCACGCCCTCGGACAGAAGCAGCTCTTTTTGCACGTCCTGTCCGCCGAAGGCAAAAGCGGGACTTGTCCGACCGTCGCGGTTCACCACGCGAAAGCATGGGATGGTATCGGGCGAGGGGTTTACGTGAAGGGCATAGCCGACGACGCGCGAATAGCGCGGATTTCCGAGAAGGCGCGCGATCTGTCCGTAGGTTGCGACGCGTCCTTCGGGTATCTTTTTTACGATCTCATAGACCTTTTCAAAGGCGGACATATTCGTTTTCCCTCCAATGCTCCTTCGTTTCGCTTTTTAAAACTCGGCGATGATCTCACGAATCGCCTTTTCCGCGTCGCCGAGCTCTTTGTGAAACGCTGCGGCGGGAACGCGCAGCGCACCGTTTCCGAGAATGATCATCTGCTCGCTTCCGTCGGAGGTGGCGACGCGCACGCGGTTTGTTTTCGAAAGCTCGTGCGACACGCGCTCGATGTAGCTGTCGGCGGTCTCGGCTTCTTTCGTATAGACGACGCTTACCTCGCCGTATTCCTCAACCGTTCCGGGGTTTTTCTTCACCTTATAGGCATCGAAAACCAAAATGATCTTCACGCCCGAAAAGCCCTGATAGTTGCAAAGTCGGTGGATCAGCGCCGAGCGCGCAAGGTCAAGCGATTTTTGCGACAGCTTTTTCAGCTCGTCCCACGCAAAAATGATATTGTATCCGTCAACCAGCAAGTATTCGTCGCCGAGAGGAAGCGGCGGGCGCGCGGGGCGTTTTTTCGGCTCGGGCTTTTCGCTCTGCGCCCGAACGCGCACTTTTCCTTCCTCTTTACGCTTGAT
This sequence comes from uncultured Eubacteriales bacterium, assembly GCA_900548115.1. Lineage (GTDB taxonomy): Bacteria > Bacillota > Clostridia > Oscillospirales > CAG-382 > UMGS1052. The sequence continues at coordinate 21,696 of URJL01000034.1, forward strand.
CGGTCCGTAGGTGCGCTCGAAGATCGCCTGCAATTCTTTATCGGTCGCAACCGCTTTTACGTAGTTTTCCGCGCGGCGGCGAAGCTCGTTCTTTTCTGCCTCCTGTTCGGGCGTGCGGGCAAAAACCGATTCAAGATGCATATATTTTTGCACCTCGTCCCATTTGACAAGAAAGCCCGCTCCGCCCGCGCAGAAGATCGAATCGCACGGGTTGTAAAGATCGGCGTCGGGGTCGTATCCACGCTCCGTTATCACCTCTTCTGCATTGTGACAGGGCAGATATCCGTGAAGAGAAAGACGAATCCTACCTTTTCCGTGGGAATAATTCGAAAGCTCCAGTCCGTAGTGTTGGATCGACACGACGGGCGCTTTTCCGATCAGCCGCGCCACTCCCTCGCTCTGCTCGGGCGGAAGCATATCACCGCCGAGACGCTGTATATCCGACATAGCGCGTCCCAAAAGCTCGCTCGAAAGTGTGATCTCATAGTCATACCACGGCTCGAGCAAAACCGACTCGGCGTGCCGCAGTCCCTGACGCACGGCGCGATAGGTCGCTTCGCGGAAATCCCCGCCCTCCGTATGTTTTTTGTGGGCGCGCCCCGCGACAAGAGTGATTTTCATATCGGTGATCGGCGAGCCGGTCAGCACGCCGACGTGTGTTTTTTCCTCCAGATGGGACAGAACAAGGCGCTGAAATGAGCGCTCGAGCATCTCGGGCGCACAGTCGGCGGCAAAGGAAAGTCCGCTTCCCCGCTCGGTCGGCTCGAGAAGCAGATGTACCTCGGCATAATGGCGAAGCGGTTCATAATGTCCGACGCCCTCGACGGTTTCGGCGATCGTTTCGCGATAGACCACGCTTCCGACGTCAAAGTCGGCGCGGATGCCGAAACGCTCGAAAATCCGCGTTCGCAGCACCTCAAGCTGAACCTGTCCCATGAGAAGGAGACAGATCTCGTCGGCGCGCTCGTCATAGCGCACCCGAAGCAGCGGATCCTCCTCCTCCAAAAGGCGAAGCTTCGGCAATGCCGCGTGCGCGTCGATTTCCTCGGGAAGTAAAACACGATAGCGGAAAACGGGTTCGAGAACGGGGTGCGGAAGCTCTTTTTCAAATCCCAGCCCGTCACCGGGTTTTGTGTGCGTAAGCCCCGTGACGGCACAGACGGTGCCTTGCGGTGCGGATGGGATTAATTCGTACTTAGTACCCGAATATAGCCGTATTTCATCGACCTTTTCGCACCATGTCTCCCCTGCCGCATTCACGCTCGAAAGGGTCTCTTTTACGGACAAAATCCCGCCTGTGACCTTGAGGTGCGTAAGCCGTTTTCCCGTTTCGTCGCGGGTGATCTTACAGACGCGCGCGCCGAATTCCTCTTTTTCCGTGGGAAAAGGAAAATAGTGCAAAATTCCTTTCCAAAGAGTATCGATCCCCTGCATTTTCAAGGCGGAACCGAAGAAGCACGGAAAGAGCTTTCGCCCGCGGATAAGCAAAACGATATCTTCTTCGGATATATTCCCACCGTTTAAGTATGTTTCCATCAGCTTTTCATCCAGCATCGCGGGCTCTTCGGGATCGCAGAGCTTTTCCGCCTCGATGCAGGAAGCCGACAGGCGCTTTTTCACGCCGAGCATAAGCGTCTCGCGGTCGGCACTCGGAACGTCCATCTTGTTGAAAAAGAGAAAGGTCGGCACGTTTTGCCGTGCCAGAAGGCGAAAGATCGTTTCGGTGTGGCTCTGAACGCCCTCGGTCCCGCTGACGACCAATATCGCCGCGTCAAGCACCGAAAGCGCGCGCTCGGTCTCGGCGGAAAAGTCTGCATGTCCCGGCGTGTCGAGAAGCGTTACCGTCACATCGTCCCCGCGGATGACCGCCTGTTTTGCAAAGACCGTAATGCCGCGCTTTTTTTCGATGGCATCGGTGTCGAGGTAGGTGTCGGCGTGATCGACGCGCCCCGCCTTGCGTATAACGCCCGTATGATACAACAGCGCTTCGGAAAGGGTTGTTTTGCCCGCGTCCACATGCGCCAAAATTCCGATACAGATCCGCTTCATTTTTTCGATCTTCCCCTTTCCCTTGTGCCTTTTTGTTTTCCGTCTTACAGTATGACAAAAAGCGCGCTCTTTGTCAAGCGGGTTGTGTAAACTTTCGACGTTTCCGCTTTTTGTTTCGTTTTGTAAACATTACTCACTTTTAAACAAATATACGTTTTTTTACACAAAATTCTCAACAAAACGGTGGAAAAATGTTGCATTTTTTGTTTTTCCATGGTATCATATTATTTATAGGAGAGGAATTGACCGATTCTCGGTTTTTTCGTACACATCGTTTACTTTTTCGCACAAGGAGGAAACGCTATGAAAACACGACGGGCACGAATCCTGAGTCTATTGCTGTCGGTGTGCATCCTTTTGGGACTTGCGCCGATCGCGCCGTATGTCAGCGCGGCAGCTCCGGGCAACGTAATTTACAAACGGTTGTCGCCGGAGGTTGCCATCCTGAACGAGAATACGGGCAAAAGCTCGTCTTTTTATCAGGCTCTCGTAAAAAACTATGGGAAAGACGGCTGTAAATACACCGAATACTACAACGGTATCGGTCTTTTCCACGGCGGTAATTACAAAACGACCGATTTTAAGACCAAAATCGTGGACGACAAGACCGGCACCGACGATGGAAAGCTTTACTTCGGCGGAACGGAATACGGCTTCGAAGGCAGCGTCCTCCGCACCGTTTCAAAAAAACGCAATAATCTCGCCGCCAATCTTTCGGCGACGCTTTACAACCGTGTTCACTCGCACAACGTCAGCCTTTTTAAAGCACGTGACGTTCTCGCCTACGAGACGGTCTATTTGTGCATAAGCGGCGATTACAAGAGCCGTCTGCACGGCAGCACCGCCGGCATGGCGGTGAAGCTTTCGCGCTTTAACGAATACGACGATTTCACCGACCCCTACAGCTCGATCTATTATACCCAAGCCGCGCACGGCGGGCGCGCCTTTTTAAAATTCGAAAAGTCCGCCGTTACCTACGATAAAGGCACCTGCACCTGCGGCGGCGCTTACGCCGAGAACATGCTCGTCACCTTCCGCGACGACTCCGCGCCGAAGCTTGCAGCCGTTTCGTACAGCACCGACGGCGGAAGCACATGGCAAAGCCACAACAAAAAGCTGTATGTCGGAGAGGGCGACACGCTGCGCATTCGTCTTACGTACGACGAGCCGATTCGCTTTGCCGACGACAGTGCGGCGCACGACGATCTGAAGCTGCTGTCTCTTATACACATCTGACGCTGCCGACGATATGCAG
>URJL01000035.1 GCA_900548115.1 uncultured Eubacteriales bacterium
GCTCTGCCCTTTGAAATCCCGCAAGCCCTTTGAAAAAGGGCTTGATCCTAAACTTATTTCCCTTTTAGTTTTCGGTCGGCGTAAATTCTACGGGCATTCCCTCTGCCCAAAGCTTTTCGAGCTTATAAAATTCCCGTGCGTCCCGTCCGAAAACGTGTACCAAAACGCTGTCGAAATCCAACAGCACCCACGAGCCGTCGCCTCTGCCCTCGACGCGGGTCGGCGTAATGCCCGAAAGTCCCAGTTGGTATTCCACCTCGTCGGCAAGCGAGTTCACCTGTGTGCGCGACGAGCCGCCCGCAATGACAAAATAGTCGGCAATGACCGTCTTGCGGTTTACGTTGATAATCTTGATATCCTGTGCCTTTTTCTTATCGAGTATCTCCGCGATGGTGAGCGCAAGCGTCTTTCCGTCGGAAAGAGCCGCCTCCTCCGCCGCATCGGGCAGAGGAATGGACACCGACGCTTCGTCGTAAAGGTTCACGCCTTCGACTTTTTTGTTTTGTTCGATTTTTTCGTTTTCTGCCATTCGGTCAAAATTCCTTTCAATTTTGTTGCCTTATTGATTTTTCATGCCGCCGGCGGAGGCACGTCGTCGGACGAGCCTTCCGCGGGAGCGGGCGTTTCATTTCCGTTCTCGGGCGTCTCGGTCATTCCGCCGTTCGGGTCGGCAGCGGGCGCATCGGATTCGGGCAAGGCATTCTCGCCGCTGCCGTTTTCTCCCTCATTTCCGTTCCCGCCTCCGTTTTCGCTTTCCTTTTCATTCTCGACAGGTTCGGCGGGCGGATCTTTCGACGCGTCCGTCTCATCTCCGCCTTGCGGCTCGTCCGAAGGCGTGTTATCCTCGGGCTGTGCGATCACGGGGACCGACGGTTCGGGATTGCGATCGGCGGGCGGATTCGTATGTCCGCCGCTCGAATTACCCGAACCTTTCGAGCTGCTGTGAGAACCGCCGATAAAGCCGAGATCGATCCGATTTTCGTCGATGTCCTCCATCGTGCGACCCTTGGTCGCGTCGGAATCGGTCGCGTTCGACTGCACCAGTTCCTCGACCTGCACGGCGCTTTCGCTGAGCGGATGCGTAAAAATATTGAAATGCTCGTTTACGATCTTTAAGTTTTCCGCCTTATTGAGCGAATAATACATACCGTTGCGATACGGTGTTCCCTGCATATTCAGCATGGTAATGCCCGAAAGATCGACCGCAAGGGCGGGTTTTACGAATCCGAGCGCATTCTCAAGCGACATATCGGTGTCGACCGAATCGTAAACGGCTTTCAGAATCTCATCCACACGGGTGATCGACGAAAAGCTTACGAGTTTTTTAAAGAAAGCGGTAAGAAAAATCTTCTGTGCGTCCATGCGCGCGATATCCGCCTGCACATAGCCGTGACGGAAGCGGACAAAGCCCTCCGCCTGTTTTCCGTCCAAATGCTGCGGACCTTTTTTGATATGGATATAAAGATTCTGTTCGGGATCGTCGTAATCCATATCCTGCTGGACGTCTATATCCACGCCGCCGACCGCGTCGACGATCTTGACAAAGGCATCGGTCGAAACAACGGCGTAATAGTCAAAGTAAATGCCGAAGGTCGAGCTGATGACCTCCTGCAAAAACTTCATGCCGAAGCGGGTGCAGAGCGTTTCCTGCTTGGTCTTTCCGTCGAGAAAATCTTTAAGCGTCGCAAGATCGATGTCGAGCGATGATTTTTCGCAAAGAGCCGTAAGCTCCTCATCGGTCTTGCCTTTTCCGTTTTGTTTAAGGCTCGAAAGCTCGCGCCGCGCGGCGGTATATCCGCGGGCAAAGACCGCGTTGATCTTCGACGTATTTCCGTTTTTATCTTTTACATATGAGTCGCGCGGGATCTGGACCGTTGCGGCTTTGCTGTTGGTGATATCGAACGAAGCGCACAGGATTACGTCGGTATTGAGCGCCACTTTGTCGCGTCCGATGATCAGGATATTGTAAAAGCCCGCTTTTCGTCCGACGGGATTTTCGATCTCGGGCAGTTCGCCTTCAAACTCGAACATATCCTTGCCGATCGAAAGCTTTCCCGTGTCGACGCGCTGTTCGGGGTCTTTATCCATAAAATGCTTTGCCCAAAGTCCCGCCGAAACGCCGCCGATCACCAGCAGCACAGCAAGACCCAAAAGGACGTAAAGCGCGATGCGCGCGCCCTTCGGAAGGCGTTTTTTCTTTTTATTCTTTTCGGTTTTCCACGGCTTCTGCGAGCCGGAGGATTTTTGATTCTTTTCCATGAGAATTTCCTTTTTTCAGTGTCCGAAGGGGGTTATACCTGCATGTTGATGAGCGTGTGTCCCGTGCTCTCGGTAAATTTTTCAAGCTCCTTGTAGGTCAGAAAGACCGTTGCCGTATTGTCGCACGGATGCACGCCGAGAAGTGCTTCGCCCGTGCGCAGATCGTCGTCGATGACGACCGAAACGCAGGCGTCGGTGTCAAACAGAACGGCAAGCGGCGTGACCGAGCCGCCCGGGACACGAAGCTTTTCTTCCAGCTGTTCTTCGGTCGCAAAGCTAAGCGGCTTTACGCCGAGATATTTGCGCACGGATTTTATATCGACGCGCTTGTTTCCGCCCGCGACGATGAGAAAATAACGATCGCTGTTGTGTTCTTTCAAAAAGAGATTTTTCACGACGATCCCGAATTTCGAAAGCTCGCCCGCGGTCTGTTCCATTTCCTCCATGGTAAAAGCGGCGGGATGTTCGTGCAGACGAAGGGGAATGGAAAGCTCCTCTAAGCGCGCAAGCGTTTTTTCGCGGCGCTCGGTGTTGTTTTGCATAAAACTTCTCCTTTATTTTTCGGAAAGCTCTTTTTCGAGAAAAGCCCGCGCCGAGAAAAGCTCGGGGCAAACGGGGCGGTTTTCCCGCAAAAGGTGGGCGTAGGTGTCGTTCAGCGATTGTAAAACCGCGCAGTTCAGAATTTTATCGGCGGATTCTTTGGTGAGCGCGCCGTTTTGCATAAGGGTGAAAAGACCGTCAAAGACCGTATCGTGAAGAGCGCGGCAGGCGGAATAGCTCCGCGTCGGCTCGATATAATCGGAAAGAAAGATCAGCTTTTCGAAAAGATCGGCGTCGGCACAGCCCGTCGTGTGATAATAAATGCTGCGGAACACACGCGCGTTGACTTTATATTTTTCAAGCGCATAATACGCCGAAGCGTACGAGTGATAGACGCTCGGCGCGCCCTCAAAGTTCCGCATAAATTGCGAAAGATAGGAAATAAGTTCTTCTTCCGTGCGGCATTTCATCATGTCGTGACACAAAGCGGCGGCGCGAAGATCGCGCAAAAGCTCCTTTTCGTACCCGTAAAGCGGAAAAAAGATCTCGGCAAGGCGCAGCGCCGTTTCGCACACCGAAAGGGTGTGCGCGCGTCGTTTATCGTCGATAAGAGTCGGAAGCGCCTGTTCCATTTTGCAAAGCGTTTCTTCGCTTGTGACGTTTTCCGCGCTTTTTCGACCCGAATAGAGCCCGTTTTCTATTATATACCCGAGAATATCGTCGGTCAAGAGTTTTTTGCATTCTTTCGTGTCGCCGCGGGCAATTTCGTTTCGCAGCGTCGTGCTTGCCGCTCTGAAGGGCGTGAGCGGAAGAAACAAAACGCGGCTTCCGTATTCCTTCTCGAAGCGTTTCCCGTACGAAAGAAGCTCTTTTTCCTCCTCGGGCGCGCGCGGCGCGGTCACCAGCGTACAGGTATCCGTTATATCGCGGAAATCGTGCCACGATTCGAAGCTTTCGAGCATATCGGCTCCGACGTAAAGGAAAAATTCCGCATCGGGATGCAGCGTCTTCAGATACGCAAGCGTGTCCGACGTATAGCTTTTGCCCCGTCGGCAAAGCTCAAGCGCCGAGACGACGGTATCACACGGAAGACCGCGAAAGGCAAGGCGCGCCATGGCAAAACGGTGCGCGGGGTTGTCCCCCTCGTCGATGGTCTTGTGCGGCGGAAGGCTTGCGGGGAGAATATACAGAAGATCGGGACAAATTTCGCGGCAAAGCGACTTTGCCGCGCGGATATGACCGATATGCGGCGGGTTGAACGTCCCGCCGAACAACGCGATCTTCATGCTTTTTTGCCGCCCTTTTTCGGAAGGACGATCGTGCGGTTTTCTTCTTTTTCGGCTTCGCGGTAAAGAACGATCTTGCGTCCGATGATCTGCACCGACTGCGCACCCGTTTCGTCGCAAAGCATCTGCGCCGCCTCCTTGGGCGAATGCTCGCAGGTCTCGAGAAGGCTTATTTTGATAAGCTCGCGCTTTTCGAGCGCCTCGTCCACCTGGCGGACAAAGGTTTCGCCGATTCCGTCTTTGCCGATCTGAAAGATCGTTTCGATACGGTTGGCAAGCGAACGAAGATAGGCGCGCTGTGCGCTTGTTAAGTTTTCCATAAGATGTTTCCTTTCGAAAGACGGTTTCGCTTTTTATTTGTCGAGCGGAACCGATTTAAAGCGTAGATAGTGTTCCTTGAGTTTTTCAAAGGTCGAGTCGCTCAGGTCGTGTTCGATCTTGCAGCTGTCCTCATATGCCGTAGCGGAATCGACCCCGAGACGGATGAGAAGCTCGGCGATGATCGTGTGCCGCTCATAGATCTTTTCGGCGACGCCCCGTCCCTTGTCGGTCAGAAAGAGGTTTCCCTCTCCGTCGACCGTGATATAGCCCTCCTCGCGGAAATGCTTCATGGCGACCGAAACGCTCGGCTTGGAAAAGCCGAGATGGCTTGCGACATCGATACTGCGAACCGACCCGTTTTGCTGCCCGAGGACTAAAATCGCCTCGAGATAGTTTTCCGCCGATTCCTGAATTTTCATTTTGTCTCCTTTCGACTGTCGGCTTTTCCGACAGCTGTCCCGCGCCGCGTCAAAGCAGCGACGCAAGATCGGTTCTTTCGGGTGCTTTGTCGGGCTTTGAAAAAGTAACTTTGATGTTTCGCGGCGCAAAGCCCAGTGTTTTGGCAATCGCTTCGGTCAGAACCGAAAGCTTGTCCTCGCGCGAAAGAAGCATGGGCGCGACGGGATTTGCCGCGCGGATTTCAACATCCTTTTGTTCGTTTACATAGGCTTTTCCGCCCTCGAGCATCGACGCCGCCATTTTGTCGCGCTGTGCCGTCTCCTCGACGAATTCCGCAAAGCAGTCAATCTCTTCGCCGTCGGCGGGGGTATCCGCCGTGAATGCCGCCGAAAGGGGCTTGGGCGGCGCGGGCGTTTTCCGCGCAGGGGTTTCGACCCCGCCGTCAAAAGGCGCGTCGCGCTCGGGCGGGACATCCGCGTCCGAAAAAGGCGGCGCTTCGTCGGGGAGAGACGGGGCGAAGGCTTCTTCTTGCCCGACGGGCGACGGAGCGTCGGTGCGGCTGTCGCTTTTTCCCGTGTCACCGTTTGCGATCACCTCGGGCGAAGCCTTTGCGGCGGGCGCGCCCGCGCTTTGCGTCGGAAGTCCCAGCGACAGACGGGACACGGCGTCCTCGAGCGCGGCGATGCGCGAAAGAAGCGCGTCGGGAACGCTATCGAGCTTTTCCTCGCACAGACGGATGATACCCGTCTCGAACACCGCGCGGCGCGAAAAGACGGCACGGGAAAGTTTGCCTTGCATTTCCTCGCAGGCGCGCGCCGCAAGATTTAACTTTTCATCGCGCATACGCGTCGCAAAAGAGGAAAGCGTCGCAAGATCGGCGTCCGACGCGTCGATGAGCCGCGCGGGGTCGCGGGCGTATTTTACGATCATGATATCGCGCAGGGTGTCGGAAAGCTCGCCGCACAAAACGCCGAGATCCTTGCTGTTATCATATGCCTCGGCGATGATCGAAAGGGCGCGGGAGGTGTCGCCCGAAAGGATCGCGTCGGTGAGCGAAAAGACGGTTTCGCGCCCCACAACGCCGAGCCGCTCGGACGCTTCGTCGATGTCGACGGTGTTCTCGCTCATGCAGAAAAGCTCGAGCATCGAAAGCGCGTCGCGCATGGCGCCGGCGGCAAGGCGGGCGATGAGCGAGAGGGCACGGTCGGTGATCGGGATGTTTTCGGCGTCCGAAATCAGGCGCAGACGCTCGGCGATCTTTTCCGCCGTGATACGGTGAAAATCAAAGCGCTTACAGCGCGAGAGAATGGTCGCGGGGATCTTCTGAAGCTCGGTGGTCGCCAGAATAAACAGCACGTGCTCCGGCGGCTCCTCCAGCGTTTTCAAAAGTGCGTTGAACGCGCCCGTCGAGAGCATATGCACCTCGTCGATGATGTAAACGCGGCGTTTTAATTCCGACGGCGGATAGGCGACGGTGTCGCGCAGCTCGCGGATATTGTCGACGCCGTTGTAGCTTGCCGCGTCGATCTCGTAAATATCGAGCGAATGCTCCGCCGCAAGGCACGACGGGCATTTTCCGCACGGGTCGCCGTTTACGGGAGAATCACAGCTGACGGCTTTGGCAAGAATTTTGGCGCAGGTCGTTTTGCCCGTTCCGCGCGAACCGCAGAAAAGATAGGCGTGCGACACGGTTTTCGCCATAACCTCCGAGCGCAGAACGTCGGTGATATGTTCCTGTCCGATCACGTCCGAAAAAACGGCGGGACGCCATTTTCGGTAAAGCGCTTTGTAAGAAGCCATGTTTTTCTCCCCTTTCCCGTTTTTTATGTTTTTCTTAATTCCTTATGTTTATGTCTGCGTTTACGCTTTTCCCTTTGCTCCGCCGAAGGACGCGCCCGAAAGGATGTTGGTCTCGAAGGAATAGCGGTTTTCGTTTTCCTCGCGCCGACGCTTTAAGGCAAGGCGGATCAGCTCGTCGAGCAGCGCCGCGAACGGCATTCCGCTCGCCTCCCACAAATAGAAGGACAAAGAGCCGGGAATCGTGTTGATCTCGTTGACGAAAAGCTCGCCGCTTTCGTTATCCAAAAGAAAATCGATGCGCGCAACGCCGCTGCAGCCGAGCGACAAAAAGGCTTCGACCGCATATTTTTGCACAAGCTCTTTTTGTTCGGGCGTGATCGGCGCGGGCAAAAGGCGCTTTGTGTTCGCCATGCCGGCGCTCTTCGAGCCTGCCTTGCCGCCGCCCTGCGTATACTTGTCGGCATAGCTCAAAATCTCGTCGTGACTTACGGGTTCTTCGCATTCCGACGCGCGGGCGCTGTCTTTATCGCCCAGCACCGAGCAGTTGATCTCGCGAAGATTTTCGACGGCGTTTTCGACCAGCACACGATCGGCGAATTCGAAGGCATATTCGAGCGCCTCGGCAAGCGAAGCGCGGTCGTTTGCTTTTTTAATCCCGACGCTCGAGCCGAGGTTGACGGGCTTTACGATAACGGGATAGCGCGTCGCCTTTTCGATGCGGTCAAGATGCGCTTCGGTATCCAAAAGACAATCGCGGCGCTTTAACAAAACGCAGTCGAGAACGGGAATGTCCGCCGCCTTCATGATCATTTTGGCGGCATATTTGTCCATGCCGAGCGCCGCCGACAAAACGTCGCAGCCGACAAACGGACAGTTGACCGAATGAAGATAGCCCGCCAGATTTCCGTCCTCCACGTTGGTTCCGTGTACGACGGGCAGCGCCGCGTCGATCTCGGCAAGAATATTGTTGCCGAAATGCTTTGCGGGATAGCGGACAAGATAGGTCTTTTCGTTGTCTCCGACAAAGGTGACGCGCGTGCTCTCGGCGGTAAGGGCGGCAATATCGCCCTTGTACGAGCGAATGTCCCCGATCTTTTCGCCCGTGAACATATCGCCCTTTTTGTCGATGTAAACCGCGATGGGGTCGTATTTTTCGCGATCGAGATTGCAATACGCCTGAAGTCCCGAGATGATCGAGACTTCATGCTCTACGCTTTTGCCGCCGAACAGGACGGCGATTTTCATTTTCATGGATGCCATAGGGTCTCCTCCTTAAACAAAACAGACACGCGGTACTCTCTCGGAGCCTTTTCCTTGAGGGGAAGGAAAAATTCGAAAAATTTGTCATTGCGGCTCGCCCGCTTCGCGGGCGCACCTCTTCCACCGCTGACGCGGTCCCCCTTCCCCACTTGACCGAAGGTCACAGTGAATCGAGGGGAAGGCTTGGTGTCAATTTATTTTGATAGTACAGACACTTATACTGAATTTGCCCATTTGACATAGAAACGATCGGGATCTCACTTCACCCTACTTTTGTTATGTCGGCAAAATTGCGCTTTACCTACGTTATGCTGACCTAAGATTTTGATGCACAAGAAAGCCTTCCCCTCGAGGGGAAGGTGTCACGGCGAAGCCGTGACGGATGTGTCACATCACTGAGTGATGCGGGCAAATGCGCGTCCGCTGTTTATTTTGACATAACGCGTTTTAAAAATTATCCGGCAGATCGTTTTCGATCAGGATCACATTGCGCGCCGCGCCGGGGAGCGTTCTTGCAACGGAGATCGCTTCGTCCACGCGGTCGAAAACACGAAGGCGTTCGGCGGGAAAGCTTTCCGCCTCGATTCCCTTGCGTATCGGGCGGGTCTGTTTTTCTCCGATGAGAAAGATCGCGTCGCACACGCCCGCGGCTTTTCTTCCGAACGCTTCGTTCAGCGCGTCCTGTTCGCTTCCCAGCTCAATCATGCCGGGCGTTATGAGGATTTTTTGTCCCTCAAAGCCCGCAAGAACCGCCAGTGCCGCTTCGGCACCCGTGGGGTTGGAATTGAACGCGTCGTCCAGGATTACAAAGCCGTTTCCCTTCATCATCGAAAGGCGGTGCGGCGTACTCTCCAGCCGCCGCGCGCCGAGCATAAGCTCGGGCACCGACACCGAGAGCAGACGGCAAAGGGCAACGCAGCCGAGAACGTTCACGATGTTATGCGCGCCGAGAAGCTTGGTTGTGAGCGTAAACTCCTCTTTTCCGTCGTGTACGCAAAACTCGGTTCCCTTTTCGGAAAGCGAGAGGATCTTCGCCGTAACGTCGGCACCGTCGCGCAGTCCGTACCGAACGACGCGGCGGGGGATATCTTTTTTTTCGCGAAGATATTCGTTATCGTTGTTGAGAAACAAAACACCGTCGGACGGCAGCGCGTCGCACAGCTCGAATTTGGTACGCAGTACATTTTCGATACTGCCGAAGGTCTCGAGATGACACGGACCGATCGAGGTGATAATGCCGTAACGCGGGCGCACGATATCGCAGATCTCTTTGATCTCGCCGACGTTCCGCGCACCCATTTCGCAAATGAAAATGTCGTGCGCCGCCGTAAGATTTTCCCGCACGACCTTCACGACGCCCATCGTCGTGTTATAGCTTGCGGGGGTCATAAGCACATTGTACTTTTCGGACAAAAGGCGGTTTAGGATATATTTCGTGCCGGTCTTGCCGTAGCTTCCCGTGATGCCGATGACCGTAAGATTGGGGAGCGAGGCGATTTTTTCCTTCGCTTCGTTTATATAATGCCGCCGCACGGCGTTTTCGGCGGGGCGGTTGATGAGGTTGCACAGCAGCATAAAATACGACCCGCAAACAAGCGGCAGCTCGCAAAGGGGCGCGTAAACATTTCCGCAGCACAGAAGCGCAAAAAGCAGAATGCCCGTGACGTAAAGCCGTTTTACCCGCGCCGTGAAAACAAGCGGCTTTTTGGCTTTCTTGGGCCGATACAGCAGAGCGAAAAGCAGGTTGAGAACGCACCCCGCCGCCCTTGCCGCCGCAAAGGGAACAAAGAAAAGTCCCGCCGCGACAAGCGGCAAAAGCGCCTTTACAGCAAGCGCGGGCGCGTTTTTTCGCATCCAGTCCTTATGGAAAACATACTTGTAGGCGTTCAGCTGAAACATATGAACGCGGTGGGTATACATCAGCAGAAACCCCGAAAACGAGGTCAGAATATACAAAATCGTAAAAAGCGGCGGCATAACAAAAGCTCCTAAATAAAATCACGGACGGACATTCAGAAAGGAATAAAGAACCCGCCGCGTAAGGTCGGGGTCGGTCAAAAACGAAAAATGTCCCGCGTCGGGGATCTTGACCAGTCCGCAGTCGGGGATCTCCTTTTCCATGATCGCGGCGTGCGAGATCGGTGTATCGGTGTCCGCCTCGCCCCACAAAAGAAGGGTCGGCACTTTGATTTTCGGAAGAAACGGGCGAAGATCGTCGTGGATGACCTTCACCATGCTCCGGCGCATGACGGGCGACGCCGCGGCATAATCCGCCGAGCCGTTTTTTCGGCGAAGCCGTTCGAGCGCGTCGGGCGAAAGGCGTTTCATCAGCGCGTTTCCGAGGAAGAATTTGGCTATTTTAAAGCGGGCGATCCTGCACTTCTGCGCAAAGCTCTTTTTTCGAATAAGCCCCGCGCTGTCGATCAGGATCAGCTTTTCGATCGAGGAATCCGCCGACGGATGCGACGCCAGAAAAAGCGCCGTGCGCCCCCCGTGCGAATGTCCCATGACCGTCGCCCTCGGGATCGAGAGCGCCTTCATAAAGGCTTCGACAAAGCCCGCGTAGTGCTCGGTGTCGTAGGCAAAGGACGGCTCCTGCGACTCGCCGAAGCCCGGCATATCGGGCGCAAGCACGCGAAAATAAGGGCTTAACATATCGATAAGACACCGATAGGTCTCCCCCCGCGCTCCCCAGCCGTGCAGCAGCAAAATGCAGTCGCCGCTGCCTTCGTCGATCGTATGAATATGTAGGGTCTCCCCGTAAAGGTCAAGTTCCAAAGCGCTTTCTGCCTTTCCGCCGCACATGCGGGCGCATTTTTGTCTTTATCTTTATAGTATACGATTTTTGCGAAAAAATGTCAATCCAAAAACCGTTTTCCGCGTTATTTTTCCGCTTTTAAGAGGCAGACCGCGTGCGCCGCGATGCCCTCTTTTCTCCCCGTGAAGCCGAGGTGTTCTTCGGTGGTCGCCTTCACGCCGATCCGATCGGGCGAAAGCGAGAGAACCGACGCAAGTTTTTCCCGCATGGCGGGAATATGCGGCATAAGCTTCGGTGCCTGCGCCACAACCGTGCAGTCGGCGTTGATGATCGAAAAGCCCGCTTCGTGCAATTTCTCTTTTACTTTTTCGAGCAGAATAAGGCTCGAGATTCCCTCATAGGCGGGATCGCGGTCGGGAAAAAGCGAACCGATGTCGCAAAGTCCCGCCGCGCCGAGCAGTGCGTCCATGAGCGCATGCGTCAGAACATCCGCGTCGGAATGCCCCGCAAGCCCTTTTTCGTAAGGAACGGCGACGCCTCCCAGAATCAGCGCACGGTTTTCGCAAAAGCGGTGTACATCGTATCCGTGCCCGATGCGGAGCGCGAATATGTCTGTTTCGTTCATTCCTTTTCTCCTTTCGAAGCCGCGGCAAAGCCGCCCTTCCGATGTCTGCAAAGCAGACAATTCAGCGCCGCCTTGGGGCGGCATTTCGCTGTCCGCGCATGCGGACAATTTCGCGCCGCTCCAAGGCGGCATTTTGCCGCTTCGCGGGGGCGGAAAGGCTTGACCCAAAGCTTGTTCTTTCGGCAGGGATTATTGGGGTGCAAGGGGGTCGCTTTTTTCGGCTCTCTGCGCCAAGATCGCCTCGGCGATCGCCACATCCTCGGGATACGTAAGCTTTATATTCGCCTGACTTCCCTCCGACAGCTTCACCAAAAAGCCCGCCGCCGTAAGCATCCCGCTCTCGTCGGTGTAAAGCTCTCCGTTTTGCTTGGCAAGCGCCATCGCCGTGTGCAGCATGTCCGAATCGGCGATCTGCGGCGTTGCGATATGCCAAAGATTTTCCCGATCGACGTTTTCGATCACAAGTCCGTCGGCGTCAGTCCTCTTAAACGTATCTTTCGCACGGCACGCGCACGCGACGTTCCCGTAAAGCCGCGCCGCGTCGTAGGCGCGCAGAAATTCCTCTCGCGTGATTAATGGGCGCGCCGCGTCATGAACCGCCGTAAAACGGGTCTTCGGACGGTTCTCGAACGCCGCCTTGAACGCCAGCATGACCGATTCCTGACGGTTTTCGCCGCCGGGGACGACCAAAATCTCGCGCGGATAATTCTCCCGCGCGCAAATTTCGCGCAGCAGGTAAAGCTCCTCCCGCCGTGCCGAAACGACGACCCTCTCCACACAATCGCACGACATGAACATATCGAGCGAATAAAGGAGCGTATGCCGTCCGTTGAGCTTCATCAGCGGTTTGTAAACCGAACCCATGCGCGATCCGCTTCCCGCCGCCGCAATTATGACCGTGACCGGTCGCTGCTCGTATTTTTTCATTCCCGTAACGGTTCCTTTCGGTCTGTCAAGATTTTGAATTCGAAAAAGCGTCGGAAAACGCAAAAGCTCCGAACCGATATCCGATTGCGAATGTACATAACAATACATTATAATTATATCCGAAAAAACCGTTTCTGTCAACTTTATTTTCCGCCTTTCGCTCCTCTTTTGACACATAAGCCCCCGCGCCGTTCCATAAAATGGAAAAGATAGAACAAATCGGGCAAAAACGAAAAAGGGGGCGGCAAAAATGAAACCGACCGAGCGCCGCGGCAAGGCGGCGGGGGAAAATCTGAGGGCTGCGGTCTGCGGGATCTTTCTCAATTTTCTTTACAGCTTTGTTTCCCGCCGCGTGCTGGTGTACAGCATGGGCAAGGAATACGTCGGCCTCGGCAGCCTTGTCGGCAACATGGCGGTGCTGCTCACGCTTCTCGACTTCGGCGCGTCGTCGGCGGTCATTTTCCGACTTTACAAACCGCTTGCCGACGGAGACGAAAAGAGCGTTTCGGAGATTCTTTCGTATTACAGGCGTCTTTGCCGTCTTTCCGCCTTTCTCACCGCCGCCGCGGGGCTTTTGTACCTTCCGTACGTCCCCCGCGCCGCCGTCGGTTTTTCCGACAAGCCGCTTTTGTATGCCGTCTATCTTCTGCGCCTTTTGCCGCTCTCGGCCGGCTATTTCTTTTCGCCGTTTCGCGTTTTGCTCTTTGCCGATCAGAAAAATTACGTCGCCCAATGGATATCCTACGGCTTCGGCGGGGTCTGTGTGCTTGCGGAATGCGTGAGCCTTCTGTGCTTTCACCGTTATATTCTTTCGCTTTGCTTCTGCGTTTTCTTTTCGCTTCTCGAGGATCTTGTGCTTTGCCGCACGGTAAAGACGATGTATCCCGACGTGGATTTTTCGGGCGGACAAAAAGCGTCTCCCGCCCTCAGACGTTCGCTCGGGCGGGAGATTCTGTCGCTTCAGCCGACAGGCATCGCGGGGACGCTTCTTTGCACGGTCGACAATTTTCTGGTGGTTTATCTGTTCGGCGTTGCGGGGAACGGGCTTTATTCAAATTACAATATGCTTCTCGGCTATGCGATGATGTTTTCGGTCACGCTCATCGGCGCGCTGTCCGCAAGCGTCGGGAATCTCGGCGCCTCGGAAAAGCCCGAAAAGGCAAGGCGGATCTTTTCGATCACGTGCCTTGCCGCGTTTTTTCCCGTCAATATTGCCGCAACAATCCTGTTCGTCCTGACCGACGACATCATGACGCTGTGGCTGGGGCGCGAAAATCTTCTTCCCCCGTGGGTGTCGATCGCGCTGGCAATGCATTTTTTCCTCCGTGCGCTGCGCCAAAACACCCTCATGTTCCGCGACGCCTACGGACTTTACCGCCGCGAGCGGATAAAACCCTTTCTCGAGCTTTTTCTTTCGATCGCGTTTTCGTATGTTCTCGGAAAGCGTATGGGTCTCGGCGGCGTTTACGTCGGTCAGACGCTTGCCGCCTTTCTTGCCTGCTTTTTCTACGAACCGTATATTCTCTTTCGCTACGGCTTTCATATGTCCGTTTTGCCGTATTTCCGCACACAGCTCCGCTTTTTCGCCGTCTTTTGCGCGTCGGGCTTCTGTGCGCGCGTTTTGTGCCGCGCGGTTTCTTCTTTTTCCCTGCGCTTTGCCGTCTGCGCCGTCGTGCCCGCTCTTTTCTTCTTCGGCGGATTTTACGGCACGAAGAGCTTTTCGCTTCTTATCGAGCGTTTATTTCCGCCGCGCAAATTTTACGGTAAAAAACGCCGCGTACGTCAGAAGGCGGTCGTAAGCCAGAAGAAATACGTTTAACAAGACGAAAAATCCGACGGCGAAAAGCGGCATCGACACGCCGGGAATCGAAAACTCCGCAAGCACCGCCGAAAGCCCGTAGAGCTTTACAAACAAAAGCAAGATCCCGCCCGCGCCGAGGTTGAAGGCGGCAAGCTTTAAAAGTAGGCGGGGAAGCTTTTTTGCGATCTTTGTTTCGAGGAAGATCTTATAAATCGGATACCACCCGAGCAAAATGCCGTAATAGATCGTCGAGGTCGCCGTCGGCATTAAGATAAGCGTGAGCACCGCGCTTACGGCATAGACCGAAAAGCCCGTGCTCTTGCCGAAGAGAACGCTCGTTATCAAAACCACCGCCGACGCGACGGCGGCGCTCGTCATATCGAGAAGCTCCAAAACGCCGCCGATCAAAAGCAAAACGCACGCAAGCGCGGCAAAGACCGCGCCGAAAGCGATCTTTCGAATGTCCGAATGTCCCCGTTTTTGCCGTTTTGCCATTTTCTTCTCCTTTTTCGCTCTTTGCCGTTTCCGCCGTTTTTAAAATATTCTTTATCTTTCGCCGTGCGGAATACGGACTGTCCTCACGGCGTCAAATACATGCTGCTGCGTCCGCCGTCGATCAAAAACGTCGTTCCGTCGATGAACGCGCCCTTTTCCGACGCGACATACAGAATCATATCGACGATCTCTTTCGTCTCGGCGGCTCTGCCGGCAAAGGTCGGCATATTCGCCATGCCGGGACGGGTAAGAACCGGACCGGGTGCGACGCAGACGGTGCGGATACCGACCGCGGCTCCCGCGCGGGCGATCGACTTTACAACGCCGTTCATAAGTGCGCTCTTCGACGCGGCATAGGCTATGTTCGTGCCGCAGCCCTCAACGCCCGTGATCGAGCCGAGCGGGATGATGACGCCGCTCTTTTGTTTTACCATCTGCTGCATGACGGCGTGGGCAAAGTAAAGCGCGCCCTTTAAATTCAAGTCGATTCCGAAATCCATGACCTCGATCGGCAGTTCATAAAATGCGCCGCTCACGCTCTTGAGCCGCGCCTCCGCGCCGCCCGCGCACGTGACCAGAACGTCGATACTGCCGAAGGTCTCGACGGCTTTGTCGCGGCAAGCCGAAACCTCGTCGTATTTCGTCACGTCGACGGTCTGCGTCAGCAGTTTTTTTTCGTCAACGCCCTTAGCGCAGATCTCGCTTTTCGCGTCGGAAAGTCCTTTTTCGTTGCAGTCGACGAGAACGACGTTTGCCCCCTCTTTGGCAAAGCTTTCGGCGCTGAGACGTCCGATTCCCGACGCCGCGCCCGTGATCAGTACGGTCTTGTTCGAAAATTCCATAAAACAGCACTCCTTAAATAAAATTGAAAGTTGAAAATTGAAAATTATAATGCAAAGCGCTTCCGAGGGTAATATACCACAAAAAAGGCAAAAAAGAAAGGCGTTTTTTCCGAAAAAGCGAAACGATTCTCTGAAAAAGCGCCCTTGACAGCTTTACCGCAAGAGCTTATAATGGAGAAAAACGGAAAAAACAGAAAAAGAAAAAACGAAAGAAAACGATTTCGGAAAGAGGTTTTTCGGCACATGAACGTACTGATTCTCACCTGCAACACCGGCGGCGGACACAATTCGACGGCGAAATCGATCGCCGAAAAATTCGAAGAAAAGGGAATAGGCTTCGAGATATGCGACGCGCTTTCGTTCGTCTCGCAAAAAATGTCGGATTTTATAAGCACGTGGCACGTTCGTCTTTACCGCCATGCTCCGGGGCTTTCGGACTACGGTTATGAATTTGCCGAGAAGCACCCGTCGGTGATGGGCGAGGATTCGGCGACGTATGCGATCTTCAAGCGCGGCGTGGAAAAACTGCGCCGCAAGCTTTCCGAAGGGAATTTTTCGGGCGTTTTGTGCGTTCATGTGTTTCCCGCGCTCATGATGACCGAGCTTTTGAAAAGGAACGACACTCCCTTAAAAACGGGCTTTGTCGCGACCGACTACACCTGTTCGCCCGGCGTTTCCGAGACCAATCTCGACGCGTATTTCATTCCGCACGAAAATCTTGCGGCGGAATTTTCCGCCTGCGGCGTTCCCGAGGGAAAGCTCATTGCAAGCGGCATTCCCGTGCGCCGATGCTTTTTCGAGCACGGAGATAAAGAAAAAGCGAAAGAACACCTCGGCATTCCCCGCGGCGCGCGGCACATTGTCATGATGTGCGGCAGCATGGGCTGCGGTCCGATGGAACAGCACACGGCGCACCTTTGCGGCATCCTGCCGCCCGACGCTTATCTCACCGTCGTCTGCGGCACAAACGAAAAGCTGAAAAAGAAGCTCTTGCCGCTTGCGCACGACAATGTGCGCATTTTGGGCTATGCCGACAATGTTTCGGAGCTGCTCGACAGCGCCGACCTTTATATGACCAAGCCCGGAGGTCTCAGCACCACCGAGGCGGTACACAAGCGTCTGCCGCTCGCCTTTATCGACGCGGTATCGGGCTGCGAGGGATACAACCGCTATTTCTTCCTGACGCACGGCATGGCGATCGCCTCGAACGATCCGCAGCGCCTTCCCGCACTGTGCCTTGCACGGCTTTACAACGAAGAAAAGCTGCAAAAGCAAAGCGAAGCCATGCGGCGGGAATTTTCGACCGATCCCGCCGGAATTATCGCCGAATATTTTCTTAAAGACTGAAAACGGAGGACGGACATGCTGAAAAAACTCTTTTCCCGTTTTCGGAAAAACGACGAGAACAGCCCCGCCTTTCGCCGCGCCATGGCGGAAAAGCTAGACGGGCGCGTCGTAAAATACGTGACCGAGCGCGACGAAAACGGCGTGGAAACGGTCATCGGGCGCGAGGGACACGCCAACATCGTAAACGGCACGGATTTTGTCGTAACATGCGGAATTCAGACGATTTTTTCCTCGCCGATCGAAGAAATGCGCGCATGGGAGCTCTTGAGTCTCGAGGGCGCGGTGCTGACCGCCTTCGATCGCGCCGTCGGGAGGGAACGCTCTGTTGTGATTTATTATAAGTATTACCGTTGAGTTTTGTGCAAGTGTGCCAAAGGCTCGATTTTTGGCGGGAAATTTTCTATCTTTTTTCAAAAAAAATCTTGACTTGCGCCGGTAAAGCGTTTATAATAAAGACACCGAATGTGTCCGTGTCGCTTTGTCCAGAACTACGCAAGGGACTTTCGGATACTTCAATACATTTTTTGGAGGAATTTATCATGAAAAAGTTTGCAGTAGCACTTCTCGCACTCGTTCTGCTCTGCACATTGGTAGCTCCTACCTTTGCTGCTAACAAGAACGCTTTCGAAAACGTTGTTATGAACGACAACGCAGACGAATTTGCTTACATCACCAACGACAGCGGACGCACCCGCAGCGGCAAGAACATCCAGTACATGGAAGCTTACGGCTGCGGCTACGGCGCAGAAGGCGACATGGTTCAGTTTAAGAACATCGACTTCGGCAAGAACGGCGCCAAGGAAATGACCCTCTCGGTTTCCTACGGCGGCGAAGGTACGACGACTCTCTCCGCTTACCTCGACGACCCCAAGAGCACTCCCATCGCGAACTTCTCCGTAACCAACACGGGCGGCTGGGATAAGAAGGCTGCCAAGGAATTCACTTCCGCAGTTTCCGTTGCCGGCGGTGTACACGACGTTTACGTTAAGTTCACCAACGACCAGTCCGGTTCCTTCTCTTACCTCCGCTTCGCAGAAGCTGATGCTCCCGTTGCTACCACCGGTACCACCGGCACCACCGCTCCCGCGACTGCCGATATGGGTGTTATCGCAAGCATCGCTGCTATCATGACTTCCGCAGCAGGTTTTGTAGCTCTCAAGAGAAAGCACTAAGCATTTTGTACCGTTCTTCGGTCGAAATATAAGATTCCCCCTTCGTTTCAAGGTCTGGCTTGAAACGAAGGGGGAGTTTTTGTCGAAAATCTTCTTTTGCCCTTGACCGAACTGCACAAATGTGCTATACTTTGGGGTGAAATATTGCGTTTTCGGAGTGTATCATGAACGAAAAAAGAGAGATCTTCCGCGACAATCGGCTTGCCGTATCGGTGCTTCACAGCGTGGATGTGAACCAATTTGTCACCGTGCCGCATCTGCATTATCATTACGAGATTTATTACAATATCAGCGGCGGCAAAAGCTTTTTTATCGAGAACGAGTTTTATGAGTGCGATCCGCACGATCTGTTTGTTATTCCCAAAACGCACATCCACAAGCTGGTCGCGGAAAGCGGCGTTCCGTATGAGCGCTGCGTTATCCACATCGACGACGAGATTATTTCGTCGGTCAACGCCATGCCGCAGATGAACAGCTCGCTTTCGTGGATGGATCAGATCGGCACGAAATATCCGCGAAAGGTAAGCCTTTCGGACGAAAAACACCAGAAATTCATGATGCATATTCGCGAATACGAGCGTCTCGACGAAACGCACAACGAGCTTCTTTTGTATTCCAAGCTCTTCGAAATTTTGGCGTTCGCGCGGGGAGAATTTGCCCGCTGTGAGGGCATGGCGGATCACAGCGCCGTCCCCGAAAGCTGGTCGGACAAAGCGCTCGGTTATATCGAAAAGCATTTCCGCAGGATCAGCGTGCTTGCCATTGCGTCCAGCCTTTACGTCAACGAGGATTATCTCAATAAGGTATTTAAAGCGGAAACCGGCATAACCTTGAACAACTATATCATTCTGCGCAAGATCGCCGAAGCGAAAAAGCTTTTGTATCTCGGTCATTCGGTAAAGGAGACCTGCGTTTTGGCGGGATTTAACGATTATGCCAATTTCATCCGCACCTTCAAGCGGATCGAGGGCTGTTCGCCCGGAAGCTTTGAAATTCAAAAGGCAAAATCCGAAGTGTTGAATCAGACTCCGTAAAAATGCGGAGCGCAGAAAAGCAGGAAAGCGAGGAAAATTTTCGTGACACAGGATATGACAAAAGGCAATTCGTTCAAGGTCCTTTTGCTCTTCACGCTCCCTTTGTTTTTAAGCGTGGCGTTTCAGCAGATGTACAGCATTGCCGACAGCGTGATCGTCGGCAAATTTGCCGCAAACGGTGAGGACGCCCTTGCCGCCGTTGGCGCTTCGTATCCCATCACCATGATCTATATGGCGATCGCCGTGGGGCTGAACAACGGCTGTTCGGTCGTGGTATCGCAGTTGTTCGGGGCAAAAAACATCGGAAAAATGAAATGCGCCGTTTACACGACGCTCATCACCTCGGTTGTAACGAGCGTGCTTTTGACGGTGCTCGGTGCGTTTCTCTGCCGCCCGATGCTGACTATGATCAGCACGCCGCAGAACGTGTATGCCGACGCGGCGGAGTATCTCGATATTTACATCTACGGCATGACGTTTCTGATGATCTATAACGTTTGCAACGGCGTCTTTACGGCGCTGGGCGACTCGAAAACGCCGCTGTATTTTCTGATCTTTTCATCGGTCGGAAACGTGGTGCTCGATTATATTTTTGTCCGTTATCTGCATCTGGACGTTGCCGGCGTTGCGTGGGCGACCTTTGCGGCGCAGGGAATCGCGGCGGTTTTGGCGCTTATCACGCTGTTAAAACGGGTAAAAAAGATCGAAAGCGAGGCTTTTTCGGTTTTTTCGTGGGATATGCTCTCGATGATCGCCCGTCTTGCCGTTCCCGCCATTATCCAGCAGAGCTGTGTTTCGGTCGGCAATATGTTCGTGCAGAATGTCGTCAACGCCTACGGCTCGGCGGCAATCGCGGGATATTCCGCCGCGATCAAGATCAACACCTTTGCCGTCACCTGCTTTACCACCATGTCGGGCGGTATTTCGGCGTTCACCGCGCAGAATATCGGGGCGAAAAAGCATGAACGCATCAAAGAAGGCTTTCGCGCCGCGCTTCTGATCACGGTCGGCATCGCGCTTTTGTTCACGGCGCTGTACGTCGCCGCCGCGCCCGCTTTGATTTCGGCTTTTGTCAAAAACATCAGTCCCGATGCGCTGGCGGCGGGCAGCCTCTTTTTGCGCATCGTCGCGCCGTTTTATTTTGCGGTCTCGATAAAGCTCGTCTGCGACGGCGTAACGCGCGGCGCGGCGGCTATTCTGTATTACACGGTCTCGACCTTTGCCGATCTTGTTTTGCGCGCGGTTCTGGCGAATGCGTTCGGCTTTTGGCTGTTCGGCATTTCCGATATCACCCTCGTGTGGTGGTCGTGGCCCATCGGCTGGATCATAAGCGCGGGGCTTGCGGCATATTTCTATTTCAGCGGCGTTTGGAAAAAGCATAATGCGCTGGAAACGGCGGTGTGACAAGGAGTGTTTTTCTTCTTAAAAGAAGTGAACTTAAAGGCTTGCTCCCTTTAAAGCCTTCCCCTCGAGGGGAAGGTGTCACGAAGTGACGGATGAGGTGCGCCCATGCCTTCAGCATGGGCGAATGCGCAACAGCAATTTGTGTTGACATAACATCAATCGTACCTTTCACGACGGTACACAAAATTCCACCTCATCGAAATTTGTCGTGACGGCTCCGCCTACTTCGTAGGCGGCACCTCATCCGACGTGCTTCGCACGCCACCTTCCCCTCGAGGGGAAGGTGGCGTGCGCATCAATATTTCACCTCAACATAACAAAGGTAATGCGAAATCGAATTTCGACCACCGAAATTCGTATTTCGCGGCAACACTCACCGTAGGTGCGGGCGGATGCGCAGTAACAGGTTTTGCTGACACAAATCCAAGCGTACTTTCACAAATATACATGGAATTTCACCTCACCGAAACGGGTTATTACGGCTCCGCCTGCTCCGTAGGCGGCACGGCAACATTTCATCGCAGATGAAATTTGCCACACTTCGCTTCGCGATGTGTTACTTCGCGCAGCGATGTGTTACATTCACCGCTCACGCGGTCTCCCGTCCGCCACCGATATAACTTCCCTTTCCAATTTCATTTTCGGAGTCCTTATGAATCTTTATCTCGATCTTTTCTTCACCTTCGCCCGCATCGGCGCCGTCTCGTTCGGGGGCGGATACGCCATGCTTCCTCTATTCAAAAGAGAGCTTTGCGAAAAGAAAAAGTGGTGCTGCGAGGAGGACATCCTCGACTATTACGCCGTCGCGCAATGCACGCCCGGGGTCATCGCCGTCAACACGGCGTCCTTTGTCGGCTATCGGCACAAGGGCGTCTCGGGCGCGATTGCGGCAACGATCGGCGTCGTCACGCCGTCGGTCATCATCATCACGCTCATCGCGGCTCTGCTTCGTTCTTTTGCCGACAATCCCGTCGTCTCCCATGCGCTGGCGGGAATCCGCGTCGCCGTCTGCGCGCTCGTCACGGTGACGATCTTCGGGCTTTTGCGCAAAAGCGTCTCGGACATTTTGTGCGCGCTTCTCGCGCTCGGCGCGTTTGCGCTCACGGCGTTTACTTCGGTATCCCCTGTTTTTGCCGTCCTTTTCGCCGCGCTTTGCGGAATCCTTTCGCAAACAGTCTTTACTCGGAAAAAGGGCAAGGACGACCGAAGAAAAACAGGAAGGGGGGAAAAATAACATGACCTTTCTTCTTCTCTTTTACGAATTTTTCAAGGTCGGTCTGTTCTCGGTCGGCGGCGGACTCGCAACGATCCCTTTTTTGCGGCGGATCGCCGAGCGCTATCCGTGGTTTACGGTCGAGGAGCTTTCCGACATGATCGCGGTCTCGGAATCGACCCCGGGACCCGTGGGCATCAACATGGCGACCTATGCGGGCTACCGCTCGGGATTTTCTTACGGCGGCGTGCCCTTCGGAATTCTCGGCGGGATCATCGCGACGTTGGGCATTTTGTGTCCCGCCATCGTCGTGATCTGCCTTGTTTCCAAGGTGCTAACCCGTTTTCGCGACAGCGCGCTTTTAAAAAGCGCCTTTTACGGGATTCGTCCCGCCGTGGCGGGGCTGATCGGCGGCGCGATGGTCGTGGTGTATCAAAGCGCGCTCTTTCGCCTGTCGCCCGACGGCGCGTCGATTCCGTTTGCGCCCGCACTTTGCGTTTTCGCCGTGCTGACGGCGCTGTATTTTCGTTTTAATCGACTGCACCCCGTGCTTTTCATCGCCGCGGGCGCGGCGGTCGGAATTCTTTTGCGTCTGTGAATTTGATCTTCGAATAGGAACAATTCCGTAATAATGAGGAGGAAACAAAAATGGTTTCTTTGTGTATCAACGACACGGGGGATTTCAAGACCCCCGAGGAA
Source organism: uncultured Eubacteriales bacterium (assembly GCA_900548115.1). Lineage (GTDB taxonomy): Bacteria > Bacillota > Clostridia > Oscillospirales > CAG-382 > UMGS1052. The sequence continues at coordinate 22,183 of URJL01000035.1, forward strand.
ATGGCTTCCTGTCTGAAAAAAGTCGGCTTTGACGGCGTATTTTTGGTCTGGGACGAAAAAGAGAAAATCTATCGCGCCGCGCGCGCACTGGACAAGGCGGGGCTTTTCATGCCGTCGCTTCACGCGCCGTTCGTGACCATGCACACAATCTGGAAGGAAAACGACCCGGCGGGCGACGAGACGATCTCGGTTTTAAAGCAGTGCGTCGACTGCTGTGTCGATTTTGAAATTCCCGTTTTGGTGTGCCATGCGTTCATCGGCTTTCTCGACCACACACCGACCGAAGCGGGACTTTCGCGCCTTGCGCCGCTGATGGAATACGGCATTCAAAAAAAGGTGAAAATCGCCTTTGAGAACACCGAGGGCGAGGAATATCTTGCGGCGATCATGAATCGTTTTGCCGATTGCGAAAGCCTCGGCTTCTGCTGGGACACGGGACACGAGCTTTGCTATAACCGCGCCAAGGACATGATGGCGCTTTACGGCGACAAGCTTGTTTCGACCCATCTGAACGACAATTTCGGCGTGACGGGCGAGGAGATCACATGGCTCGACGATTCGCACGTTTTGCCCTTTGACGGCGTCGCCGATTGGAACGGCATTGCCGACCGCCTTTTAAAGGTAGGCTTTACGAATCCTTTGACCTTTGAGCTTACGCGTCAAAACAAGCCCGAACGTCACACACACGACGGGTACGCAAAGTGGAGCGTGGAGGAATTTTTCGAAAACGCACACGAGCGCGCCGTCCGTTTTGCCGCCCTTATGGAGACGCTCGCGGCAAAATAAAGCAAAAAGCACGACTTTGTGCGAAATTTTATACTGTTTATTCCGAAATTTGCCCGAAAAGCTCTTGCTTTTTCGGGCAAATTTGTGTATAATGTACACTGTACATGAATAACGGCGCGGTTCTGCGCCGAAAAACAAAAAGGAGAACCTTATGAAAGCAAAATCTGCTCTTGCCGTTCTTTTGGCGGCAACCCTTTCCGCTTCGGCACTTCTCACCTCGTGTAAGAAGGACGAAAAGCCGACGGGAGGAAACGATGATGAAAAGCAGGGCGAAGAAAACGTCGATCAGCCCGAGGATACCGATCCTCTTGAAGGCGACCACAGCCCGAACGTTCCCGCCGATGTAAAGTTTGACGGCGAGACCTTCAGCATTCTGATCGGCTCGACCGGTCAGTCCATGTATGCCGAGGAGGAGACCTCCGACATCGTAAACGACACCGTTTACAACGACAATCTGAATGTTGAAGACCGCTTCGGCATTACGCTCAACATCGTAAAGGGCGGTTACGACGCGACCGGCGGAGGACAGTCCGAGGCAACGGCGCAGTTCCGCTCGCTCATCGAAGCAAACGACACGACCTATCATGCCTTTATGCACGTTCAGCACAACGGTATGCCTCAGATGACACTTGAACGGTACTTCGTCGACTGGAACACGCTGCCTTACATTGACCTTGAGGAAGAATGGTGGTACCAGAACATTACGAAGGATCTCTGCTTCGGCGACAAGGTTTATGTAATGACCGGCGACTATGCCCGTTACATCGACTCGATCGACTGCCTCGTGTTCAACAAGCAGATCTTTGACGAGCTCGGTCTTGAATATCCTTACCAGGACGTTCTCGACGGCACGTGGACTTGGGATAAGTTCGAAGAGCTTGTCGCAAAGGGCGCAAAGGACCTGAACGGCGACGGTCAGATGACCAAGGAGGACGACCAGTGGGGTCTTGTCGGCTGGACGTACGAGCTTTCGTATGCGCTCCTTGTTTCCTCGGGCTTCTCGCCTCTTGAAAAGGACGCCGACAACATGCCGATCCTGAATCAGAACGTTGACGAAGCACACGAGATCTACGGAAGAATCGTCGATCTCTTTGCCGACGGCAAGAAGGCGCTTGCCGAAGCATCGGATTATTCGGGACAGATCAACATCTTTACCGAGGGCAGAGCTATGTTTAAAGACACTTTCATGGGCGGCATCACGGGATTCTCCGAGACCGAATTCGACTTCGGTATCCTCCCGTACCCGAAATGGGATGCGGACAGCGAATATCAGAACCGTTCGTCCAACATGACGGCTCTTACTTACATCCCCGTTACCAATGCAAACCTCGAAATGACCGGTGCGGTTCTCGAAGAAATGGCGTTCCAGGGCGCAAAGAACCTTACGCCCGCTTACTTCGATCAGGTTCTGACCGTTAAGAACACCCGTGACGTTGAGTCGG
>URJL01000036.1 GCA_900548115.1 uncultured Eubacteriales bacterium
CGTGAAAAGGGATTCCGCCGGTCGGAATCCCTTTTCACATTATCCGTGTTATGGTGAGCTAACGTCGAGCACAACCCATCGGAATTCTATTTCGCGGCAACGCCCCCCGCAGGGGTTAGTTAGGCGCGGGAGAGGGCGGAAAGACCGTAACGGAGGGCAAGAGAGGCGGTTTTGCGCACGGCGGGGTCGTCGGACAGGAGTTTTTCTTCCAATTGCCGATAAAACGCGCCGAGCACCGTCGGGTCGTTTTTCAGCCGTTCGATGTCGAGCAGCGGGACGGTGCTGTCGTTCCATTCAAGATAAAAAGGCAACCGAAGCGTGCGGCGAAGCTCGTCCTCGGTCAGGCTCACGTCGGGTGAAATGATCCCCTCCGTTGTGACGCGCAGCGCCGTATCCTCACCGTATCCCGCCGCTTTTTCTTCGATGCGCGAAAGGGCTTCACCGGTGCTTTTTGCGCCCGAAAGATCGATTCGAAGCTGTTCGAAGCGTTTGTCACAGGTCTTGATCATCGAAAGCCGACAGTCGGCGGTCGTGCCTTCTTTGACAATACTTCCGACGACCGCGCCTTTATAACCGCATTCGTCAAAGCTTCGCCCGACGGGACAGCCGCTGTAGGCATAGACTGTTTTGCCCGCCTGTTCAAAACCGCCGTGGGTGTGAACGTGTCCGAGCGCGATATAATCCAGCCCGCTTTTTTCAATATCGCTTTTCATCAGAACATTGCACGTGCTTTGCGGCATGTCGACAAAGCCGTGCGCCATGAGAATATTGATCTTGTTCTCATCCTCGACATGAAAGCCCGAAAACAGCCCGTCGGGGATTTCTTTTGAAAGATAGGCGTGTCCGTAAATGCGCGCGTTTTTCTCGGGGATATCAAAATAGGTCGGTTTTTCTTCGGTAAAGATCGAAACATTTTGCGGAAACGAGAGCAATTTGTACGGTGAGGCTTCATCATACGGGTCGTGATTGCCGGGTGTGATGAAAAAGCGGCAGGACGAAAACGATTCGATCTCACGCAAGACCTGCGCCGCGGTATCCTTGGTGACAAAGCCTGATTCGAAAAGATCGCCGGAGATCAAAAATACATCGGCTTCTATGCGCTTGGCGGCATGGATCATCGAACAAAAAGCGCTGCGAAGCCACGTGCGGCGTTTCTCCGCCTCGGCGGGATCGGATAAAGAAAACGGCGCGTCCAAATGCACGTCGGCGGTGTGGAAGATTTTCAGCATGAGTCGATCCTTTCTTGCTTTTTTAGGGTGTTTTTTGGGGGAGTACCTTTCGCTTTGCTCTGTCGGAAAGAGTTTTGTTGTGTTGACATGGGGGTTAGATGCGTAACAGAGCCTTCCGCACTTGATCGAAGATCACAGTGCAACTTGAACCGAAGGTCAAGTGTTGCGAGGGGAAGGGGTCCGCGTCAGCGGTGGAAGTAACACATCGCTTCGCGAAGTAACACATCGCTACGCGCAGTGTGGCAAATTTCATCTGCGATGAAATGTTGCCGTGCCGCCTACTAAGTAGGCGGAGCCGCAACAACAAATTTCGATGAGGTGAATTTTTACATGGTGCGGCGAAAAGTGCGCTTAATGTTATGCCAGCAAAACCTGTTACTGCGCATCCGCCCATGCTTCGCATGGGGCGCACGGGAATATTTTGCCGCAGGCAAAATTTCTCTCACATCACTTGTGATGTGACACCTTCCCCTCGAGGGGAAGGCTTCATTGCGCATCAAAATCTTATGTCAACATAACACGGGTAGTGTGAAATTGAATTCTGACCATCAGAATTCAATTTCACGGCAACCGCTCCCCGCAGGGGCGGCAAACGCTCGCCGCAGGCGCTCGCCGCAGGGGTATTTTTTTTGCTCTTTACAAATGGAGAAAATAAGGGTATAATAGATTTATCTACCTAAAATCAAGGAGGTTTTCGTATGTCGGCAAAAACTCCCGCCGAGACCCGCAGTGAGATCACACAGATCCTGCCGTATTATACCATCAACGGCAACGGGCGGCTTCTCGGGAGCTTTCTTCTGAATTGCATCGACGAAGTCGCGACGGCTTGTGCCAAGCGCTTTTGCCGCACCAAGGTGGCAACGGTGGCGATCGATTCGGTCGATTTTATCGCGCCCGCCTTTTTGGGCGAGCTGTTCACCGCAACGGGGGTGGTAACGCGAGCGGGAAAGACCTCTCTTGAGGTCAAGGTTTTGTGCTTTGTCGAAAACGACGACGGCACGCAGCGCCTTATCAACCGCGCCTATTCCGTTTTCGTTGCGCTTTCGGACGACGGGAAGCCCATTCCCGTGCCCGAGCTCATTTTGACAAACGATGAAGAAAAAGAAGAATACGAACGCGCCTGCAAGCGCGACGCCGAGCGCAGAAAGCGCCGCGCCGCCGAATAACGGACGCCGAAAATACACCGCGCCGCACGGCTTTGCGGCGGGAAAGGAACCCAATATGAATATTCTCGAACTGCTTGAAAAAGACGGGCGTCTCACGCCCAAAGAGCTTTCCTCCATGCTTCAGAAAGAAGAGGGCGATATAAAAAAAGAACTTGCCGCATTGGAACAAAACGGTACGATCGTCGGATATACCGCGCTGATCGACTGGGACAAGACCGACCGCGAATATGTTGACGCGCTCATCGAGATCAAGGTCATTCCGCAAAGAGACCGCGGATTTGACGAAATTGCCGCCAAAATATGCCGGTATCCCGAAGTCAAGAGCGTTTATCTTATGTCGGGCGGCTTTGATCTTGCCGTTATGCTCGAGGGAAGAACCATGCGCGAGGTGGCGCTTTTCGTCGCCGAAAAGCTGTCGCTGCTCGACTCGGTAACGTCGACGGCAACGCATTTTGTCCTTCGCCGTTACAAGGACAAGGGCGTTATTTACAAAGCACAGCCCAAGGATGAACGGGGAGAGTGCTGCTGATCATGGTAAATTACGACAATATGCTTTCCCGAAAGATCGTCAAAATAAAGCCTTCGGGAATCCGCAAATTTTTCGATATGCTCTCGGGACTGGACGATGTTATTTCGCTGACCGTCGGACAGCCCGATTTCCCGACCCCGTGGCATATCAGCGAACAGGCGATCCGCAGTATCGAAAACAATAAGACCTATTATACCGCAAACAGCGGTCTTCCCGCTTTGCGCGAGGCAATCTCAAATTATCTTGCGCGCCGCTTTGACCTTTCTTATCATCCCGAAAACGAAATCATCGTCACGGTCGGCGGAAGCGAGGCAATCGACGTTTCCTTCCGCGCTCTCATCGACCCCGGAGATGAGGTCATTTTGCCTCAGCCCGCGTTTGTCTGTTATGAGCCGATCGTCGAGCTTTGCGGCGGAAAACCCGTTATTATCAACACCAAGGCGGAGAATAATTTCAAGCTCACCCCCGCCGAATTAAAGGCAGCTATTACCGACAAGACCAAGCTTTTGGTTTTGCCGTTCCCGAACAACCCGACGGGCGCCATTCTGACCAAAGAAGATCTGGAGGGGATTGCCGCCGTATTGAGAGACACGAATGTTGCCGTTTTGTCGGACGAGATCTATGCCGAGCTTACCTACGGAAGAAAGCATGTTTCCATCGCGTCGATCGACGGAATGCGCGAGCGGACGATCCTTGTCAGCGGCTTTTCCAAAGCCTACGCGATGACGGGCTGGCGGCTCGGATATCTTTGCGCGCCGAAGGAAATCGTAAATCAAATGTACAAAATTCATCAGTACGGCATCATGTGTGCGCCGACGGCAAGCCAGTTTGCCGGCATCGAAGCGATGGAGCGCGGCGACGAGGACATTGAATATATGAAGGCGGAATACAACCGCCGCCGTGTTATGCTGCTCGACGGTTTTCGTTCGCTGGGACTTTCGTGCTTCGAGCCGGAGGGCGCGTTTTACGAATTCCCGCACATCGCCGTGGACGGCATGGATTCCGAGACCTTCTGCGAACGCCTTTTGCATGAGGCGGGCGTCGCCATCGTTCCCGGCACGGCGTTCGGCGAATGCGGCGAGGGCTTTGCCCGCGTATCGTATGCCTATTCGGTACAGCATCTGGAGCAGGCGCTCGAGCGGATGGACGGATTTTTAAAGAAGCTTCGCGGATAAACCATTTTTCGAAAAACATATACGAAAGAGGAGAGACATCATGCGATTTAATTCGAAAGAAGACATTATCGCCCTCACCCCCCAATGGAAGGGAAAGCGTCTGCCCGACGGACGTCCGTATGTTGAAGACAAGTATCTGAAAGCGCTGCGCGGCATGACGCTGGAGGAGGTTTGGAAGCCGATTTTCGTCAAGGGATATGAAAACCAGTTCGTCGGCGGCGGGGTGAATCCGCTTCATGTTCTGCACGACGACGGCAGAAAGCTGATCGGACGCGCCGTTACCTGCGCTTTTTGTCCGACCCGTCCCGACCTGCATGAGACGATGTTTGCCGTCGGTGAAAAAGAGGGACGGCACGGAAACTACAACCAGTGGGTGATCGACTCTCTGGTCGAAAACGACGTTGTGGTGGTCGATATGTTCGACAAGATCTACAAGGGCACGTTCCTCGGCGGAAATTTGACGACGGCGATCAAAACCAAAACCAAGAACGGCGGTGCGGTCATTTGGGGCGGGATCCGCGATGTCGAGCAGATGAAGCAGATCGACGAGGTGCAGGTTTATTACCGCGGCATCGATCCGACTCCGATTCGCGATTTTGTCATGACGGGCTTTAATTCCGTCGTGTCGTTCGGCGGCGCGGTCTGCCTGCCGGGCGACGTTGTGTTCGGTGCGGGCGGCGGCGTGCTGTTCATTCCGAGTCATCTTGTCGCCGAGGTGGTCGACGGCGCGGCAAAAACGCACGTCAAGGACGATTTCGGTTTTGAAATGATCGCGCAAAATAAGTTCACCACGGCACAGATCGACCGCAACACGTGGACCGTGGAAATGCTCGATCTTTTGATGGATTTTATAAAGAACGACCCGCGCGGAGAAGCGTACCGCGATCTTGACTGGTCGAAAGAATACGAGCTTGCCCGCAACGGCGATCCCAACGACACTCAAACCGCCCTTTAGCGCCCGGCGGCGCCGCAGTTGCCGTGAAAATGAATTCCGATGGTCGGAATTCATTTTCACATTATCCATGTTGTGTCGGCACACCTACGGTGAGTGTTACCCGGTGAGTGTTACCGCGAAATACTCGCCGTAGGTGCGGTCGATAAAAAAGAGCGCCGACCCATGCGGGTCGGCGCTTATCTTTATGTTTATGTTTATGCTCACGAAAGCTCAATGCAGTTTGCGGTTATCGATGACGCGTTTTGCCTTGCCTTCGCTTCTCTCAATGGATTTCGGGTTGACAAGGTGTACCTTTGCGCCGATTCCGAGAACGCTGCGCAGCTGATCGACGATGGCTTTTTCCATGCGCTCGATGGATTTCACTTCATCGTGCAGGAACTGTTCGCTCATTTCGACGTTGATATCCAGCGTATCGGTATTGTTGACGCGATCGATGACGATCTGATAATTCGGCGTGACCTTGCCGCCGACCTTTAAGAGCACCTCTTCGATCTGCGACGGGAAGACATTGACGCCGCGGATGATAAGCATATCGTCGCTTCGTCCCTGCGGCTTGCGCATACGGATATGCGTTCTGCCGCAGCGGCACGGCTCATAGATCAGCGAGCAGATATCACGGGTGCGGTAACGGATAACGGGGAAGCCCTCTTTGGCAAGCGTCGTAAAGACAAGCTCGCCCGTTGCCCCCTCGGGAAGCACCTCGCCCGTGTCGGGGTCGATGATCTCGGCGACAAACAAGTCCTCGCAGATGTGCATACCGCATTGATATTCGCATTCATACGAAACGCCGGGACCCTGAATTTCGGAAAGCCCGTAAATATCATAGGCTTTGATCCCCAGTCCTTCTTCAATGGCATGGCGCATATCCTCGGTCCACGGTTCGGCGCCGAAGATGCCCGCTTTCAGATGCAGTTTGTCGCGGACGCCCGCCTCGGCGACCGCTTCGGCGAGATACATGGCATACGACGGCGTACAGGTGAGGATGGTCGAGCCGAAGTCGACCATGGTATTGATCTGGCGCTGCGTGTTGCCCGCCGAGATCGGGATCACGGTCGAGCCGAGCTTGCGCGCGCCGTCATGAATTCCGAAGCCGCCCGTGAAAAAGCCGTAGCCGAAGGCGTTTTGGATAAACGAATGTTTATCCGCTCCCGCCGCCGAAAGACTGCGCGCGACCGTACCCGCCCAATCGTCCAGATCCTTTTCGGTATATCCGACGACGATCTGTTTGCCCGTCGTACCCGACGAGGCGTGAACCCGCACGATATTGTCCATGGGTTCGGCAAAAAGTCCGTAGGGATAATAGTCGCGCAAGTCCTTTTTATAGGAAAAAGGAAGACGCGAAAGATCGTCGATGCTTTTGATATCGGACGGCTTGATTCCCTGCTCGTCCATGCGATCATGAAAGCATTTTACGCGCTCATACATACGCGCAACTTGTTTTACCAGCCGTTCGCTTTGCAATTTTTTCAATTCCTCGCGGGGCATGGTTTCGATTTTGGGATTGTAGATCATACGAACGACCTCCGTAAAGGGTTAAAATTTTATGGTTTGCGCGGGAAATAATCGGGTTCGGTAAGGAGAAGATCGGCACACAGGCACGTCGGGGCGCTGCTCGGGGCGCTGCCCGGGGCGCTGCCCCGACACCCGCAAGCCTTCGAGAAGGCTTGACCCAAGCTTTGTTCCTTGGTACGGATCGAAATTTTATGTCAACATAACGTGATTGGGGCAATTTTTTGCCGAATCGACACGGGCAGTTAAGTGTCTGTATTTTGAGAATAAGCTGACACCAAGCCTTCCCCTCGATACACTGTGACCTTCGGTTCAAGTTCCACTGTGATCTTCGATCAAGTGGGGAAGGTGGCACGGCGAAGCCGTGACGGATGTAACACATCGCTCCGTGAAGTGTAGCAAATTTCATCTGCGATGAAATGTTGCCGTGCGCCCGTGAAGCGGGCGAGCCGCAGTAAAAATTCTCGGTGAGGTGAAATTTGTGTGGTGCGGTGAAAGTGCGTTCGTGGTTATGTCAACCAACTTGTTATTGCGCATTCGCCCGCGCCTTCGGCGCGCATTTAAATTCTGCCGACATAACACGGAGTTATGCTTCCGCAGATGTCCGCTCTCGCGGGCATGTCACCTAACGGTGACAAAAAGTCCTCTCGGACTTTTCAAAGAAATTTCTCCGAAGAGAAATTTCTTTCAGAGGGACCCCAAAGCGATTGTAATCGCCGCGAGGGTCCCTCTCTTTTCATGCCGCTTCGCGGTATGAAAATTCACTCCTCCTGCGCTCTGCGGACGCAAGTCGGGGCTCTGCCCCGACGCCCCGCAAGCCTTCGAGAAGGCTTGACCCAAGCTTTGTTCCTTGGTGCGCATCAAAATTCTATGTCAACATAACATGAGCAAGTCAAATTTTTATCGACACAACATAGGTAGGGCGAAGTTGCATTCCGACCATCGGAATGCAAGCTTCACGGCAATACCCACCGTAGGTGTGAAATCGAATTCCGACCACCGAAATTCGTATTTCGCGGCAACTGCTCCGCGCAGCGGCGGAATTCGCATTTCACGGCAAGAAAAAGCCGAGGTCGAAGGCGGCGAGGTTTACATCCAAAAATTTGGCGGGTACGGTTTTTTTGATCGTTTCGACCCAATGTTCGTACGGAATATCGGTATTCTTTGCCATAACGCCGATCAAAACGACGTTGACCGCACGGGCATTTCCCGCTTTTTCGGCAAGCTCCAGCGCCGGGACGGCGGTGAGATCGACCTTCTCGGCGATCTTCTTTTCAATATCCGCCGGATACTGCGCCGCGCCCGTGATCACGGGCATGGGATTGATCTTCTGCGAGTTCAAGATCATTTTTCCGCCCTCTTTTACAAAGGGAAGCGCACGATAGGCTTCGAGCAATTCGAAAGCAAGCACGATGTCGGCTTCGCCTTTGTCGATGATGGGCGAATAAACCTTATTGCCGAATTTTACATAAGTCACAACGCTTCCGCCGCGCTGGCTCATACCGTGAACCTCGGAGACCTTTACGTCTTTTCCGAGCGCGATGACGGCGTTGCCCAAAATGCGGCTGGCAAGCAATGTTCCCTGTCCGCCGACACCGACGATCATAATATTCTTTGTCATAATTCAGTTCTCCTCCTTTGCAATTGCTCCGAAGGGACATACATTCACGCAAAGTCCGCAGCCGTTGCACTGATTTTTATCGATTACGACCTTGCCCTCCCGAACCGAAATGGCGGGACAGCCGAGCTTCATGCACATTTTGCAATTGCGGCAGTTGTCGCCGATCTTGCAATGCCCCGTGTATTTTACGGTTTTCAAAAGGGCGCACGGGCGCTGTGCGATGATGACCGACGGCTCGTCGGCGGCGACCTCTTCTTTTACGACCTGTTCGAATTTCTTCACGTCAAACGGATCGCAGACGACCACGCGCTCCACGCCGACAGCTTTGCAAAGGGAAAGGAGATTGACCTGCTTTGTCGCTTCGCCGCGGATGGTCTTGCCCGTCGTCGGGTTGTCCTGATGTCCGGTCATGCCCGTGATGGAGTTGTCGAGAATGATAACGGTGTTGGCGCCTTTATTATACACGATGTCGACAAGACCCGTAATGCCCGAATGCATAAAGGTCGAGTCGCCGATGACCGATACGAGCTTTTTGTTAAATTCTTTTCCGCGCGCTTTTGCCATGCCGAGAGCGGCGCTGACCGACGCGCCCATGCAGACGGTCGTATCGACCGAGGCAAGCGGCGCAACGGCGCCCAGCGTATAACAGCCGATATCGCCCGAGACGGTAAGTCCGAGCTTTTTCAGCACATAAAACGTTCCGCGGTGCGGACAGCCCGCGCACATAACGGGGGGACGAACCGGAATCGGCTCGGAAAGCGCCGCTCCCTCGGGAGAAGTCTCACCGAAGACCGCTTTTTTGATCATCGCGGGCGTATATTCGCCGAGCAGCGAAAAATCGTCGGGGTTTGAGATCTTTCCGATGACCGAAATGCCGAGCGAACGGCAATGCTCTTCGAGAATCGGGTCAAGCTCTTCGATACAGTAGACCTTGTCGCATTTTGCGGCAAAATCACGGATAAGCTTTTCGGGAAGCGGATAGACCATGCCGAGCTTTAAGTAATTCACGCGGTCGCCCAGCGCTTCTTTGGCGTACATATAGGCAATGCCCGCCGAAATTACGCCGATCTTTGAACCGTTGTCTTCGATTTTGTTAAGATCGGTTTCCTCGGCAAAGGCGCGGAGCGCCGCAGTGCGCTTTTCGACCTCGACATGACGCTTTTTCGCACAGGCGGGCATCATAACGAATTTTTCGATGTTCTTTTCGTATTCCTTAAGCGGAACATCCGCGCGGTCGGAAAGCTCGACCAGACTTTGCGAATGGGAAACGCGGGTCGAAAGGCGCAGAAGGACGGGCGTGTCGAACTGTTCGGAAAGCGAAAAGGCAAGACGGGTGAACTCTTTGCATTCGCCCGAATCGGACGGCTCGAGCATCATGATCTTGGACGCTTTCGCGTAATGGCGCGAATCCTGCTCGTTTTGGGAGGAATGCATACCGGGATCGTCGGCGACGCAGAAAACAAGTCCGCCGTTAACTCCGATATAGCTCATGGTGAAAACGGGGTCTGCCATAACATTCAGACCGACGTGCTTGCAGCACGACATGGCGCGTGCGCCGCCGATCGACGCACCGATGGCGACCTCCGCCGCGACCTTTTCGTTGGGCGACCATTCGACATAGACTTCATTTGCGTCATACGTCGCCATACATTCGGTGATTTCGGTCGAGGGGGTTCCGGGATACGAGGCAACGACCCGTACTCCGGCTTCATAAGCGCCGCGCGCAACGGCGGCGTTTCCGAGAAGCAATTGTTTCATGGGATATCGGTTCCTTTCGTGAGAATCGTGGAAATATCGTGGAAATATCGTGGAAATTAAGAACAATATAAGGAAAACGGCAAAGCGGATGTCCGTTCTTGCGGAGAATGTGGGAGAAATTTTACTTGCGATGAAAAGTGCGCTTGGGGACGTGTCAGCACAAATTGCCGTTGCGCCTCCGCCCGCGCCTACTGCGTGGGCGGCACCTCATCCGTCGCCTGTCGGCGACACCTTCCCCTCGAGGGGAAGGCTCTGTTGCGCATCGAAATTTTATGTCAACATAACACGGGTAAGCCAAATTTTAATCGACATGACAAAGGTAGGGCGAAATGGGATTCTGACCATCAGAATCCTATTTCGCGGCAACACTCCCCGCAGGGGCGACACCCCGCAAGCCCTTTAAGTCACTTCCGCTTCGCGGAAGTGTGGGGCTTGATCCTAAACTCATTCTTGGGTACACTTCAAAAATCTGTGTCGGCATAACATGGGTAAGCCAAATTTTTACCGACATAACAAGGGTAGGGCGAAATCGAATTTCGACCACCGAAATTCGTATTTCGCGGCAATACCCGCCGTTAGGCGCGGTTTTGTTGAGCCACAAGCTTGCTGCCGCCGTAGATCTCGCGAAGCTTGGGCTTTTCGATCTTGCCGGTGGGATTGCGGGGGATGTCGGCAAAAATAATGTGCCGCGGGCGCTTGTAACGGGGAAGCTCTTCGCAAAATTCGTTTACTTCCTCTTCCGTGAGCGCATACCCTTCTTTGACTTCGATAATGGCAGCCGCCGCCTCGCCGAGACGGTGATCGGGCAGTCCGATCACGGCAACGTCTTTGACCGCGTCCATTTTGCGGATAAAGTTTTCGATCTGAACGGGATAAAGATTCTCGCCGCCCGAAATGATCACGTCTTTTTTGCGGTCGACAAGATAAATGAATCCGTCCTCATCCTCGGTCGCCATGTCGCCGGTATAAAGCCAGCCGTCCTTCAAAACCTCGTCGGTTGCTTTTTCGTCTTTGTAATAGCAGGTCATGACACCCGGTCCTTTGACGCAAAGCTCGCCGACCTCACCTTGCTTTATCGGCTCGTTTTTGTCGTCGACGATCTTCACCTGCCAGCCGTAGCCCGCTTTTCCGATCGCGCCGACTTTGTCGACGTTGTCAAGACCCAAATGGACGCATCCGGGACCGATGGATTCGCTCAGCCCGTAATTCGTGTCGTATTGGTGATGCGGGAAAACGGCAAGCCAGCGCTTGATAAGGCTCGGCGGGACGGGCTGCGCACCGATGTGCATCAGCCGCCACTGCGAAAGAGAATATTTTGAAAGATCGATCTTTCCCGCGTCGATAGCATCGAGAATATCCTGCGCCCACGGCACAAGAAGCCAGACGATGGTGCAGTGCTCTTCGGAGACGGCGCGGAGAATCCATTCGGGACGCGTACCCTTTAAAATGACCGCTTTTCCGCCCGAGATAAGGCTTCCGAACCAGTGCATTTTCGCGCCCGTGTGATACAGCGGCGGAATGCAGAGGAACACATCGTCGTGGGTTTGCAAATGGTGCTTCTGCTCGACGAGCGCCGCATGCATAAGACTGCGGTGCTTATGTAAGATCGCCTTGGGGAAGCCCGTTGTTCCCGACGAAAAATAGATCGCCGCGTCGTCCTCGTCGGTGATGGTAAGATCGGGCTTGTGCGACGAGCAGTAGACGATAAAGTTTTCGAAGCAGTCGGCAAAGGTCGGACAGTCTTCTCCGACGTAAAACAGCTGCTTTACATCGGGGATACGGTTGCAGATCTCCTCGATTCGACCCGTGAATTCCGGACCGAAGATCAAAATCGAAACATCGGCTTTGCCGAGACAGTATTTTATTTCCTCGGCGGTATAACGGTAATTGAGCGGGACGGCAATGCCGCCGGCTTTCAAAATGCCGAAATAAACGGGAAGCCATTCGATGGAATTCATCATCAGGATCGCAACCTTGTCGCCGCGCTTTAATCCGCGGGACAAAAGAAGATTGGCAAAGCGATTGGCTTTTTTGTCAAAATCGCCCCAGGTAAGCTCGCGGCGAAGCGGCTCGCCCGGCTCGGGCTGCATAAGCGAATATTCCCGCCATGTAATGCGGCTTTCGGGCTTGAATTCGGGATTGATCTCCACAAGAGCCGTTTCGTCGCGGAATTCGCGGGCGTTTCGTTCGAGAAATTCGGTAATGGGCATAGTCTTTTCCTCTTCATTATAGAATAAAAATTCAATAAAAACAAGCGTTTTTCGGAAAACAAAAAAGCCCTCTGTTTTTTTCAACAGAGGGCGAATCAGCGCGGTACCACCTCAACTTCGCCGACCTTTTTAAAAAAAGCCGACCTTTGCAAAGACCGAAGCGCGCGGGCGCGCCGATCTCTCGCGCAGTAACGGGCGCACCCGTTGTGTCTTACACAGCAAAAATTTTGCCTTCGGCACAAAGCTCACGAAGTGTATTCGACGCGCTCCCGTGTCCGACTTGCACCGTCCGTCGGCTCTCTTTTCGCGGGGAAACGATCTACTTGTCTCCGATCACGGCTATTCTTCACTATTATAGCACAGTCTTTTCGATTTGTAAAGAGGATTTTTCGCGCATTTCGACAGAATCTTGTAGGATTACAATAGATATGTTACACCGCCAAAAAAGAATAGCAAAGGAACGATAAAAAATGAATGACAATAAAAACAATTATGCCCGAACTGCAAAACAGGCGCGGACGCATTGAAGCTTGATCCGCACGAGCCTATGTGTCCGTATACGGAATTTCATAACGGTCAGACTTGCACAAAATATGTGTCTATCGAAAAAGATAAACAGCATAGTCAAAAATATATTTTTGGAGGTGAAATCAAATGGCGAGCAAGCTGCAAAACATCTGTGCTTTATCAAATGAAGTCGGCAAAAGTCTATCCGATTATGGAAAATGGACGGCATTTTTGAAAAGTGCGGCGGAGCAAAAAAAGAAGCACTCTTATGAGCGCTTCTTTTACTTTTGGTTGCGGGGGTGGGATTTGCCCGCCTGCGGGCGGAGCGGTGGCGCGGTCGAACAGCCCACCGGGCTGTTCTCTGTGCCGCGCCCTTCAAATCCCACCGCGCGGCGGAGCAAAAAAAGAAGCGCTCTTATGAGCGCTTCTTTTACTTTTGGTCCGGAAGCGTGATACGGAAGTGAGAGCAACACCCGAAAACACATTGAAAATTCTACATTTTTACGGCATAGACGCACGGGTTTATTACGAAAAAGTAATCCGCCTCTGTATCGCACAGGGGCGGATTTGCTTATTGGTCATACGGTACTCGGAAATAGTCCAAATACTTCTTAAATCTGTCCTGTGCAGATAGACAAGTATCACGCAGGTAGCCGCGCTCGTTCTGCCATTCCTTCAAGCCTCGGTAGTAGAACATCTTGATGTCGTCCTCGATGATAAACGGCACGATGCTGTTCCGCAGACATTCTTTGAAAAGGAGCAGGCGCCCGACTCTGCCGTTGCCGTCCTGGAACGGATGGATGCGCTCAAAGCGGTAGTGAAAGTCAAGCAAATCGTCGAAGGTTTTGCCCTCAATGGCGTTGTACTCGGCAAGCAGCTTCTTCATTTCAGCACCGACATTCTCCGGCGCAGTTGTGTCCATACCACCGACCTCGTTGGGCAGTCTCTTGTAATCCCCGACGGCAAACCAATCGAGGCGTGAATCGGAAGTTCCGTTTTTCAGAACGGCGTGTAGCTGCTTGATGAACGCCTCGCTCGGAGCATAATTGGCATTGTCGATCACCATATCAATGCACTTGAAATGGTTGGCGGTCTCGACCACATCGTCAACCTTGACCGCCCCGTCCGATGCGCCGATGGTGTTCGTCTCAAAGATATAGCGCGTCTGATCGTGGGTAAGGCGACTGCCCTCCATGTGGTTGGAGTTATAGGTCAGATCGATTTGGATTTTATGATAAATGCCGCCGTGCAGCTTCGCCGCTTTCTCGGCCTTCAGCACCTCAAGAAGGGTCTTTGGTGTATCGGTTTTCTTGTTAATGCGATCGGGCTTCTCCGCGGTTTCGGGTATGTTCCATGTCTTTCCGGTCAGAAATGCACCGTCGATTTTTCCTTCGGCGCAGTACCCTCGCACGCTGCGTTCGGAAACGCCCCACCTTTTCGCCGTTTCCGCGACAGAAATATATTTCATAGAGATCCCTCACTTTCTGCACACGGATAGTATAGCATATCATCGGCAAAATATCAAGTTTTCTTCAATGAAATTCAGCTTAGTTTTTGCCAATATCGGCAGAAAGTCAATTTGAATAATTAGATAAAAACGCGCCTTTTCTGATGAAATTCAGCAAGTTTCGGCATAAATCCTATTGAAGAATCATGATAATTGCGATATAATATATTGCATCTACTTATAACCTCTGCCTGAAGGAGAATTATCAAATGGGAAATGAACAGATAGAACGCTGGTGTTCCATGAAAGAAATTTCCGAGTACCTCGGCATTACTCGCGACACAGCATTGTCGTGGATAGAAAAACGCGGTATGCCCGGCATTAAAGTTGGTCGCACATGGAAATTCAAAATCAGCGAAGTAGATGCCTGGATGAGATCCGGACAGACTGAAGAAAAGTAAAACTCGGCATTTGTATACAAAAAGTCGACCGGAATTGGAGAACAAGTATGATTAGAATTGCAACTGTTTTCAGCGGGATTGGCGCAATTGAGCATGCGCTTGATAGAATGAATCTTGACCATGAGATCGTTTTTGCCTGCGATAACGGAGATGTAGACATCCTTACTAAGGTTATCGGGATGAGTATAGATGATATTCAGGTAGAGCTGAACCAACTTAGCCAAACAATAAGTGCCATTCGGTTCAATGACGCTGTCCAAGATCTATATAAAGAACAACTTGCAGGTATGTTGTCAGAAGCAAAACTGGAGTATACAACTGTCTGCAAAAAATTAGATGAAATACCCAGCGGTGTATCCTTAGTTACTGATATCCTTCAATGCATTTTGGGAATGACTGATATCGCTACAGGCAGGAGAAAAGAATACACCTCCTTTGTTTCTAATCTCAAGTTAGGATCTGCTTCTCAACAGAAGTTTAAGTCGTTACAGACCATTTTAGAGATTGCCAATGACTTCAAAAAAGATAACGACTTGGATAAGCTCGGAAGCAATGGCCAATTTAACAGTGCTGATAAAATAGCTTGGAAAATTGTGAGCGCGCAGTTGAAGCAGGCATATGATTTCCTTGAAAAAAACGATGGAAAGAAAATCATCAGGAAAGTTCAAGACCTTTCTCAGCGCACGAGTCAACTCCACGAAAAAATAAACTATCTAAAAGTTCAACGCGAGCTGAATGTGTTTGGAGATGATTGGAATGCCAAGAAAAAACTCGTTGATAGTCTGTATGAAGGACTTGAAAGCCGCAACAAAGTAAAACAATCCTACATGGCGAATTACAGTGTTCCAAAAGAACACTTTCATTGGAATGTTGCTTTTTTAGACGGTACTCAATATCGAGGAAAAGTTGATCTGTTTGTCGGAGGAAGCCCTTGCCAATCATTTTCTCTCGTTGGCAAGCAGCGCGGTCTTGACGATACTCGAGGAACGCTGTTCTACGAATATGCTCGCCTAATCGATGAAATAAAACCCAAAGTTTTTATTTATGAAAATGTAAAGGCTGTTACATCCCACGATGGCGGAAAAACATGGAAGAAAATGCAAGAAGTTTTTAATGAACTCGGATATGCATTTTCTTGGGATGTGTTGAATGCAAAGAACTATGGAATCCCTCAAAATAGAGAACGGTTATTTGTTGTTGGCATTCGTAATGACATTCTGCTTAATGAACAGTTTGTATTCCCTGAGCCGATCCCTCTAACAAAGACCATGAAGGATTTCTTAATAGATAATGCTCCTGGCGGGTATTTTCTTCCGAAGAAAGGTGTTGAATTTGTAACCTTAGAGAAGAATCTTTCTAAAAAATTCACACAGATTGATGGCGATATTCAACTGTGCCAAAAGAAGAACCAGCAATTCAACTGGCATGGCGACTTCGTTTTTCAGTCTGAGGAAGAAGCAGAGAAAAAAGGAATCCCCGATCTTGAAAAATACTTTCTTTCTGAAAAGGTTCGAAAGTATGTTTTATCCAGTGGTACAAAAAATTTTTACAGCAAGCCCGCTGTTGACCTTGATATTGCCCGGCCGCTGCTAACTACAATGCATAAGATGCATCGTGCTGGCGTGGATAACTATGTTACTACTCAGGGGCGTTTGCGCAAACTAACTCCGAGGGAATGCCTACGGCTCATGGGGTTTAGTGATAGTTTTAAGATTGTTGTATCAGATACTTCAATGTACCAGCAGGCAGGAAACTCAATCGTTGTCGATGTCCTAATCTCAATTATGACATCTATCATTACCGCTTTAGGAACAAGCAATTTCCAGGAGGTAAAATATAATGAGCAAAATTGAAGTTAAGGCCATACCGTCTAGCTTCGTGGCCAAAAACATGAAGTTGTATTCTGACACGGGTGCTGGAGAGGCAAAGCTATTTGTCGGATCAACGCGCAATACGAAAGAGTTTAACGATTTTTTTGAGTTTGAGTCTGACTACAAATACCGTTTTAGCAAAGAAAACCTTCTTCAGTATTTGGACCAAATGAAGCTTGAATATGGATTTCAAAAGATTAATCGATATAAAAATGTTTCATTAGAAACATGGGAAGAGAATTATAATAACATCAGCTCAATGAATGCAGATGAATTCTATTTTGAACTTTATTCCTTTTCGGATAAAAGTAGATTCTACATCAGATCCGATGACGAGCTGTTCAAAAAGACATTTAGGAATTTGGTCGTACCCAAGCTTACGAATGCCATTTTTTCTAAAGATGAAGTTGCCAAGATTATAACTATTAAGTTGGATATTAACTTTGATGCAGATACATTAACTGATGTCTCCAAAACAGTAAGTGTTGAGGGCATTCCTGCGCTGTCGATTGAAGACCTTGGCCGCATTTTGAAAGATATGTACAATAACGCCAAAGAATCAGGTCAAGTTGCCGCCATTCATATGTTTGGCTTCAAGTACGGGGATATCATCACGGCCAACGGATATTCGCAGAAAGCCATTATTTCCCTTGCTGGTATCAATGATTCCTATTCAGCAGAGCTTAATAAAGGTGTGAATATCTATAAATCCGTCAAGGCAAATGAGTACGGTGTCAGCTTTGATGAAAATCCCATCAAAGACGAAGATATGCTTTCCCACAACGTATATGGCATTCATATAACTGGAAAAAGCAATGCGTTATCTTCTGAAAATCCGCATATCTGCATTGGTTGGTCAAAAATGGGCGACTTGTCCAGCTGTGCCGATAAAGATAGCATTTCCGAAAAGTATGCAAAGACTTGGCCAGACGCAAAAGCAAAATCTCGTGGGCAGAACGTTGGACAAATCTATAGATTTGTTGTGGAATCCAAAATCGGAGATTACATTGTGTTTGGCGACGGTTCGACTGCTCATATTGGCGTAATCGCCTCTGACTACTATTATCAAGAAAATCCGCAAGATCAAGACCCCGACTATGTAAATAACAAGAGCGTAAAGTGGCTTAAAGATGTGCCTTATGCTGAATTATCTTCACAGTTTAAAAATTCTTTGGGCTCTGCCAAGTCATTTTTCAGACTCAACGACTACAAATCTGTTATTGCCGAACTTCTGAATGGTACTTATACGAAGGACAACACTGCGGATGATCAAGATTCAACTGTTCAAACAACATGTGACCGTCAGCCGCGTAGCAATAAGGTGAATCCGTTAAATCTCATCATCTACGGCGCTCCCGGAACAGGCAAAACCTATTCTACTACTGAATACGCAGTTGCAACTATTGAGGGCCGTCAGGTTCGCAAAGATTTATCGGCTGATGATAGAAAAACTCTGATGGATCAGTATAGGGCACTTGCTAAGGATGGCAAAATAGTATTTACAACTTTCCACCAAAATTATGGGTATGAAGACTTTATCCAAGGTTTAAGGCCCACCTCAAATAACGGTGTGCTTGATTTTGTCCCTGTTAATGGCGTTTTCAAAAAAATTGCGAATACTGCCATGTCTGATCAAGAAAACAACTATGTAATCATTATCGATGAGATAAATAGAGGCAATATTTCAAAAATCTTTGGAGAGTTGATTACGCTTATTGAAGACGACAAACGCTGGGGCGAAGACAATCAACTAAGCGTTACTCTCCCCAGCGGAGAAGAATTTGCGGTGCCCAATAACCTCTATATCATTGGTACGATGAACTCCGCTGATAAGTCGATTGCATTGATTGATACGGCTCTTAGAAGAAGATTTGAATTTGAAGAAGTTGCACCAAATCCCGAGCTGATTGTCGATGAAACTTTGAAAAAAGTCCTCGTTTCCTTAAACGAATTACTGAGAAAGCAACTTGAAAGTTCTGATTTGCTTATTGGGCATGCGTATTT
Organism: uncultured Eubacteriales bacterium; assembly: GCA_900548115.1. Lineage (GTDB taxonomy): Bacteria > Bacillota > Clostridia > Oscillospirales > CAG-382 > UMGS1052. The sequence goes on from URJL01000036.1 coordinate 18,443, forward strand.
CATCGGCAAAACAGCAGCGGATTTGTCTAATATTTTGAATCGTAATATTGTTCCTCTCCTTTATGAGTATTTCTATGATCAAGAGAAAAAAGTAAAAGACGCCTTAGCCAAAGTACTTGAAGGAACGGATGTATCTATTGCTGTAAATAATCAAGGCAGAATTAAGGTAGAATAATGATTCTAAATTACTATGAAAACAAAATCATTAAGAATGCATTACTCCCGGCAGAATGGAAGAGTCAAGAATCCCTTGATGAGCTCTTGAATTTCTTACAGTCTAACTGGGAACAGCGTGCTATCTTCTATGATGACGGTAAAGTAAATAGTAAACAACAATTCCTGGATTTTATCGGGCAGAAAAATATTCGAACAAAGGATTATGTAGGAACTATTGTCTACAAAGGGCATCAGCTAAACATATTCCCGAAGGTTTTCAAGGAGTTTAAAGACGATGATGATCGAAAAAGTCTTGATCTTCAGCATCTGATGCACAACCTTGTAAAATGGATTGAATATACCGCAAAAATAGACTATCCCTATATCAGCATTGCTGCCGACATGGAAAATACGGATGATCTACAAGAATTGTTTGTTTCCTTGTATGTTAGATATGTCAAAGCCGCTTTGGATAGAGGTTTATTCTTTCGCTATGAGGAAAAAACAGAAAACTTGCCAACGATTCGAGGTAGACTTGATATCAAGGATTATATCACCAAGAAATATCCGACTGGTCAGTTTGGCAAGTTTCTGTGTTCATATTCAACATTTGAATTTGATAATCTGTTGAACCGGGTTATTAAATGCACCTTGAAATTTGTGTGGAATATTGCCACGCCAAGCAATCAAAAGATCATTCGAAATTTGTTAAATAAGCTTGGAGAAGTGTCCGATCAAAACTGCACACCTCGCGATTGCGATACAATTCAACTTAGCAAAATGCAAAGCAAATACAAGATCATTTTGAGCATGAGTAAAATGTTCCTGCTTAATAAAACAACCAATTATAACCTTGATACTCATGACTCATTTTGCTTTATGTTCCCAACGGATTTATTATTTGAGGGTTTTATTGGAGGATTTATTCAAAGTATCTTTAATGAGGATGCAAAAGTAACATTGCAAGCATCTGAAGTTTCACTGGTAGATAGCATTCGACTTGGGGATCAAGAATTTGCGCAAGCCTTTGTGATGCGTCATGACATTTTGATTGAGCACAAAGAAAAAGGCATGTTTATTTTAGACACGAAGTACAAAGAGGTGTCAAGATTTGAAGGCAATACTGATTTTAGGTATGACCTAATCAATGACATAAATAGTGGTGACCTGTATCAAGTGCTAACTTATGCGGTATCAAGAGGATTAGATAAAGTTTACCTACTGTATCCACAATTTAGATTTGAGGAAAAAGAGCCTAACCCTGCTATTCTCAAGAAATCTGTAGAAGTCGAGGGGCAAAAAAGCAATATTGACATTTATGCAGTTCGCATACCATTTGTTTTTGAAGATGACGATGAAAAAACGAGTCGGTGCTTGAAAGAAGCTATATTGTCACTTATTTAAGGGTAGTAGCTTGTGGAGAAAGTATATATGAGAGTTGCAAGCATGTTTAGCGGAATAGGCGGTATTGATCTTGGCTTCCAACAAGCTGGGTTTGATATCGTGTGGGCTAATGAGTTTGACAAGGATGCTGCAACTACATACCGACTCAACTTCGGTGATGGGCATCTAATAGAGAGTGATATACGAGGAATTGATATTTCCACTATCCCGGATTTTGATGTATTGGTCGCCGGATTTCCGTGCCAACCGTTTTCAAAGATGGGTTTTCAAAAGGGATTTAATGATCCGAGAGGAAATCTGTTTTTTCAAATAGCACGCATTGCGAAAGCTAAGCGTCCGTCTATTATGTTTTTAGAAAATGTGGCTAATTTGTTGGAGCACGATGCCGGGAAGTCGTTTTTAACCGTTTACAACGCACTTGCCCAGTATGGATATGGATTTAGATACAAAGTGATGGATGCGATGGAATACGGCAATGTGCCTCAGCAGCGCACGCGTATTTTTATCGTTGGGTTTTTGGATTATACCCAGTGTGAACGATTCACATTTCCCGAGAAGATTGAACTAACAGTAGACATGAACGATATCTTAGACCGCAGCGCTAAGCATGATGATATCTATTACTACACAACCAATAGCCAGTTCTATAATGATCTGAAATGCATTGTGACAGATAGAAAGGCTCTCTATAAAATATATGATTCTGGCGTATCAAGAAAACGACATTACTTTTGTCCAGCACTCACCGCCAACATGGGAACCTTTCCAGATCGCGTTCCAATCATTTTAGACGACTATGGTATACGGAAAATCACCCCGTATGAGTGCCTTACACTCCAAGGATTCCCAAACACTTTCCGATTTGCTAAAATACCACTGAATAGTGCGTACAAGCAGTGCGGCAATAGTGTAGTAGTACCGGTAATAAATAGAATTGCTATAGAGATTAAAAAAGTAGGTGATGAATAATGCCGGCTGAGATAATGGTATACCTCAATCTCGTCAAAGATTTGTCCTTATTGGCTAATTGCTCGGACCAATAGAGTTAATTGCGCCGACACATCACCGTGAGGATGTAAGTGTCAGGAACTTTATCGACCATCTGCCGCATATTGAAGCAGGTGGCGTTGACCCAAATGATGCGCTTCATTGAGTCGTTCCGCAACGGTGTACAAGCCTATCAGAGATGCGGTTGGGCATACATCTATCATAACTCCAACGGCAAAAACGCAGTTATCAATTGAGTACGAAAACATTAAGGCTCGACTGGTAAAACTATTACAAGAAATTGATACCAAAATTCCTGACAAAGAACAGGATGGAGCTTCAGCAAAAAAATATAAGGGTCTCAGGGAATCCCCTGACAAGTGAATCTGTACGGACAGATTCGTTGCTTGTTAAGACAATGCCGCATCATAGACGACAGCCATTTCCGATCGATTTCGGGGATGGCTGTTTCTGTTGCCTTACCGTCAAATCTGCAAATCTGTTTTTCGCACATTGGGCTTTTCCTTCGGGTTGCGCTATCATGTGGATGATGATAAAAAACCATACGGCGGGCGTGAAGGAGGAAGAGTATGTACAACAGATTCGCAGAAATGCGCAGGCGGTATCTGCGCGAGCACAGGGACGGCATTTACACGGGGATGCTGCTGACCGGCAAGCTGGACGAGCATCTCAAGGAAATCGGCGACACAGCACAGGAGATGTTCGATCGGCTGGTCGCGCAGATGAAGGACGCTGAGGGTGTCACTGAGCGGCTGAAGGCCGAAAATCAAATGGAATGGGTGGAACGGATGAACAGCATCCGCAGCCGAGCGGAGGAAGTTGTCCTTTCTGAGCTGGTTTATTGCTGAGGTGTGGTGATGTTCAAGTATAGAAGAAATCGAGTGTTAGCACTCTGCGCCGGCGAGCGACGGCTGCTGGTAAAGGCCCTGCTGTCCTTTCGGAACAAGCTGGTAGCAAGCGGCAAGCCCACCGAGGATATCAATGAGCTGCTGATCCGGCTGCTGCGGTAAAAACTGAATACGAGAAATGAGCGTCTGCTTCTGAAAAGAGGCAGGCGCTTATTTTTATGGCATCAATTTTGCTGCCACACCGATGAACTCCGCAATGGATATGGCATCACTTTTGATGCCATAGACGAAAAATGGCTCCATTTCGGAGCCACGAGCAGTCCTGCATAGGAAAATGGCTCCGATTTGGAGCCAAAACAAAAAATTTTTCAAGGGGGTTAATTTTTTGGCCTTCTCGCTGCCTACCAAGTGAGGGGA
>URJL01000037.1 GCA_900548115.1 uncultured Eubacteriales bacterium
GCTCGCCACCTACGTATTACCGCGGCTGCTGGCACGTAGTTAGCCGTGGCTTTCTATTCGGGTACCGTCATTTTTTTCGTCCCCGTTAACAAAGGTTTACAATCCGAAGACCTTCTTCCCTCACGCGGCGTCGCTGGGTCAGGGTTGCCCCCATTGCCCAATATTCCCCACTGCTGCCTCCCGTAGGAGTCTGGACCGTATCTCAGTTCCAATGTGGCCGTTCAACCTCTCAGTCCGGCTACTGATCGTCGCCTTGGTGAGCCGTTACCTCACCAACCAGCTAATCAGACGCGAGCCCATCTATTTGCGATAAATCTTTGACACACAAACCATGCGATCCGTGTGCTTCATGCGGTATTAGCACCTGTTTCCGGGTGTTATTCCGCTCAAATAGGCAGGTTGCTCACGCGTTACTCACCCGTCCGCCACTAACTTTCAACAAAAGCAAGCTTTCGTATCAGTCCGTTCGACTTGAATGTGTTATGCACGCCGCCAGCGTTTATCCTGAGCCAGGATCAAACTCTCTAAAAAATATCTCAGTGTCCCTAGACACCGAACGTTCTTAGAAGTTTGAGCTTTCTGCTCTCTTACTTTTTCCTTGGGTAGTGTTTCTACTACTTTTTAGGAATTGACAAGTTTTTCTTTCTCGTCTATTCGTTGTTCAATTTTCAAAGTCCGATCACTCTCAGCAAAGCCCCGCTCGCTTTCGCTCGCGCCGCTCTCGCTGACAGCTTTAATAGAATACCACATCCAAATCCGTTTGTCAAGCCCTTTTTTCACATTTTTTTGATTTTTTTCGAAAAAAATCGAGTTTCTTTGATTTTTTCCTCGATTCTCATGCGGTTAAGCACTTTTCGGTACTGAGAAACGCGAATCGAACACTCTTGAGTATACCCTTTCCCTTCGCTGTTATACAACTTTTTCCTTATTTTTTCAAAAAACCGTGCAGATCGCGTGAAAAAGTGATTTTTTCTTGCAAAAGCGCGAGTTCTGTGTTACAATAATGGAAGTTATTTCCCGAAAGCCGAAAAAAGGAGATTTATATGCAGCAATCCGATTTTCTCAAAAAAGTTCAAAGCGATCTTTCGCTCGCGCTGAACGAATTTTTTCCGATCGCAAAGCTTTCACCCCGTTCGCTTCTCGTCGTCGGCTGTTCGACAAGTGAAGTTTTGGGTGAAAAGATCGGCACACACGGAAGCGAAGAAACGGCAGACGTGATTTTTCGCACGCTTTACGATTTTTGTCGTGAGCATTCGTTATTTCTCGCCGCGCAATGCTGTGAGCATCTCAATCGCGCGCTGATTCTGGACAAAAGCAGTTGTGACGCACAGCTTTCAGCGAACCGTGTCAATGTTGTTCCGATGCCGCACGCGGGCGGCTCCTTTGCCGCCGCCGCTTACCGTTCTTTTGCCGAACCGTGCGCGGTCGAGCACATCCGTGCCGACGCAGGCATTGACATCGGCGACACCTTTATCGGCATGCATTTGAAAGAAGTGGCGGTTCCGGTCCGCGTTTCGGTCTCTTCGATCGGTTCGGCTCACTTGACGCTTGCGCGGACAAGACTTCGTTACATCGGCGGTCCGCGTGCGGTTTACGACGAAACATTACTGTAAGATGCACAACATAATGAAAGGGGTTTCACATGAACATCCGATTTGATTCCGAAAAACAGATCTTCCGTTTGGATACAGAACATTCCGCCTATATTATGGCGGTACGCAAGAACGGCTATTTGCAGCACCTTTATTACGGCGCGCCGATTCACGACGACGATCTGGAATACATGCTTTCCAACGTCGTCAACGAATCCTTCAGCCCCTGGGCGCCTTCTGCCGGCGAAAAGTTTTTTGCGCTCGACACACAGCCGCAGGAATACTCTTGCAACGGTACGGGTGACTACCGCATTTCCGCCTTTTCGGTCGAGATGCCGTGCGGCAGCTCGGCAACGGCACTGAAATATGTATCGCACCGCATTTTGGACGGAAAGCCGGCGCTTCCCGGTATGCCTTCGGTCTATATCGAATCGGGCGACCGCGCGAAAACACTTGAAATTACCATGCTCGATTCCCTTTCGGGAGCAGAGGTGATCCTTTCGTATTCGGTTGTGGAGGGTTTCGACGCCATCATGCGGCATGTCCGCGTCAAAAACACTTCCGATCGGTTCTTCAACATCGAAAAAGTCTACAGTGCCTGCGTCGATTTTAACCGTTGTGATTTTGATCTTATTCATTTCTACGGTGTTTGGGCTGCCGAGCGCAGTGAAGACAGAAAGCCGCTTATCCGCGGCATTTCGGAGATCGCCAGCAAGCGCGGCTCCTCAAGCCACAATCACAACCCCTTTATCGCGCTTTGTTCGCACGATACGACCGAGGACTCAGGCGAGGCATACGGCTTTGCGCTTTGCTACAGCGGCAATTTTTCGGCGAAGGTCGAGGTCGACGGTTTTGAGCAGACCCGCGTTTTGATGGGCATCAATCCCGAGGATTTTCGTTGGCATCTCGCCCCCGGCGAGACCTTCACATCGCCCGAGGCGATCATGGTCTATTCCGCCGAAGGTCTCGGCGAAATGTCCCGCCGTTTTCACAAATTGATCCGCAAGCGCATCTGCCGCGGCAAATACCGCGATATTCGCCGCCCGATCCTGATCAACAACTGGGAGGCGACCTACTTTGATTTCGACACCGAAAAGCTTATAAAAATCGCCCGTGCCGCCGCTCCGCTCGGCATTGAGATGCTGGTCATGGACGACGGCTGGTTCGGCAAGCGCAACAGCGACGCGTGCTCGATCGGCGACTGGGTGGTCAACGAAGAAAAGCTGCCCGGCGGTCTTTCGCGGCTGACCGACGAATTGAAAAAGCTCGGCATGAAATTCGGTCTTTGGTTTGAGCCGGAAATTGCTTCCTTCGACAGTGACATTTACCGCGCCCATCCCGACTGGGTTCTGCACGTTGCGGGGCGCGACCGTTCGGTCGGACGAGAAACGGCGGTTTTGGATTTTTCACGCAAAGAAGTCGTCGATCATGTTTTCACGACGGTTTCAAATATTCTCCGCTCGGCGGACATTTCGTATGTCAAATGGGATTTCAACCGCAACTTGACCGAGGTCGGCTCGGCGGCGCTTCCTTCCGAACAGCAGAAGGAGGTGTTCCACCGTTATGTATTGGGCGTTTACGATCTTGCCGAGCGCCTGACGAGCGCTTTTCCCGACGTGCTGTTTGAAGGCTGTTCGGGCGGCGGCGGACGTTTTGACGTCGGAATGCTTTACTATTTCCCGCAGATCTGGACAAGTGACGACACCGACGCATTCGAGCGCACGCGCATTCAGTACGGCACATCATTCCTTTATCCCGTAAGCGCTATGTCCGCGCACGTTTCGGCATCTCCGAATCATCAGACACACCGCGCCATGCCTTTTTCGACGCGCGGCGACGTGGCGACAAGCGGAAGCTTCGGCTATGAACTGGATCTGAGCATTCTTTCGGACAAAGAAAAAGAGCAGGTCAAAATGCAGGTCGAGCGTTACAAGGCGCTGCACGACACGATTGCGAACGGCGACTTTTACCGTTTGGTAAGTCCGTTTGAAAACCCTCGCTTCTGCGCATGGGAGAGCGTTTCGGAGGACAGGTCGCAGGCAGTTCTCACCTATGTCGTAACACGCACGACCATTAAGGGACGCTATTTTGTCCGTCTCAAGGGACTGATTCCCGACGCGCGTTATCGCGAAAAGGCAAGCGGAAAAGTTTATTACGGCGACACGCTGATGAACGCGGGACTCAACCTCGGAAACGATCTGCCCGACGCTTCCTCCGCCGTTATGGTATTTGACCGTATTTGACCGCAAATACTTTTTGGGGCGAATTCTTTTCGAATTCGCCCCTCTTTTTTGCGCATACGGGGCAAGAAAGCGCAAAAAGCCTCCCGCCGTCTCTTTTCGAGACAGCAGGAGGTTTTCGTTCTGTAAATTATAAATTCGGTTATGCCGCCTGTTCTTCGGCTTCGGCTTCGGCTGCCGCTTTGGCGGCTTCTTTTGCCGCTTCCTCGGCTTTCTTTTCCTCATCGTTCATAAGGAATACGATGATCGGGTCTTCCTCATGGAAGGTTCCGGCAAGAATCGTGATTGCTCTGCTGTTAAACGGCTCGTTCTTTCCCAGTACATAGCCCAAAGCGCGATCAAAATACTGCACATAGGTGTTATGGCGGAAGGTAATCTTCAAATCGCCTCCCTCGTTGTAGCGAACTATATTGCCCTTGGAATAGGCGAAAATATTATCCTCGACCACATAATTCGTCACATCGTCCACGATTTGGAAGCTGTTGTGCAAAGCGCCGCCGCCCTCACGTCCGACACTGCCCCAACCGTAACAGCCGTTCAAAGTGATGTTGTCGTGAACATGCACGTTTTCAAGCTTGCTTCCGGGGGTTGCGCCGCGGTTATAATATTCGATCGACCAGTGGCACAGCTCGATGATATTGCGATCATATTCGATGTTTTTCATCACGATCACCTGATCGTTTGTGGAATACTGGTGCGTGATACCCGTGTCGTAGATCTGATAGATCCAGTTGTTGGCGACATGATAGCCGTCACAGCCGCCGTATACCTCGACCGCGTTGCCGTAACGGGTCGTGTTGCCGCCGTCAAAGCCCTTTAAGATCGAGCCGCCGATCCATGCGAAGATACAGTTGGTAACCGTGCGGTTTTCGACGGTTCCCGATCCGACACCGTGCGAGCCGCCGAAGATAAACATCAGATTGTCGACGGTATTGTCCTTTGTGCTTCCCTGGAACAGATTGCCCGATTCGCAGATCTCAATCGATTTGAAGCGCCTGCCGGGGTTTCCGCCCTCGCAGTAGAGGTACAGATCGCCCGTGTCGAGATTCGAGCAGAATTGCAGATCGGCGCTGAGGTCATGATAGTCGGAAAAATCATTTTTCCCTACGATCTGAAGCTCGCCGATGGTCTCGTCGTACCGTCCGACCTCGCCGGAATAATCAAACACGATATTCCCGACATTCTCGAGCGCGTAATAACAGCGGTAAACGTTTTCCACGTCGGTCTCGTTCCAGAAGGACGGATCGGCATAGTTGCGGCGCGAACCGTTGATGATCGGTTTTGCACCTTCGCCGTAAGCGGAATAAGTAACGCCGGGCATACCCTTGATCTTGCCGCGGAATTCGTCGCCGCGGCGGAACAAAACGATATCGCCGAAAGCAAGCCCCGAAATATTCAGTCTATCGATCGACGCCCACGCCGTCTGCGGCGATTTTCCGTCGTTCTGATCGTTTCCGTCGTTGGATATGTAATAGATTGTGTTGTGCGATCCTTCGGGCAGGGAGGTATACTCCGAGGTCGAATTGACCACCGCCGCGCGGTATTCTTTTGCCTTTTCGTCGATCTCGTTCAAAAGCTCGGTATCGTCAAAACGGGCATATTTCATCTCGCGCGTGAAGGTTTCGTTTTCGATGGTATATTCGATGTTTTCTTTTACAAGCGACTCGTCGAAATACTCTTTTGCAAAATTTTCGGCTTCGGTAATTCTGTCCAAAAAAATGCCGCTGCAAAGCGCGATATTGCCCGCCTCATCGACGCGGACCGCCGTCTGCATGGGAGAAAGACTGCTGTCGAGCAACGAAAGGAAGGGTTCCTTGTCCTCGCGCTCGAGCATGATCTCGCGGGTCGCGCCCGACTTTTTCGGAATGCTCTTGCCCGTCGCCATCGAAATGCCGTACTGATCGTAGACAAAGCTGCGGATCCCGTCCGCGATCGACTTATACTCGTCGCTCGAATAGGTCACGGCATATTCGCTTATGTCCGCGCCGTTGATCGTAAAGCTCTTGACGGGATAGTCATAATGCGAAACGACCTTTTGCGAGGGTTCTGCCGATACGGTGCAGGTGTCGGGATGAATAAATTCATCGATAAATGTCTGCACGGCATCGCCGATGTAGCGGTCGTCTCCGGCGAGGATCGCAATGCGCGTGCCGGATTGCATGATCGCCGTGTCGCGTGCTTTGGAAAGTTCGCCTGCCGCAAGTCCGCTTTCCTCACGGTTGGTGTGTCCGACCAAAATCTCGTTGTCCTGCCTTTGATATTCGGCATATCCCGCTTTTTCAAAGTCGGATTTTACTTCCAGCTCCACACCCGTGTTTTCGAGAATGGCGTTTTTGAGTGCGATACACGCGGAAAGCACCTCTGCCGGCGCATTTTCGGCGCGGACGATATCGAACTTGGACGTTCCGTCCGCCTCGATCACGTTGAAAAGGTTCTCATCGACGGTGTAACGAAAAACCTTTTTGTCGGATTTCTTCCCGCAGGAGGCAAGCGTTCCCGCCGTCAAAAGGACGGCAAGGGCAAGGCAAATCAGTTTTTTCATCGGCTTATTCCTTTCAAGTCAAATGTGCCCAAAAAGAGATCACTTGATTATTTGGTATAATAAATGATGGGGTTTTCCTCGTGATACAGCTCCTCTATATTTTCGGCGACGCATTCATCATAGGTGTATTCCTTGCCGAAGATCCAGCCGAGGTACTTATAAGGGTTCTGAATGTAGGTGTTGTGACGGTAAACCACCTTGCGGTCGCCGCCGTCATCCTCGATACGGATAAGAAAATGGTTGCTTCGGTCGAAAATGTTGTTTTCGATGACGAAGTTTACAACATTGTCGGTAAGACCGAAGCTGTTGCAGTGGGTCGCGCACTTGTCGGGTCGCTGTTCACCCCATCCGAAGCCGGCAAGGCGGCAGATGTTGTCGTGAATATGGGAATTTTCCACAAGACGGATCGCCTTGGGATCGTCAAAACGGTTGTAATATTCGATCGACCAGTTACAGTATTCGATCAGATTGTCCTTGTATTCGACGTTCTTCATCGTACAGTTTCCGTCTGCGGAATGCGAGCACTGATGCGTGATACCCGTGTCGTAGATCTGATAGATCCAGTTATTGCAAACGTGATAACCGTCCACCGAACCGTAAATCTCGACGGCGTTTCCGTAACGGGTGTGGTTTCCTCCGCCGTAGCCCTTGAGCACCGATCCGCCGATCCACGCAAAAATATTGTTGGTAACGGTAAGATTTTTAACTCCGCCCGAGCCGACGCCGTGCGAACCCGTATACATGATGAACAGATTGTCGACCGTCACATTGTTGGCACGAACGCCGAAGCAGTTGCCCGCCTCGCCGATCTCGATCGATTTGTACACATCCGCGGGGTTGCCGAGGTCGCAGTAAAGATACAGCGAATAATCGTGAATATTGTTGTAGAACTGTCCGTTTTCGCAAAGATCCTCGATTCCGTCAAACTGATAGGAATGATGGAATCGCATAATCTCGTCGGGGCTTTTGAAAACGCCGACCTTTCCCTTATAATTTCCGGGAACTTTTTCGATATCGAAGGCGATAATGCCGACGTTGTCCATCTTTTCCGAGCAGAGGTATACGTTTTCAAGTCCTTCGACTTTATCCCATCTGATTTTTGCATAATTCATGCGCGAACCGTTGATGATCGGCTTTGGTCCTTTGCCGTAAGCGGAATAGGTTACGCCGTCGGTCGTACACATAAGCTTTCCGCGAAATTCACAGCCGCGCTCAAACAAAACGGCATCGCCGGGGCAAAGAGTGAGCGACTGTACCTTGGCAATGGTCGCAAACGCGCTTTCGGGCGACTTCCCGTCGTTTTCATCGTTTCCGCTGCCCGAAACATAATAGACCGTTCCCGTAAAATCGGTCTTGTTTTCGGAATTCAAAATGGCGTTTTTGTACGCCTGTGCTTTCTCATCGATCGACTGCATAACGGCAGCGTCGGCGATCTTTCTTTCAGACATGTTTTTCCCTCTTTTTTACTTTCCATGTTTTTTTATCTTTTCGTATGCAGCCCGCAGTTTCAAAACAAAACGGCGGATAAAAAAGCATCTGCACCAAAAAAACACATAAATTTTGTATCCCGCTCCGTCAAGGCGGACCGTTCTTTCGCCCCGTTCGATGTGGGACACGACGGCAATGACCGCATCGTCGCGCACTCCTTTTTCGGGCAAGAGCTGATTGTCGCCGCAAAGAGTATACGTTCCGTTTTTCTCACATTTTATCACGCGATGAAGAACATATTGCCCGTTCGGGCGGCGATAGAGAGCTATATCGTACCGTTTGAGCGGAAGAAGCGCTTTTTTCAAAACGACCGTATCGGTGCGGTCGCGCAAAAGCGGCTTCATGCTGGTTCCCGCCGTAATAAGACGAAACGTTCCGCCGTTTTGCACCGTATCGCGAATCAGCGGCACAAGAGTCTTCATCGACGCACGGACGGCGCTTTTTTCTTCGGCTCCGAACGGATCGATTTTTTTACGCTTCATCCAAAAGCCCGACCGAGCGCGCTTTTTCGAGAAAAGCGTGTACATCTTTCTTGGCAACATCTTCGCTTATGTCATACTTTTCGAGCATGGCGGCAACGAGCGACGGCTCATCGGTTCCTTTTTCGAGAAGATCCCAAAGAAAAGAGCCGCTTCCGTTCAGCGAGATCATCGCCTTGAATTCGGCTGCCTTTTCTCCGACCGCGACGACAATTTCGGTGCCGCCCACTTTTCGCTTCATAAAACCTTCTTTGATTTTCATAATTCTTACTCCTTATTTTTCATGCCGTTATACGAAGTCAAAACGGCGTCCTCACTCATATCGCAGTGCAGTTCATACACGGGGACGCTCGAGAACAGAATATCCAAAAGCGCGAGCGTCTTTTCCATTCCCGCCGCGTCAAACGGACGGAAGGTCTGATTCATGAAGCGCGGAAGCGCCTCCTTTGCCGAAATTCGGTGAATTTCGTTTTTCTCTCCCCGCTCCAAAATGCAGATTCCACGGGCGGGAACGCAGATGTTGGTGTTGAGATCGGTCTTGCCCGAAAAGGGTGTCCCGCAGGCAAGAACTTTGCCGTCCCGCACGCAAAGGGCGGGTTTATCGTCGTTTACGTAAACGGCGCGATCGCCGAAATACTTCTTCCAAAGCGTCGTATGCGTGCTTTTTCCCGTTCCGCACGGGGCGGAAAAAAGATAGGCTTCTCCGTCTACGGCGATGCAGGAGGAATGCAGCATGATCCCGCCGAAAAACGGAAGACGCCGATAGAATTCGAACCCGTACCAGATATATTCGCAGTCGTCGGGCGAAAGATGCGGGTTCTGCTCCTGTTTCATTTTAAGATATTCCTCGGGCAAAAGAAGCTTCATTTGCACATGCTCCTGCGCTTCCTTTTCGGAATCGATCCGATATGCCTCGCTTTGACGGGTAAGCGTCGGGTGATGCGGTGTCATTTCCACCGTCACGCCGGCGATTTTATAGATGCTCATTTTCACCTCATGTACTTGTGTTTTTCTGCCTTTTTTGCGCCGACCTTTTTCGGATACGGGATACGATATGCAAAAGCAAAAGTGCGCAGAGACAACCGAAAACGCCGCCCGATGTGTCGATCAAAACATCGGTGAAGCGCGTTCCGCGGCCGACCGAGAAGCTTTGCAAAAACTCATCCAGTCCCCCGACCGCAAAGCCCGCCGCCGAGGACACCGCGGCAATAAAGGAAGCGCGCTCCGCGCCGAGCGAGTGCAGAAAAAGGGCGACCAAAAAGCACAAAACGGCGTATTCGGTAAAATGTGCCGTCTTGCGGATAATGTGCGTCACGCCGTCAATGTGTGTCTGCGGCGTCGCCTCATACGTTCTTCCTTCGACATGTTCAAGATAAAAGCGCACGAAAACCGCGCTCTGCTTTCCGGATTTCTCTGCGTTTTTATGCGAATTGGAAAAGATAAAGAAAAGCTGTCCGAAAATCAAAAGAAGAAGCACCGCACAAAGGATATTTTTTCTTTTCACGGTCTGTCACGCATTTCCGTAACAATAGCGCATTTTCACCGCGCTGTAGGAATTTTTACTTCCGACAATGACGGCGCCGAGAACATTGAATTTCGCAAATTTGAGTGCCGAAAGTGCTTTGTTCAAATCCTTAAACGGAGTCTTTCGATAACGGCAGGAAAGCAAAATTCCCGCCGCGACCTCGGAGAGCATAAGGGCGTCCGAAACCACCAAAAGCGGCGGTGTGTCGACGATGATATAATCATAGATTTTTTCGAGCTGTGCGATCAGATCGGAAAATGCGGCGGAAGCCAAAAGCTCCGAGGGATTGGGCGGAAGCGTTCCGGCAGGGAGAAAATCGAGATTCAGCCCATTTACTCCGACGATCGCCTGACCGGCGGGCGCATTCAGCAAAACGTCCGACAGTCCGCATTCGTTGCGGATGCCGAAAATGCGGTGCAGGCGCGGCTTGCGCATATCCGCATCGATGATCAGCACTTTGTGCTGAAGCTTGGCAAGTGAAATGGCAAGATTGGCGCTCAGCGTCGATTTGCATTCCGAAGCGTTGGCGCTTGATATCACGACGGTTTTTTTGCCGGTATCGGCGGCGGCAAGCGCAAACATCACGTTGGTGCGCAGATGATTGTATGCCTCCACATAGGCAAAATCGGTGTTTTTATCGAGAATATACGCCGCGCGGTCGGATGCGGAGCGTCGGGTGCTCCTCGCCCCGCCCCACGGTTTATTTGCGGGCGCTTTGCGCGCCGTTTTGTTATCCTTCATATTTATCGCCTTTCGCAACAGAGGTCGGGTCCGGTATCACGCCCAAAAGCGGAAGATCGGTCTTTTTCGAAAAATCATCCTCATCGGTAACGCGGTTATATACGATCTGGAAAAGAAGCAGAACCGCAACGCTTAAGATTGCGCCCAAAACAAAGCCGACAAGACTTGTGCGTACGACATTCGGCGTGTTTACCGAATCGATCTCGTCGCCGAAGCGCTTGATCTCCGCCGAACCGTATGCACGGCTGACCGTCGGAATAAGAAAGCTTTCGACGGCTTCGGAAACGATGCGAGTCTTGTCGATGTCGCCCGTTGTGACCGAAATGCGAATCGACTCGGTCTGGTCGACGATATCGACGCTGACGCACGAACGGAGCGCCTGATAGCTTATATCCATTTCTTTTTCCGCCGACAGATAATCCGCCAGCTGCTGCATCATCTCGCTCATGCGGATCATGCCGCAATAGGTTTCGGCAAGCGAGCGGGAAACGGTAATATCGCTCATGGACGCCGACTGATCGGCGGCATAAACATTGTTTACGATGACGTACACCTTGGAATTCTTATAGGAAGGCCGCTGAAAAAACGACGCATAGCTGTAGAAAAGAACGGCGAATACGACGGCAAAAACGACGATGAACTTCCATCGTTTTGCGACCGCGCCGATGTCCAAACTGATATAATCCTCCATAGTTCCTCCTTCTGTTACCGCAAGGGGTATCGAATATATTTTACAATTATTATGGGAAAAAGTCAAGGAGTATTTAGGTATTTTTATCAAACGTCTTTTGCTTTTTTCCTCTTTTTCTCGTTTTTCGACTCATTGAAGGAGCGACGCGCAAAAAAAGGAAACGCCGTGAAAGCGTTTCCCTCTTGCTGTCATTGGATCGACCGATCAGCCGATCAGGATGATCGGAATAAGATGCGCGGTGGGACGTCCGGGCGACGTGACCTCAACGGCGGCGCGATTGACCGCCTCGACTTTTTCGCCCGCCGTGACCGTCACCTCCAAGGCGTAACCCTCTCCGGTCTCCTGGAAGCTTGCCCGCGGCAGATGCATGTCGTGCCGATACGAAGCCGTCCAGCCCTCGGGCAGATAAAGACGGATATGCAAATGGCGCTGATCGGGCAATTTGTTAAAGAAGCGGACGCGAAAACGGAGACTGCCGTTCGGCTCGATAACGGGTTTGTCGTAAAACTCGACCATTGAACGCAGAATTACACATTCGGGACCGTCATAGGAATAAGGAAGACGATCAAACAAAGTCTTTTCGATACCCGCCAGCACCTTCTGATCGTTCCCGTCCGAAAAGTCCGAATGTTCCTCGGTAAATTCGACGCGAATCCCGTTGGCGCGGCACATAACGGGGATCATATTGATAACGCGGTCGGTAAGCTCGGTGCAGGTTTTGGGAAGATCGCCCGAAATGGCAGTGCGGTCGATCGCAACAGTCGTGATCGAATCGCCGAGATAGGAAGCCCAATCCTGCGGAATTCCGCTTCTTCCGTACAAAATTCCGAGAAAAGCGCCGACCGTTGCGCCGGTGCAGTCGGTGTCGTCGCCGCAGTTGATGGCATAGATCATCGACTTTTTGAAATCGCCCTCGCCGTAGATAAGACCCAAAACCGTAAAGGCGATATTGGCGGGCGCCTGGAACCAGCCGAGATCGCGGGAATCCTCTACCAAAAGCTCACGCGTCGTGCGGTAGTCGACCCCTTCGTCATAGGATTTCAGCACCAGTCTTACACTGCGCGCCACACGGCAGGTCTCGGGAATACGGGTAAGTCCGAATTCGATGATCTTTCGAATGTCCTTTTCGACAAAGGCATAGCTTTCGATCGTCGCGGTAAAGACCTCGCCGTAGGTGCCTTCGGAAAGTCCGTGATCGACCGACGCGTCGGCAAAGGCATACTTTGCGGCGACATTCGGAAGTCCCGGCGCCATGGTCGCCCAAATTTCCGAGCGGATCCACGCTCCGTTGGAATTTTTCCAGTCATCGTTTTCAAATTCACCCGAAAGCGGCGGCAAAAGTCCGTTTTTCAGATTGCATTTTCCCACGCCGTATTCGTTCCAGTGCGCGGGAATGTAGCTGACCCAGTATTCCGCAAGCATGGCGGAATTCAGATGTTCAAGCCCTTCCTTTTCGGCGGCAAGAAGCCAGATGAGCTGAAGGTCCAGATCGTCGTTCGGCAAAACCTCTCCGGGCTTTGTTACAAACCCCGTGATATCCTGCATTTCCTGTCTTGCCTCATACGGAGTTCCCATCGTACCGCCGATATTTTTTCCGAGCCAGCAGCCGTGAATTTTATCGCGCAGCTCCGCACGGTTCAGTTTTAACATAGCGAAAACCTCCTGTGTTTTGCGTTTTTTTCTTTGATTATAGCAAGAGGCGGCGCGTTTTTCAATATTGCTTTTTTACTTCTTCGTTGTCAAAAACAAATACACCGCGCTTTTCGCGCAGTGTGTTATAATGAAAATTTAAAAGAAAAAGAGAGAGCCTTCGCTCTCTCTTTTACACGTTTTTGTTTTTTTACTGAGCCGCGTCGATGATGACACCGAAATCGGGAGCCTTCAGCGAAGCTCCGCCGATGAGTCCGCCGTCGACGTTTGCCATCGAGAGAAGCTCTGCCGCGTTCTTCGCGTTCATCGATCCGCCGTACTGAATGGTCGTTGCGTCGGCAACGTCTTTTCCGAAAATGCCGGCTACGGTCTCACGGACAAGTCCGCAAGCTTCGTCTGCCTGTTCGGCGGTTGCGGTCTTGCCGGTTCCGATCGCCCAAACCGGCTCGTATGCGATAATGACCTTCTTCATCTGCTCTGCGGTAAGACCCTTAAGCGCCTTCTTGGTCTGCATGGAAAGGATCTCGGCGGTAATGCCGTCCTCTCTCTGGGCAAGAAGCTCGCCGATGCAAAGGATAACGGTAAGACCTGCCTCGAGAGCCGCCTTAACGCGGAGGTTTACGGTCTCGTCGGTCTCGCCGAAATACTGACGGCGTTCGCTGTGACCGATGATAACATAGTGTACACCGAGGTCGAGAAGCATATCGGCGGAAATTTCGCCGGTGAAAGCGCCGCTCTTTTCAAAATGTACGTTCTGTGCGCCGACCTTGATGTCGGTACCCTTGGTTGCTTCCACTGCGGCGGGAAGATCAACGAAAGGAACGCAGATGATAATATCGCAGTTCTTCTTGTTTTCGGCAACGCCCTTGAGCTCTTCGATCAGCTTTACGGCTTCGGCAGGAGTCTTGTTCATCTTCCAGTTGCCGGCAATAACGGTTTTTCTGAGTTCACGATTCATGACGGATTCTCCTTTGAAAAATTATAAAAAACAGTTTTCAGCGGGCGAAAAAGTCCGCCCGCCGCAAAAATATCTTACTTGTTGTTCAGGCATGCGATGCCGGGAAGTTCCTTGCCTTCAAGGAATTCGAGCGAAGCTCCGCCGCCGGTGGAAATGTGGGTCATCTTGGAAGCAAAGCCGAGCTTTTCGACCGCTGCCGCCGAGTCGCCGCCGCCGATGATCGATACGGCGCCGCTGTCGGCTACCGCCGTTGCAACGGCAACAGTACCTGCCGCGAAGTTCTTCCATTCGGAAACACCCATCGGTCCGTTCCAAACAACGGTACCCGCACCCTTAATGGTCTTGGCAAAAAGCTCCTGCGTCTTGGAACCGATATCGAGACCCATCCAGCCGTCCGGAATGGAATCGGAATAGATCTCCATGAACGTGGTGTTCTCGTCGTATTCGCGACCGATCACGTTGTCGACCGGGATAACGAAGTTTACGCCCTTGGCGCGTGCTTTATCCATCATTTCCTTGGCAAGATCGAGCTTGTCCTCTTCGCAGATGGACGTGCCGACGTTGTTGCCGAGAGCGCGGAAGAAGGTATACGCCATACCGCCGCCGATGATGAGGGTGTCAACCTTATCGATGAGGTTGTTGATAACACCGATCTTGTCGGAAACCTTGGCGCCGCCGAGAATAGCAACGAAAGGACGCTTGGGATCGGCAAGAGCGCCGCCCATAACGGTGATTTCCTTCTGAATCAGATAGCCGCAGACTGCGGTGTCGACAAATTCGGTAACGCCGGCGGTCGAGCAGTGAGCACGGTGAGCCGAACCGAATGCGTCGTTTACATAAATATCGCAAAGAGAAGCGAATTCCTTGGAGAGCGAAGGATCGTTCTTGGTCTCTCTCTCATCGAAACGAACGTTTTCGAGAAGAACGGCTTTGCCGTTTTCGAGAGCAGCAATCTTTGCCTTGGCATCGTCGCCGATGATGTCGGAAGCGAAGGTTACTTTGCCGTCAAGATACTTGTTCAGACGGTCGGCAACGGGCTTTAAGGTGAACTTCTTGATATCGTCTTCCTTTGCCTTCTTGAGAAGTTCTGCCTTGGCAGCGGCTCTTTCCGCTTCGGGAAGGGCTTCTACCTTTGCCTTTTCCTTCTTGTTCAGACCGAAGCCCTCGGTGAAAATGCCGTGGGGCTTGCCCATATGCGAGCAAAGAATCACCTTTGCACCTTTTTCGAGAAGATACTTGATGGTGGGAAGAGCTTCGACGATTCTCTTGTCGCTTGTAATTTCGCCGTCTTTAAGCGGTACGTTAAAGTCACAGCGAACCAGTACCTTCTTACCGGAAACGTCTACATCTTCAATGGTTTTCTTATTGGGAGTAAACATACGGATCACCTCATTCAAAATAATTTTTTCACAAACATCATGAGTATAGCATATTTTCCCTATATTTTCAAGCGATAGCCGCGGAAATATTCAAAAAGGGGAAAATGTTTACAATTTTTTCGATTTTTCTTCCGTTTTTTCTTTTTCTCTTTCCTCTTCGAGAAAAGTCTGCAGCAAAGCGGCATTCGGGACATGCGGCGTTACCTCCTCGCCGTAGCGAAGCATTTCGCGCACAAAGCTCGAGCTGCAATATTCGTATTTCGGCTCGGCGGAAAGATAAACCGTCTCGGGGAAGGTATGTCCTTTTGCGAGGGCGATCGCCTCGTTCATTTTCGCAAGGCTCATTTCGTACATCAGATCCGCCGCGTTTCGAATCCCCTTCACGGTCGCCGCAACCCCGTTTTCGTGGCAATAGTCGGCAAACAAACCCGTGCTCCGATCCGCCGTCACGTTCGGAAGATCCTTTACGGCGTCTTCTATCAGCAAAAGACGCTTTTCGGGCGGCAAAAGTCCGCCCTTTGCGGAGTTTACGCAAACGACGACGCGCACGTTGTCAAAAAGACGGGCAGCCTTTCGGATCAGGGACAGATGTCCGTTTGTGATCGGATCAAAGCTTCCCGAAACGACGCACAGGCGCTTTTCACTCATGTTCCTCTTCCTTTCCGAAATTCTCGACATTTTTTTCGAATATCGTGATATAAACTCTTCCGTATTTATAGGTCTTGCGGTAGGTAAGATCGTAAAGATCGCCCCTCATGTCGTCTCGGTCGGATTCGCACACGACAAGACCGCCCGGCGCGACAATATCCGCACGGCAAAGTTTTTTCAGCACCTCGTTCGGGATATCCTTTGCATACGGCGGATCGAGAAAAACCAGTCCGAATTTTTCACGCCCCGACGCGCTTTTTAAATATTCGCTGTAATCCTGGCGCGCGATGCGGCACTGCTTCATAAGCCCCGTTTTCTTGGCGTTTTCTTTGATGATCTCAACCGCTTTTTCGCTCTCGTCGATCAAAACGGCGCTTTCCGCTCCGCGGCTCAACGCCTCCAGCGCCAGCTGTCCGCTTCCCGAGAAGAGATCCAGCACGCGCTTTCCCTCCAGCTCAAACTGGATCGCGCTGAACAGACCTTCTTTTACACGGTCGCCCGTCGGGCGGGTGATGTCTTCGCCCTCGAGCGCCGATAGCTTAACGCCGCGTGCTTTTCCGGTTATGATTCTCATGACGTTTCTCCTTTATTTCATCGGTTTTTCGTCGGTTCTTTCGTTCGGTTTACCCGCATTTTTCTCTTTGTTCGCACTGCGCGCATCCTGCGCATAATGCGAGACGATGTTTTCCGCAACGGCGCGGCTCACGCCCTTTACCTGCATAAGTTCCTCGACCGTCGCGCGCTTTACCGCCGCAAGCGTTTTGAAATGCTTTAAGAGGAGAGCGGCTTTTGCCTTTCCGATCCCTTCGATGTCCTCGAGCGACGAATGCTTGACTTTTTCGCGGCGCGACGCGTCCATGCGCGAGAAGGTATAGCGGTGGACTTCTTCCTGTATCTTGTAAATGAACGTAAAAATATCCTGCAGATGCGCGATTCCGATCTCGTTTTCGCCGTCGGTAAGAGTGCGGGTCTTGTGGAAGGAATCCTTGATCATGCCGAAAGCGGCGATGGGATAGCCGTAGCCGTCGATGATCGGCTTTACCGCCGACATGTGCCCTTTTCCGCCGTCAAGTAAAATAAGATCGGGCATTTTGGCAAACGATTCTTCGCTGTTTTCGCCCGATTCGCGATACTCGCGCAGCTTTTCCATGCGGCGGGTGAGCGCCTCGCGCATGGCGGCGTAGTCATCCTGTCCGTCCACCGTTTTGATCGAGAAACAGCGATAATCGCTCTTTTTAAAATTCCCGTTTTCCAAAACGATCATGCCGGCATACATGCTCTCGGTTCCGTGATTGGAAATATCGTATGCCTCGATGCGCATGGGAATACAGTCGAGCGACAATACTTGATACAAATGCGTCAGCACCTTCATGCTGCGGTTGACATCCCGATCGTACTGCACCGTCGCCTGCCGCGCATTTTCGCACGCGAGAGCGGCGATATCCTTTGCCATGCCCTTACGCGGCGTTCGCACCTCGACCTTGTGTCCCGCCTTGCCCGACAGAAATTCGGAAATTTCCTCTTCGCTTTGCTCCTCGACCGAAAAAGCCAAAAGAACGCTTTTCGGGATATATTCCCGTGCGCTGTAATAGCGCAGAACCAGATCGGAAAGCGCTCCCTCGTCGGTCAACTCGTCGGGAGAAAAGAAGATCAGCTCTTTGTCGATCAGTCTTCCCGTGCGGATGAACAAAACGGCGATCACGCACAACGTTTCACTCTCATACAGCCCGAACACATCGCGGTCGGTGTGCATGTCGGAAAGGATTTTTTGGTTTTCCTCCAGTCTTTTCAGCGCCGTCAGACGGTCGCGGTACTGCGCCGCCGCCTCAAACATGAGGTTTTCCGACGCCTCCTCCATGCGGTTCTTCAGCTGTTCGATCACTTTTTTGTAGTCGCCCTTCAAAAAGTCGCCGATCTCCGAAAAGGTCGCGGCGTATTCCTCCGCCGTGATCTTTCCCGTGCAGGGGGCGATGCATTTTCCGATATGGTAATTCAGACACGGACGGCAGACGCTTTTTCCCTCTTCGAATTTCTTTCCGCAGGAGGCGGTCTTGAAGGTTCGGTGTACCGTCTCGATAATGTCCTTGACCGCCTTTGCCGAGGTATACGGTCCGTAATAGCGGCATTTGTCGTCTTTTCGGGTGCGGGAAAGGACGATGTTCGGAAAGCGCGCGTTGGTGATCTTTACATACGGATAACTTTTGGAATCCTTGAGAAGAATGTTGTATTTCGGTTTGTGACGCTTGATCAGCTCGTTTTCCAAAATCAGCGCTTCGGTCTCGGTGTCGGTATAAACGCACGTGAAATCACGGATGTGCGAAACGAGCTTTTGCGTCTTGATGTTCAGCCGCTCGGAATCCTGAAAATACGACCCGACGCGGTTGCGCAGGGATTTGGATTTTCCGACGTACAAAATGTTTTCTTTTTCGTCCTTCATCATGTATACGCCGGGAGAATACGGAAGGAGCTTTACTTTTTCAATCAGTTCTTCGCGGGTCATAAAACGCCTTTCTTTCCCTTCTCAGACTTTCGGAATACGACAAAAACGCCCCGAAACAACAAAGAAGCCGTACTGCTACGACTCCTTTCGACTTGCTTTTCAAAATTATTCGGCAAAACCGCTGTCCACGAGTTCCGAAAGACCCTGAAGTGCTTCCGCCTCGTCGGGACCGTCCGCGATCAGAGTCACCTTCATATCTTTCACGATTGCGAGAGAAAGAACACCGAGAAGACTCTTGGCATTGGCACGTCTGTCACCGCTTTCGACCCAAATCGAGCTTTTGTAGGTATTCGCCTTCTGAATAAAAAACGTAGCGGGTCTTGCGTGAAGCCCGACGCTGTTCTTTATGGTGATTTCTTTAGATGTCATTTCCATCTCTCCTTGAAGATATACGATTTTACTTTATTATAGCAAGGTTTGTTTTCAAAATCAAGTGTTTTTTTGAATTTCGGTGCAATTCTGTACAGATTTCACAGCTTTTTCACGATTTATCCCACCGTTTCGGTTTTTTTCACGATGCCGGTAAAGGAGGTGTAATCCGAGCTGTGCGCCTCGACGGTTTTTCCGGGGGCGATAAACATCGGCTCGCGCTGTCCGACATACAGTCCGCTGCTGTCCGAAAGTCCGGGGGAAAGGACCGTGCAGACAAGGCTCACCCGCCGATCGGCTGCGTTTTCCGCCGGAATCTCCGCCGAAACGCTCTCGATCCGTCCGATATCCTCACCGTCGCTGCTATAGATCCGATCTCCTTCTTTCAGAAAATCCGCCTGATCCTGCGAAACGCCGTGAATCGTCAGCGTATAGCGAACCTCCACCGAGCTGAATCGGTCGGCGATCATGCTCTCGACCGGGCGGCGGAAGACGGCGCCGCAAAGTATACAAAGGAGCGCCAGGATCAAAATCACATCGGCGGAATTAAAGAGGCGCTTTTTCGTCCCGTCCCGCTTTGCCATACAAGCCCTCCTCTCCGTTTAAGATCGATACCTCCACGCACTGTCCGAGATATTCAAGATTCGGCGTGCGGAAATAAATATTCTGTCCCTTCGCGACGGTCACGCCGTTTACACTCAGCAGTCCGTCGTGCTCCTCGGCGCGGGTGCGCACACGGATGCTCATGTGCACCGTGTCCTCCGCACCTTCATGAACATAGCGCGCGTCGACCGTCACCTTTTCCACCGTTCCGATCGAAAGCGCCGTATATTTATCGCAGATCGTGTCGCCCTCGGCTATACCCGCGGCGAACGAGGCGTCGATGTTTTCGACGCGGACGGTATATTCGATATCGTACTTGTATTTTGTAAACATGCCGCCGCGGTTGAGAAAGAAATATCCGATCGACAAAAGCGCCGCCGCCAGCATGAGAAGAATCAGAATATCGATGATATTCAGTCCTTTTTTCTTTTTCACGAAAGCTCCCCTCCCATCGTAACGGCATCCTCCTCGCGGCTGAGCCGATAAGCCGCCGCGGCAATTCCGACGATCGCCGCAAACAAAAGCAATACGCGATGATCGCCGAAGACCGAACTTGTAAAGCCGCGCATCAGCAGCGACGAAACCGCGCTTATGCACGTGATGGCGGAAACCTGCAAAAAGGCGCTGCGCCGACGCTGTGCCGAGAGCGTCGAGAACATCATTTTATAAAGATGCACCGCCATTACCGCCGCAAACAAAGCACCGAATACGCCGAGTTGCAAAAGCAGCTGCAGATAAACGTTATAGCAATCGGAAATGCGGCTGTCGCCGAAATGGGCAAACACGCGGAAAACGTGCGCGAAATTTTCTTTGCCAAGCCCGATCCCCGAGAGCGGATTTTCCAGAACCATGTCGGCGGTCGTCGCGAGAATGCTCTCTTTGTAGTCGTTTACGTTAAAGAAGCGGTCGTTTCCGAGAAAAGCCGACTGTGTGATAAAGACCGAAAAAGCAAAGTAAACCAAAATCAGCGTCAACACCGAGGCGATGGGGTTGTGGAACGATGCCACGATATAGATCAGAACGCCGACCGCAAGCGCCAAAAGTACGCCCTTGGAGCGAAGCAGCAAAAGCGGCGCAACGCACGCGGCAAGGCAGATCAGAGAAAACAGTCCCTCGTTTTTGTTTTTCGCGACGGAAAAGCACATCACGCCGAAAGGAATGCAAAGAAGCAAAAATTCGCCGAAAGAAACGTTGCTTTCGAAAAGGCGTGCGGGAGAAAAACCGAAAACAAGATTGAATTTTTCCTCCAAAACACGGATATACCCCGCCGAATTGAGCCTTTCCCACAAATAAAGCACGCCGCCGATCCCGCCCGAAAGAAGAAGGCAGAAGGCGCACTTCCGCAGCATTTTTTCGCTGCGAAGACAGTTGCGGAAAATGAAATAAGCCAAAAGGATCAGGATCTTGAAAAGCCCTTCACGGCACACGCTTTCGCGGTCGGTCGCATTAAAGCATCCCGTAAAGAGAATGAGGACAAAGAGCAGCATCATCGCGTCGAAGCTTTCAATGCGAAAATTTCGTTTGCCCCGAAGCGTTTTGAAAAGATAGCCGCAAAATGCCGCAAAAACCAAAAGTCCGAGCCCGTAAAGAT
>URJL01000038.1 GCA_900548115.1 uncultured Eubacteriales bacterium
GCGTGTTGCCCGCACAGCCGCCCGCAAATTCCACCGATTTGACACGGTCGCCCTCGGTTTCGACCCGAATGGCGCGGGAGCAGGTGCCGCTTGTTTTGTATGTGATGGTTGCCATGTTCTTTCCTTCCCTTTCGAATCCGAAGCTTATAAAAGCCGATTCCGGTTGTTCCGAGCCGCCCGCAAAGAGGGGTACAACTCAATATTGTACAGTATAGCATAAAAATTTCAAAAACTCAACCCTTTTCGCCTTATTCCCGCTTTGTTGTGTGAATTTTTTGCGGCGGCGGTAAAGATGCATATGCTCTCCGGGCGCTGCGGTTATGATCCCGAAATTCGGGCGCGACGATCCGGCAAAAAAGCATCCTTGTCTTGTCCCGTATTGGGATCTTCCGCCGAAGGAACAGGAAAAAGAGGATGATTAAGCTTGACAAAAGCGAAAGAAAGGAAGATAATAGATAGGAACAAAAATGTCAGAAAAGATATTCCCGAAAACACCGAAGGGTATGTTGAGAGGCAGACCAAGTTTGAGGCATATACCGGGAAAGAGCCGTATTTGTTTGTCCGCTGTTCGCACCGTGACACCGCAAAGGTCTATCCCGTTTTGGATGCGCTGTATGAGTGCAAATACCGCTTGCGGTACGACGAATCCTGCGAGACGGGAAACGATTTCCACGATGAATTGCGTATGCGGATCGAAAATGTGGAGGCGGTTCTTTTATTGCCGCTCGTTGACACAGATATCGCTTCCGGCGACCGTGTCTGCCATCAGCAACGCACCTTTTCGCGGATGTGAGTCGCTCAAATCCATTCGGGTCAGCAGCCGAAACAAAAATTACAAGTCCGAACCCAACAAACGCGAGGGAAACGACCATGTTTTGTTCAACAAAAACAAATCGGTCGTTATCGCCTATCCCGCCGGCAGCCGAGAAGTTCAGTACGATATTCCGGACAGCGTAACCGTGATCAGCGACCGGGCTTTTTGTGAATGTAAAAAATTGAATCGCATCACGATTCCGGACAGCGTTCATGAAATCGGCGAAGGTGCTTTTTGCAACTGCGCTTTGTTGGACGAGGTCGAGATTCCGGACAGTGTTACGGCGATTGACGATTGTGCTTTCCGAGGATGTATAAGCCTTGAAAAAGTGATCATCCCGAGCAGCGTCGTCGAGTTGGGATGGGGACTTTTTGACGGATGCGAAAGCTCGATCACCGTGTATTGCGATGAAGGCTCTGCCATACAGGCTTATTGTCACCGCAACGGAATTCGCGAAGCGAGAATATCGGAAAAGGAAAATGATGGATGAATGCATCGGTTAACAACGAAAAAACACAAAATAAGGTTGGCGCCTTTGTGCGAAAAAATGCGGTCATGTGCATTGCTTTCGCGGCGGCGGTCATTACCGGAATCTTTATCCCGATCGATCGGGAATATGCGGGTTATTTCGATTACAAAACGCTGACCTGTCTTTTCTGTGTATTGGCGGTCGTCTGCGCTCTGAAAAACATACATTTCTTTTATATGCTGGCGCGCAAGGTGGTACAGCTTTTCAAAACGGCGCGGATGAGCATTCTGGCACTGGTCTACATTACGTTTATCGGTTCGATGCTGATTGCCAACGACATGGCTCTTTTGACGTTTTTGCCGCTCGGCTACTTTGTTCTGACGACGACAAAAAAAGAAAAATACATGGCGTTTACGTTCATTATGCAGAACATTGCCGCCAACCTCGGCGGAATGCTGACGCCCTTCGGCAATCCTCAGAACCTGTATCTGTATACAAAATACGAGATCCCGAACGGCGAATTCATGGCGATCATGGCACCTCCGTTTGTCCTTTCCGTGGCGATCATCACGATATGCTGCATCCTTTTCGTAAAACCGGAGCCGCTCGACCTGCCGGATGAAAAGATCGTTCTGAATCCGGAAAAGACGGTTTTGTATCTTTTGCTGTTTGCACTTTCGATCGGGATCGTTTTCCGCGGAATACCGTATTGGATCGGTCTTATCGTGATTCCGCTGACGCTTTTGTTTGTTGACCGAAAAGCGCTGGAGGATGTGGATTACGGGCTTTTGTTTACCTTCGTGTTTTTCTTTATTTTTGCCGGAAACATGGCGCGTATCGAGGCGGTCCGCAATTTGTTTTCCGCTCTTTTGAACAAAAGCACGCTTCTTTTCAGCGTCTTGTCCTGCCAGGTTATCAGTAATGTTCCGTCGGCTATATTGCTCTCGCAGTTTACCGAAAATTACAGAGAATTGTTGGAGGGCGTCAATATCGGCGGCGTCGGAACGCTGATCGCTTCTCTTGCGAGTCTCATCACCTTTCGCGAGTATGTAAAGCACAACCCGGGAAAAACGGGATATTATATCCGTATGTTCTCGTTGTTCAATTTTTCTTTTCTGATCCTGCTTACGGGCTTTATGTATTGGATCGGTGCGTAAAAAAGTAACGAAAATAAGGAGCTTGAAGTATGCGTAAAACCATTCTGTCCGTTTGTGCGGCCATTCTTTTGCTTGTGTGCGTGTCTTGCTCGTCCGCACGTTCGCTTGTCGGAACATGGAGCAGCGAGACCACGCTTTTGGGGGTCTCGACCGAAACGAGATACACTTTTCGGTCGGACGGCACCGGAACCATTGCCAATGTTGTGAACCTTGACTTCACCTACAAAACGTCGGGAGATACATTGTACGTAACAACATCGGTGCTCGGGGTGGAAACGACACAAAAATACACGTTTTCCATCAAGGGCAGCACCCTTACACTCAACGGCGATTATGAAACGATTTCTTTGACAAAGCAATAAGACGAAACAAAAGACGAAAAAATCCCCGCAAAGAATTCTCTTTGCGGGGATTTTTTCACGCCTGTCCGTTCGAAATTTAAGAAAAACGGAACAGGGTGGTCTTATCGAATTTTTCGTATTTTTTCAGGATCGCCTCGCCATGGTTGGGACTGTCGGGAGGAAACTGTGTTTCAAGGCAGAGGGCATTGCGGGGAATTTGCTTTACGCCGCCCTTGAAATCGATGGGGCAGTTCATAAAGTTGCCGGTATAAAGCTGAACGCCGGGGCAGTCGGTATAAACGGTCATGGTAAGATCGTTTCCCTTTAAAACGGCGGCGGTATAAAGCGTTTTTCCGTCAAACGGAATCGGCTCGTCGCGGCGCAGAATAAAGTTATGATCGTAACCGCCGCCGAGACGAAGCTGTTCGTCGTCGGCATTGATGTCGCGCCCGACCTCTTTTTCTTCGTTGAAATCAAACGGCGTTCCGGCGACGGGGCGAACCGCAATCGGAATCAGCTGTTCGTCGACCGCGGAAATGGCGTCGGCGGGAATGCGGAGCTTATGCGAAAGCACGCTTCCGCTATCATAGCCGTTCAGGTTAAAATAGGCGTGGTTGGTCATGTTCAAAACCGTGTCGGCATCGCTCTCGGCGGTGTAATGAATCGAAAAATCCTTTCCGCACAGCGTATACGTGACCGAAACGTCCAGATTCCCGGGGTATCCCTCTTCTCCGTCGGGGCTGAATAGGGTCAGCACCAGCTCTTCGCGGTCGGGTTTTACGACCTGCGTCACTTGGAAGACCTTGCGGTTGAAGCCCTCGTTTCCGCCGTGAAGATGCGTTATGCCCTTTTCGTTTTTGGCAAGGATATATTCTTTGCCGTTCAGCGTAAATTTTCCGTCGCGGATACGGTTGGCATAACGCCCGATAATCGAGCCGTGATAGCCTTCGCCGTTTAATATATCCTCGACCGAGCCGTACGCGCACACAATTTCGCGCCCGTTTACGGTGAGACTGTGGAGGATTCCTCCGAGATTCAAAATCGTTGCACGGATGTATTCGTTTTCCAGAATATAGGAATAGACCGTCGTGCCGTCGGGCATGACGCCAAAGCGCTTTTTGATCATAGCTCAAACCTCCTTTGCGGGTTGTTTTTTGGTTTATGTGAGTTTTGTTACGAGAGAAAAGCTGCCGTAACACTTTTTTGAGGGACGGAATTTTGGGTATGCTCGGAATTATGTCAACTAAGCTTGCTTTTGCGCATCCGCCCATGTCTACGCATGGGCGGACGGACACATTTTGCCGCAGGCAAAATGTGTCTCAGAGGGACCCCAAAGCGATTGTAATCGCCGCGAGGGTCCCTCTCTTTGAGTGTCGCTTTGCGGCACTCAAATTCACTCCTCCTGCGCTCAGCGGACGCACAAAGAGTTTCGCGCTCTGCGGAGCGCGAGTCGGGGCGCCGCCCCGACACCCCGCAAGCCCTTTCAAAAAGGGCTTGACCCTAAACTTCATTCTCGGGTGCGCATCAAAATCTTATGTCAACATAACGTGGGTAGGTCAAATTTTATCGACATAACGATGGTAGTGTGAAAATGAATTCCGACCACCGGAATTCATTTTCACGGTAATCGCTCGCCGCAGGCGCAGGTGCCGAGGTGGTTGAGCATTTTCATAAACAGTCCGCCGATGACCGAGCGGTGTACAAAATGCTGATGGATCGCCGTTGTGGTGAAATACCAATCGGTCATCGGCACGCGCGAGGTCGTGTGATGGTAGGCTTTCCAAAGCGGCTCGACATAGCGCTCGAAATCGTCGTCGTCCTCCAGCATGGTCGCCGTCCAGACGATCCAGTCGGCTTTCGTGTAATCCGAACGGTTATCCAGCGGCATACCATAGGGATTGAAATGGCGGAAATTCGAGAAAAGCTCACTTTGCATGACCTCGGGCGGGAAAATTCCCGTTCCGAACACCTTGTCCCAAACGGCGTTGTATTTCATGCTGAAGGTGCCGGGACGGTCAAAGGCAAGACGGTAGCTTCCGTCGCCGTTCGCCGCACGCTTGCACCACGAAGCCGCCATTTTGCGCGCTTCGCTCATATATTCGTTGTATTTCTGCTTTTTGCCCGCAAGCTTTTGCAGGATCGCATACGAGGCGATACCCATAACGGCTTTAAGACTCAGATTGCAATTGTGCGCAAGATGTCCCGCAAAATCGTCGGTGCAAAGCTGATTTTCGGGGTCGTAGCCGTACCGTACAAGATATTTTACCCAAGTTTCCAAAATATCCGCATGCTCGGCGGAAAAATCGATATTTCCGTCGGCAAGCGCACAGGCGGCTTCCATGATCAGCATATTGCCGCATTCCTCGACCGGCATCTGCATTGCATGGATATACTCGTTTTTCTCGCGGTCAAGGCCGTAAACCTGTCCCGTGAGGAGCGGATACGTTCCCGCATCATGCGGCGCAAAGTCGAATTTCCACGCGTCGCTTTGCGCAAAACGGTAGATGGGGCGCATCATGCCGCGAACGAGTTCGGGATTATAAATCAAAAACAGCGGGACCGACGGATAGCTCACGTCCACCGTCGCGGCACAGCCGTTGGAGAAACATTCCTTCGAGGCGAAAAGAAGCTCGCCCTCTTCGGTCACGCCGAGCTTGTGTGCGGCAAACGCCTGACGGTAGGCAAGCTCGAGCATTTCGGCATATTTCTTGCCGCCGGCGCGAACGCCGTCGAGGAAAAGTCCCTCGGAAAACTGTTCGCAGGCAAGATAGGTCTCTTCATAGCCGTAAAGCGCTTCGGAAAGAGCTTCTTCGATGGTTTTTCCCTCGTGATTCCAAACCGAAGAAATCGGCTTGCCGAAGTAATTAAGGCTCTTTATGTCGTCGTAGGCAAAGAGCACCAGCGCTTCCTCGTGCGAGAGCGAAACGGTGATGCCGATTCGGCTCATATCGTCGTGAAAACTCAGCGTTTCGGCGTCCTCGCCGCAGGCGGCGAGATAAAAATAGCCCCAGTCGATGCGCACATCGTCACCCGAACGGTTTAGGACCTTTTGATCGGCATTGCCCATGCAGATACAAGCCATATCGGGAAGATCAACATCGGCGCATACAACATCCGACTGCCCCGCGTGGTCGAGACACAGCTGCTCCGACGCGGTGATCGTGACCGAAACATCGTGCTTTTTGCCGTCGAGCGAAGAAGCCGAGAGACGCAGATACGAAACGGGGCGCGACAAAAGCGAAAGGTCGTCGGGCAGAAGCGGCGTGGTAAAGCAGAGCTTCAATTCGATCTTTTTCCCGCGGAAGGTATAGTAGGTCGAAAGCGCATTGTAGGTAAAATCGGTCTGCGTAAGCGTCGGTTCTTCGCCGAGTCCCATAAAGCGGAAAACTTCGCCGTCGACGGTCACGGTTCCGCGCAGGGCGTTGGGCTTTCCTGTCCAGTGCATGGTTTCGCTGTCATAAAGCTTTTCGGTCGGCGACCAGACGGAAAAATACGGGTCGACCGTGATCAGCGGTATTGCGGGCGGTCTCAATTTCATATAAAGAGATTCCTTTCTTAATATGTTAGTATACCGAATATCGGGATTGCGGATAGCCGACGTGTCCGTACAACAGGAAACGTCACCTTCATTATACACGTTTCGGGCGTTTTTGCAAGAGGATAGACGGGAAAACAAGAGAAAAGCGCAACGCAAAAACAGGAAATGTCTACGGGCGGCGCGTTCCGCGCGGAAAAAACGGCGCGCGGACAAAAACTCCTCCTCGCCGAAACACATGAAAAACAGACGAATTTGTATAAAATAACGAAAAAATATCTTGCTTTTTCCCCGTTTTTGTGATACAATTTCGGCATACGGCAAACATTTGCAAAAACTTGCAAACAGAAAGAAAATTTGCAACACTTTTGACAAAAAGGGAAAGGAAAAAATCAGATGAAAAAACAACGATGGGCTGCGGCGATTCTGGCGGCGCTCTGCACGGTAAGCGCTCTTCCGCTTACGGCACAGGCGGCGGAGCCGTCGGTTCTGGAGATCGACGGAGAACGGGTCGCGCTTTACAGCGGATTCGGCAAGATGTCCTACAACGGAAAGTCTTATGCGTCGTACAAGACCTTTAACGAGGCGCTTTCGGCGCTGGGCAAGGAGGGCGGCAAGATCGTCTTTACCGGCGTTGCGAACGCCGAGGGCTTTGTCGATACGGCAGGACGCGGTGCGCTCACCATTGCGGGCATGGGCACAAAGGCACGCTCCAACATTCTTTATTTCAAGGGCATTCCCGAGGTGGAGCTTCAGGGAGACATCACGCTCGATTTCGTCAATCTCCGCATGGACGAGGGCGCTTTTCTCTTCACCAACGGTCATTCGTTTGAAACGCTGAACGAATTCGACACTTATCATTCCGAGCAATATGTCGCCGACGGACCGAATATCACGACCTATAACAATCCCCCGTCGGTCGCACCCGGTACGGTCACGGCTGAAAGCGACGGCGTGATCAACCTTTCGGCGGGTACGTATACGACCCTTGCCGCAGGTTCGGTCAACGGCAAAAAGGTTGAAAAGGATACCTTCGTCACCCTCACGGGCGGCAAGGTCGAAAACGTGGTCGCGGGCAATATCGGCGGCGGCACGATGAACGGAAACGCAAAGCTTCTCATCGGCGAGGGCGAGATCGAAAATCTCACCGCAGGTTCGCTCGGCGGCACGATCAACGGAAACGTGACCACCGTCATTAACGGCGGTAATATCAAAAACGCCGTCATCGGCGCAGCTCCCGGCGCGACCGTCAACGGAAGCGTCATCGTCGTGCTCAACGGCGGACATTTCGAAGGCTCGATCACCGCGGGCGCGGGCACCGTTACCGGCAAAAAGATCATCATCACCGGTACCGAAACGGTCGCCGATATTGCAAGCGGTGCCGCCGATTATGTCGTAAAGCTCGACGGCGGTCTCTGCGAACCGATGATGGACGGCTCTGCCGTAACCGGCTTTAAGATCACCGACCTTTACGGTGTTCCCGCCAAAAAGGCGACCGTAAACGGGCAGGAGGTCGCCTCCGATACGGGCATCTATTCGCTGCCCGAGGGCACCTCGACCGTCGGCGTCAAGACCGACGTTGTCATCGGAATCAACCGCGCCGCTTCGTATGTTGCGGGCTACAGCGACGGAAGCTTTGCCCCCCAGAACAACCTGACCCGTGCCGAAGCCATCACGCTTCTCACCCGTATCATCACCGACGAAAAGGTCATTGTCGGCAATGTGACGGCGGATTATGCCGACGTTGCGCACGGCGCATGGTATGAATCCTACATCGGTCTTTTCCAAAAGCTCGGCTATCTTTCGACTATCGAAGGAAAGCACGGCGCGGTCATTTATCCCGATCAAAAGATCACCCGTGCCGAGTTTGTCGAGCTGATCTATAATGTCGCCATGGCGGGCGTCGCCGACGGCTCGATGAAGCTTTCGACTTTTGACGACGTGAACGCCAAGACCGAGCACTACGCCGCCATCGGCTTTGCGGTTTCCAAGGGTATCGTTTCGGGTTATGAGGATAACACCTTCCGTCCCGAAAAGAACATCACCCGCGCCGAGGTTGCGGCGGTCGTAAACCGTTTCCTCGGAAGAATCCCTGCCGAAAACGCACAGGGACAGACCTTCACCGATATCGAAGGACACTGGGCAAAGAGCCAGATCCTCGCCGCAGCCGGCAAGGAAAACGAAGCCTGGACGGCAAAGGATCTGACCGAAAACACGTATACGCTTTCGGGTACGAGCGCAAAGGATTATGTCGTCGGTCTTTATGATCAGGCGCCCACGCTTTCCGCAAGGGAGATCCGCCGCGGCGTCGACGTCATTTCCGATCAGATGAAAAAGAATATTCTGAATACGGGCAACACCGCCGATTATTACGATCTTACCGACAAGACGATCTTCTATGTTTCGGAAAAGAACGGTAACGACGAAAACGACGGCAAGAGCCCCGAAACGGCATGGAAAACCATCTCCGCTCTTTCGAAGATCCGTCTTGTAAAACAGGGAAAATTGGTCATTCTCTTTGAGCGCGGCGGTATTTACCGCGGTTCGATCTCGGCTGCCAACAATGCGATCTACGGCTCGTACGGCGAAGGCTCGAAGCCGATCCTCATGCAGTCGAAGAAGAATTATGCCGATCCTTCTCTTTGGGAAGAGACCGAGTGGAAAAACGTCTGGAAAAGCACCGAAATGCTCAAAAATGTCGGCGTTATCGGCTTTGACCACGATCTGTTCGACTATTCCGACGACAGCTACCATGAGCTGTACGGCAACATCATGAACAAAGGAAACTACGGCTTCCAGGGTCCCGCCGATCTGAAGGAGGACCTGCAGTTCTATTCCGAATTGCAGAACAACGATGTGCAGAGCTCGGGTCCCGTCTACCTCTACTGCGAGGGCGGCAACCCCGGAACACGCTTTAAGTCGATCGAAATGGGCGAGCGCACCAATATTTTCTCCAGCGCCTACAACGGCACGATCTTCGATAACCTTTCGCTTAAGTTTACCGGCGCGCACGGTATCGGTCTCGGCACGATTCACAACATCACCGTTACCAACTGCGTATTCTCGTGGCTCGGCGGATCGGTTCTTACGTATAATAACGGCTATGCCGTCAACTACGGCAACGCGGTCGAAAGCTACGGCGGATGCAACGGCTATCATGTCGAAAACAACTGGATGTACCAGATCTACGATACCGCCGTCACGCATCAGCGCTCGCCCAGCACAGGCGATTGCCGTCAGGAGAATATCCAATATATCGGCAATTTGATGGAATACGTTCACTGGGGAATCGAATTCTATAACGCACCCCCGAGCAAGGACGATCTTGCGGGCGGAAAACAGGATACCTGGACGCGCTATACGAAGGATGTTCACCATGCGTACAATGTCCTTCGTATGGGCGGCTACGGCTGGGGCTCGCTCACCCGCTTCCGCACCTCGTCGGCACGCCTCTACTGCGGCTCGACGCTCTCGGATAACAGCGATGAACTGGCAGAGTATAATATCTACGACCGCTGCGGCGGATATCTTTTGAATCTGCCCGCCAATGCAAACGAGGTTCAGGATAAGAACATCTATATCCAGACCCTCGGCTGCACTCTCGGCGCGCTTCGCGGCTCGGCGTATACCTGCGACTACGACGCGGCACGTCTTATCCGCGACGTATGGGGCGATAAGAACGCGGTTACGATCGTGATCGATCCCAATAAGGAAGATCCGACGCAATATCGGATCTGAAAGAACGAAAGAAGAATAGAAGCTCCTTTCAAATTACAAAAAAGAACGGCTCCCGAGTTTATCGGGAGCCGTTTTGACTTGCCGCGCAAAAGTGAAACGGTCGGTATCGGGAAGCGGCGAGGTATGGAACGGTATCCTACGGAGTGCAGCACCCCGGATGAAAAAAGTATAGACGACATGGCAATCTTTATGTAAAGCGAAAAAGGCTTTTGCTGTTGTAAGAACAAAAAGGCTCCCGTTTCCCTTTTTTCGGAAACGGGAGCGATCGTGCCGTTTTTACGGAATCAATCCGAAAATCAGGCGATAACAATAGTAGCCGAAATTCAGAATCGATACCGCTACGGAAAAACCGATACAAATGCCGCGCCTTTTCGTATGATTTCCCGCAAAGCAAATCAAAAGCGCCGTACACAGCGGAATTGCCATAGCGTTATAGCGGAGCGATTCGCCGAAACGCAAATGAAACAAAGAAAAAAGCGCGCGGGTCACACCGCAGGTCGGACACGGAAATCCGAGCAAGGCGCGTATCGGACATGAGATTTTCGCAACGAACAAGAAAAGAGCAAACATGACTGCGGCAAAAAAGGCGCAGCAATAAGCTTTTTTCATACGCGGATTCAAATCGCCATGACCTTATTGAAGTTAAGATCCTGTGTTTTCTTTTGAATCGAGAACCAGTCGATAATGGTCAGAATTCCGCAGCAGCCGCCGGTCAAAAGCTTCAAAACGCCCATGCCGGTATCGCCGATCATAAAGCGGTCGATTCCGAGGCTGCCGAGAAAGATCGAAATGAGAAGCATGGTTGTGGGGTCCTTCAATTCGGTCGCGTTCAGCATGGTGAACTTGGACTCATCCATAGCCTGAAGCTTTGCCTGCAACTGCGGAATGGCTTCGGCGGGGAAATACTTCTGATTTGCGGTGATGTACAGGTCGATTTTCTGCTGATCCATGGTGTTGTTTCTCCTTAAAAATAATTTTGAAAGAAATTCCTTCAAGTACAGCATACACTATTTGTCGTTTTTTGTCAATCCATTATTTATAAATCGACAAAAAAAGAAAAAACCGTGCATTTTCTCTTCGAGCAAATGCACGGCAAAAACAGTTATTTCGAATTGTATGTACCCGAAAGGTCGGCAACCGTTTCCACAACGTCTTTCTTCTCGAATTTCGAAGTGGCAATGCGCTTGCTCAGCTCTTCAAAATAGAGATCGGGGTCAACGGGAAGCTCGATGGTCTTGTTCAGCCACGAGGAGAGGTAGATCGCGTTGGAGATCTGAAGACCGTTGATTCCCTCCACACCGGGCGCCAAAAGCGGCTCGCCGTACAAAACGGCGCGGGTGAAGTTTTCGGTAATGCCGCGATGCTCGTAAAGCTTGCCTTCTTCGCGCTTGATACCGAGGTCGACCTCTTCCTTTTCGGGACCTGCAAAGCCCTCGGTCGTCGTGAAGCAGAATTCACGCTCGGGAGTCTTCAGGCGAGTGTAGGTCAGCTTGTCGTTTTCGATTACAACCTTTCCGCGGTCGCCCGAAATTTCAAGGCGGTTCGTGCCGGGATATTCGCCCGTCGTGGTGATAAAGGTCGCCGTTGCGCCGTTTGCGTATTCCGCATAAGCGGTCACATCGTCCTCGACCTCAATGTCGTGATACTTGCCGTTGTAGCAGAAGCCGCGCACCTTTGTCGGCATGCCGAACATCCACTGCCAAAGGTCGAGATTGTGCGGGCACTGATTGGTCAGAACGCCGCCGCCTTCGCCTTTCCACGTTGCGCGCCATCCGCCCGAATTGTAATAAGCCTGCGTGCGGTACCAGTTGGTGATGATCCAGACGCAGCGCTTCAATTCGCCCAGCTCGCCGCTTTGGATCATTTCGCGGACTTTTTGATACATGGGGTTCGTGCGCTGATTGTACATGATACCGAAAACCGTGCCGGCTTTTTTTGCGGCGTCGTACATTTCCAGTACTTTTTTGGTATAAACGCCGATCGGCTTTTCGGAAAGAACGTTCAGTTTCTTTGCGAAAGCGTCGATTGCGATGACCGGGTGGAGATAATGCGGCGTCGCGATGAGAACCGCGTCGATCTTTCCGGAGTCGAGAAGCTCTTTATAGTCGGCAAAATAAGCGACCGGAAGAT
This sequence comes from uncultured Eubacteriales bacterium, assembly GCA_900548115.1. Lineage (GTDB taxonomy): Bacteria > Bacillota > Clostridia > Oscillospirales > CAG-382 > UMGS1052. The sequence goes on from URJL01000038.1 coordinate 12,185, forward strand.
CGGGATGCTCCTTTGTCAAAAATTCCTTTGCGGCATCGAGCTTTGCGGGATTGTTGTCACAAACCGCGCCGAGCACCGCACCGGGAATTTCGCCGTTTGCAAGATAACGGATGTGCTGACTGCCCATATTTCCGTATCCGATCACGCCGAAACGTACCTTATCCATATGTTTCCTCCCATAAAACGGATTCAACCGTGTTTTCTTCCTCATTATATCGGAACTTTTTGGATTTTTCAATACTTTCGCCCAAAAACTCCGCTATCTGCAACATTTCCCCTGCGGGGATCATTTGACGCAGGCGCGACCCGTAACGGCGGCAAAGGCAAGCATATTGTTCTTGATTGAGCGTTACAGCCTTGTGCAATGGGGAAGCTTTAAGGGTGCAGCCCCGACACCCCGCAAGCCTTCGAGAAGGCTTGACCAAAGCTCTGTTCCTTGGTACGGATCGGAATATTATGTCAACATAACATGGGTAGGTCAAATTACCGCCGATATAACATAGCTAAGGTGAAATCGAATTCCGACCATCGGAATTCGATTTCACGGGAACGCCCGCCGCAGGCGCGACCATCGGAATTCGATTTCACGGGAATGCCCGCCGCAGGCGCGGCAGAGCCTTTGGTCTCACGACGGATCGGGCGGAAACGGTTTATACTCCGCACGGTACAGCGACGGAGAAAGCCCCGTGTGGCGCTTAAAATATTTCGAAAACTGCAAGGTGTCGTCGTAGCCGCACGCGGCGGCGATCTCGCCGATGGGCGAGGCGGTACGGGCGAGAAGATCCTGCGCGTGACCGATGCGCAAAGCTCTTATGTATTGCTGCGGCGAAATGCCGTACAGCTCGTAAAAGATATTGCGCAGATACGACCGCGAAAGCCCGAGATCTTCGGAAAGCCCCTCGATCGAAAGCTCTTTTTCGTTGTAATGACGGTGCAGATATTCCGACGCCTGCTCGACGTAGCGTTGCTTCTGCGTTCGGTGCGCGTCATCGGACGAATCGGGATGGAGCGCAAGGAACATCCGAAGCGCCGCCTCGGAAAACGCGGGCGAAGCGGAAAGCCCGCTCAAGGTGTCATTGTAGACGCGATACAGCGTCAAAAGCTCCTTTTGCCACGTGAAATCAAAAACAAACGGCGGACGGGTCAGCGCGGAAAGCCCGAGCGAACGAAAATATTCCTTCGGATCCTGTCCGCCGATGCGGATCCACAAATAGCACCACGGATCGTCCTTGTCGGGGCGGTACGAGATCGGCTCGTAGCGCATGGCGACAAAGCCTTTTCCGGCGCAAAGCGGCGTCTCGTTGAAATATCCTTTGCCCGATAAAACATAATGAATCGCGGTGTAGGGATACAGCTTGCTGTACGGCGGCTTATTTGCGGTACACTGTTCTAACATGATCTGGTCGAGAAAGCACGGTTCCAAAGCGTTTTTACCTCTTTTTTTGGAAAATTTCGGCGAAATACACTCCTTTTGTCACCATTTTACCATAAAAAGAGGCGGTTTGGCAATAGACTTTCGAAAAAAAGCGCGCTACAATACGAACAGGATGGAAAAAAGCCCGCAAAATCCGCCGAAGGGGGAACTTTTTCGGGCGATAAAACAAGGAGGAATTGTATGAAACGCAATTTCGCAAAAAAGCTCCTGTGCGGTGCTTTGTCGCTTCTTACGGTGCTTGCGGCAGCCCCGATGAGCCCTTTTGCCGCAGAAGCGGATTCGGCGCAGAGCGGCTTTTCCGACGCGACGGTTTACCTTATCGACCTTTCGTCGGATAAGATCACGCCGCCGACCGGCGGCTTCGGTGTTCCGTTCGGAACGGGCTCTTACGCGCTCCGTTACTCCGACACCGAGTCGAAGACCTTCGAAAAATCGGTCTTTAACCATGCCGCCCCCAACGATCAGTGGTGGAAGGCAAACTGTACCTACACCTTTGACATTTCGGATTACACGGCGCAGGAAATCGCCTTTTCCTCGTACATCGGCTTTGTCGCCGAGCGCGGCGGCGCGACCGATACGGACAAAAAAGGAAAAGCGGCGTTCTGCCTGTATGCCGACAATGTTCTTATAAAAAAGAGCGATTTTCTGACGGTCGACAGCCCGCTTACGCAGATGGTCGTGACGATTCCCGCAGGAACACAGAAGCTCCGCTTCGAACAGGACGCGGGCGAGAAGAACGACACCGACTGGTGTCTGTGGGGCGACCCGAAGCTGATCCTTCCCGCAAAAGCCTATCTTGCCGATCTTCCCATGACGATGGGCGAGCCGAATTATAACAGCCGCGAGGCGGCAAACACCTATACTCTGCGCTATTCCGACACCGAAAGCGTTTCGCTCGAAAAGAGCTTCCGCAACGACATGACCGGCGCGGGCAACTGGTGGGCGAGCGCAAACTTTTATTCCTTTGACGTTTCCGAATACACGGCGTCGGGTGCGACAGCTTTTACTTCGTACATCGGCTTTTTGGATTCGTGGAGCGGCAATATCGATACGAACAAAGAGGGCAAAGCGGCATTTTCGGTGTACGCCGACGATGTGCTTGCGGCGCAGAGCGATTTTATTACGCCCGACGACCCGCTGACCCGCATGACCGCCGTCATTCCGCAGGGAACCAAGAGCATAAAGCTCTTAAATGACGCGGGCGAGAGCGGCGCATGGGATTATTGCATGTGGGGAACGCCTTACATCGCGCCTTCCTCCGATTCGATTTCCGAAGTGATCGTCTCGTGCGGAAAAGAAGTTCTCGCGGTCGATGAGAGTACGGCTCTTTCGGTTCGCGCGATCCTTTCGAGCGGCGCGGACGCCGTTTTGTCGGACGGCGACATTACTTTTGAAAGCTCCGCCTCCGAGATCGTCTCGGTCTCCGGGGACGGCACGCTGACCGCCGCGGCACAGGGCTCGGCGATTGTCACCGTCACCGTGACGGTCGCGGGCACGTCGAAAAGCGCGGCGATCCCGATCCGCTGCGGCGACGCGGGACAGGAAAATCTCGTTCGCTACCTCGGCGATATGCCCCGCCTTTCCGCGTCGGTCGGATGGGGACCGCTGATTGTCGACGGCGGCTTCGACGGCAGAAAAATCCATTTTGCGTCGGGCAATATCACCTGCGACAAGGGCATCACCGCGCACGCGCCCTCGGAGATCACCTACAATATCGAAGGACTCCCCGTTCTCTCCTTCCGTGCAACGGCGGGCATTTTGGACGATGAGGCCGCGGGCAAGGGTCTGGTAAAGTTTTTGGTCTATGCCGACGACACGCTCCTTTTCGAAAGCGAAAAGCTGACGAATCAGAGCGCCCCCGCCAATATCATCGCGCCGATTCCAAGCGGTTCCGAGACGCTCCGTCTTGTCATTGACGACTGCGGAAGCAAGAACAGCGACCATTCGGCATGGGGAAACGCCCGCATTATCATCGACGGCGCGCACGCAAAAGATGTTTATTCCTTTTCCGCGGCGCTGCCCGAAGGAATTCTTGCGGTCGGTGAAAAAACCGCCGTTTCGGTTTCGGGAACGCTGGTCGACGGCTCGCCGCTCGATGCTGCGAGTGCAAGCCTTACGTATGCAAGCGAAAACGAAGAAATTTTCACGGTTGATGAAAACGGCACGGTTCTCGGCGTCGGCGACGGCATCGGAACGCTCACCGTGACCGCTTCTTCGGGACTGAATCAAAAGACCGCAAGCGTTCGCGTCATCGTCGGAAACGCCGAGACCGATACGTTAAAGCGCGTCGCATCGCCCGACGGAAGCCGCGTTCTGTGCGTTTATCTCGATGAAAACGGCACGGCGCGTTATATTCTTCTTCTGAACGGCAAGACTCTCCTTCCGCTCTCGACGCTCGGCTTTGTCACCGATTCGGTCGACTTTACGAAGGGACTTACGCTCGAATCGGTTTCCGAACCGACCGCGGTGAATGAATCGTATACCCTCACCGCGCGCACCAAGGAGCATTACGAAAACAGCGGAACCGAGCGCACGTTTACTTTTAATAAAGACGGCGCGAAGATGGGACTTACCGTGCGCGTTTTTGATAACGGAGCGGCATTTTGCTACACGCTGACCTCGAAGAACGGCGAAAAGCTCACAATTAAAGAAGAAAAGACCGAGCTTTCGGTCTCTTTCGCGTATCGCGCATGGCTCATGCCCTATAACACGGGACTGGAGGGCAACTTCCGCAAGTATGAAAAGAGCGGCATTTCCGCCGGCATTTCGTACAATCTCCCCGCCCTTTTGGCGGACGAGGAAAACGACCGCTATTGTCTCGCGACCGAGGCGGTCTTCAATCCCGAATACAGCGGCTCGCACGTCGAAGGCACGACCGACGGCGATCTTCGCTTTGCCGCGTACAATAATGAGCTCGTGACCGTCTCGTCCCCCTTTACGACACCGTGGCGCGTATTGGCGGCGGGAAGTCTTGCCGACATCACCGAAAACAGCCTTGTCACCGATCTTTCGGACGATTCCGACGAAAATATCGATTATTCGTTTGCCGTTCCCGGCATCTCGGCATGGTCATGGCTCACCGAGGGCGGAAGCGGACAGGTAAATCTTGCGACCCACAAAAAATACGTCGATTACGCCGCCGAAATGGGCTGGAGCTATTACACTCTCGACGACGGCTGGCAGCCGCGCGACGGCAGCACCTATAAAATTCAGGGCGGAACCTACGACTGGTTTCCCGAGCTTGTCGAATATGCGAACAATAAGGGCGTAAAGCTTATCGTTTGGGTTCACAAGGTCAACTGCGTGAACGAGAGCGACATGAACGCCCTGCTCGAGGAATACGCTTCTCTCGGCGTTGCGGGTATCAAGATCGACTTCTTCGATTCCGAAGCGCAGAGCATTATGGCGCTGTACGACCGCGTGTATAAAAAATGCGCGTCGTTGGGACTGGTCGTCAACTGCCACGGCGCGAACAAGCCCACGGGCGAAGTCCGCACTTATCCGAACGTTATGGCGCGCGAGGCGGTTCGCGGCGAGGAATATCGCTTCGAAAGCTTCGACGCCGCGCAGTATACGATTCTTCCCTTTATCCGCGGAACGGTCGGACCTGCCGACGTGACCGAAATGCTCTCGCCCTCCCTGTATGCCGACACCACCTGCGGCTCGCAGGTCGCCATGTCGATTCTCATGGCAAGCGGCATTCACTATATGGGTTCGGGTCCCGAGGAAATGGAAAAAAGCCCCGCGAAGGGACTGTACCAAAACTTCCCCGCCGTATGGGACGACACGAAGCTTATCGAAGGAAAGCTCGGCGAATATGCGGCGCTCCTTCGCCGCAGCGGCAAGGTTTATTATGCCGCCGGCATTACGACCGAAGAGCGCACGGCATCCTTCCGGCTTGATTTTCTCGGCGACGGGAAATATCTTGCCGAGCTGTATCGCGACGGCGGCGACATTATGACGCTTGTGCGTGAGACAAGCGTGGTCGAAAAGGGCGATACGATCACCGTTTCCATGCTCCGCCGCGGCGGCGCGACGATCCGTCTCACTCCTCTTTCGGACTTTACGACCCCCGAAAGCCTTGCTTTCGATACCGAAAAAATCATTCTCGACGTCGGCACGACGCTTGATCTTACCCCTGCCGTTTCGGAAGGGGCGAGCACCGACGCACTTCTTTACTCCTCCTCGAACGAAAACGTCGTTTCTTATGAGGGCGGAAGACTGTACGCCAAAGCGGCGGGCGCCGTGACCGTGCGCGTCACGAGCGCGAACGACCCCTCGGTCTTTGCCGAATGCTTTGTCGGCGTGCGGCGGGCGGACGATTCGACGCCTGCCGTCGAAGTGACCGCGCCCGATACCGTTGCGGAAAACACCCCCTTTACGATCTCTTTTGACGCGTCGGAGGGCGTTTCGGAAGCCAATTATCGGCTTTATGACGGCGAATTTTCGCCCGTTGCGATTTCCTTCCGTTCGGTCTCGGACGGAAAAGTTTCGCTTACTCTTTCGCTCCCGTGCGGCGATGTTCTCTCGATCTGCGACGGGGACGGAAACGAGCGCACCTTCGTAAAAATCTCGTCCTCCGTAACGCTCACCTTTGACGGAAAAGACGATATTACGGCTTTCTCGGGCGAAAGCGTCACGCTTCCCGCAAACGACACCGAAAATTTTGCGGGCTGGCGATACGGCGAAAAGACCTATGCGCCTAAGAGAACCTTCACCGTTCCCTACGGCGTTTCGAAGGTTCTCTTCACGACGGCAAAAATCGGCGAAAACGGCGAGGCGGTCGTTTATCTCGACCCGCAGAACGGCGACGACGGCGCCTTCGGCTTCTCGTCGGAAAACCCCGTCAAAACGCTCGAAAAAGCCGCGGAAAAATTGAACGCGTATACGGGAAGCGAAGAAAAGATCCTCGCTTTCTCGGGCGAGCTTTCCGTGTCGGGCACGCTTCCGAGCGGAGTCTTTACGTACCGCGGAAGAAACGGCGCGGGCTTTACGCTCGCGGACGGGCTTACGCTTGCGGGCGACACGACCTTTGAAAGCTTTAATCTGTGCGTATCGGGGCAGTTCCTCTTTATCAACACGCGCGGCAATGCGCTCACCTTCGGCGAGGGCATTACGAACGTCGGAAGCAAGTGGCCCTGCCTTATCCACTCGGGAACGCAGAATTACAACGGAAAGCGCGAACGCGTAACGATTGAAAGCGGTATCGTCACGATCTATGCGGGAACGTATTACAATTACGACAACGCCAGGACCACGGCGGGCGCGGATTATACCGTGAACGGCGGCGATGTGACGCTTACGTTCCGTTCGGACGGATATCTTGCCGAGCATAAGGGCGCGACCTTTACCGATACCGTAAATATTCTGCACAACGGCGGACGGCTTGCCGTTTCGGTCGGAAGCTCAAGCGCGCGCCCCGTCACCTTTGAAAAGGCGGTAACGCTTATTTCAAACTACGGCGCAAAGCCCATCGTCTCGGACATCGCGCCGTATGCCGAGGGCGGATTCTATTCGGTCGTTTCGGAAAAATTCGGCTCCTGTCACGTCGAATCCGACGCACCCGGTTCTTTTAAAGTTCTGTGCGACGAGGGCGTGAACGCCTTTGCCGACGGCGTAAAATGCACTGCGTTTCAAGCGGAATCGGGCAAGACCGTGACCGTGACCTATCGCGCCGATAAGGCGGCGTCGATCGGAAGCACCCTTTACGATACGCTCTCCGACGCCCTTTCGGCGGCACAGGCGGGCGACACCGTAACGCTTTTGCAGTCGGCGGCGACGGAAGAAGCCCTCCCTGTCAAAAGCGGCGTGCTTCTTGATCTCGATCTCTTTGCGGTAACCGGAAAGCTCATTCTTTCCGAAGGCGCGGCTGTTGCGGCAAAGCGCGCCGTTTCGGAAATTCTTCCGAGCCTTGCGGGCGAAAACGGCGGCGGAATCGTTTTCCGCACCGAAAACGGAAAGAATCTCTTCACGGTCGGTTCCTTTGCGAAAAACGACGGAAAAGTCCTTCTCTCGGGCGACACGCTTTATACGGTAAGAGAGAACGGCGAAAACCTGCAACTTTCTTATGCTGACAACGAAAAAGAATATACCGCCTATCTTGCGGGCGTTTCCGCAATAAGCGGCAAAAACATCGCCTTTGAAAGCGGCGCGGTCGAGTTGCTCACCGCTCTTTCGGGCGGAACGCTCACCCTTTCGGGCGGCAAGGCTAAGACCGTTCTTGCCGAAAACAAAACGACCGTAAATCTTGCGGGCGGCAAATTCGATTCACTCCTGCGCGGCGATAAAAGCGCCTCGGTCACGGTCAACACGAGCGACAGCACCTATATTTTCTCAGGCTTCGGCGAAGATGATCGTGCGCGCTTTATCACCCTTTCGATGTACGGCATGCAGCTGCGCACGTCGGGCGTTCAGGGCTTGCGCTTCATCGCGCGCCTTTCGGGCGAATATAAGAACCGCACCGACTTCTCCTACGGATTGGTCGTTCTTCCCGAAAATCTTATCCCCGAGGGCGGAAAACTTACGATCGATACCGCGCGGGCAAAAACGATCGAGAGCCGCGACGACGGTTTCAAGATCTTCGATGAAGACGACGAAGCGCGTCTTTACACCGTATGCATCACGGGCATTGCCGCCTCCGATTACAACCGCCGCTATACCGTGCGCGCCTTTATCCGCTATACGGTAAACGGCGGGGAAAAAATCGTGTACAGCGACGCAATGAGCGGCAGCATCCTCGAGGTCATCGAGGGACTGAAAACGCAATATCCGGGGCAGTACGACGAGCTTTACGATACGATCATGCAGGATTATTCCGATACCTTTCTTTCGGCGGGGGAGTTTAAGACGCTCCTTATATCCGAAGCCGAAAACGGGATGAAAACGTTTCCCCTTTCGTTTTCTTCCCCCGACACCGCGCTCTCTCTTACGGGAGAGAGCGGTGTCCTGTCCGACTGGAGCGTGACCGACTATATCGCGCTCGACGTCGAGAAATATCCGATCCTGCAATATTGTCTTTCGGGCAAAAAAGGCGTTCTTTCGGCGGCTTTTTACGACGAAGGGAAAAATTTTCTCTCGGGGATCGGCTCAAGCTCGACCGACGAGTATGAGATTTTGATTTATAACGCCGAAATCCCGAAAGCGGCAAAATACGTTCGCTTTTCGA
>URJL01000039.1 GCA_900548115.1 uncultured Eubacteriales bacterium
TTTCGGAAACGAAAGAAAAAGAAACTCCGCCCGAAGGGCAAACACTGCCCGTTTGCGGACGATAACAAAAGAGGGGGAAGTGAGGACACGCCCTCGCCTGAGCGCGCTCATTGCTATGTCAACATAACATGGGCAGGGTGAAATCGAATTCCGACCATCGGAATTCGTATTTCACGGCAAACGCTCACCGCAGGGGCGGCAAACGCTCACCGCAGGGGCGGCAAACGCTCACCGCAGGGGTCAGCCGTTGTAATTTTCAATCGTCGTATCGTCGTTTTGCAGTACGATTGAATTATCCTTCGCCGCCTTCAAAAGCAGCTCCTGCGCCGTGGGAGACGCGGCGATCGTCGTTCCGAAGAAGATGCCCAACTCGCCGCCCGCGCTTTGAACGTACAAATTGTCTTTAAGCTGCAACGCACGGTCGCCGATGGAGTTGACATAGAATATCTTGCCACTCGAACGGTCGAAGAGGTTGTTTTCCATGAGGAAGTCCTTTGAATCCTCGGGAATTCCGACCGACTGCACAAGGTTTGCTCCGCTCATTCGGATTCGGCTTCCCCAGCCGTAGCCGTTCAGTCGGCAGATGTTGTCGGCGATATACGTATTGTACATATGGTGCTTTGTCTTGCCGTAATCGTAGTTATAATATTCGATTGACCAGTGGCAAAGCTCGACGACGTTGCCGATATAACGCACGTTATCCATCAAGCAGTCGCTCTGATCGGCATAGGAATTGTACTGGTGCGTCATGCCGGTGTCGTAGATCTGATACATCCAGTTGTTGTACAGATACCAGCCGTCACAGCCTCCGTATACCTGAAGCGCATTGCCGTAGCGGGTAAGGTTCTCTCCGCCGAAGCCCATCAGGATCGAACCGCCGAGATAATCGAACGTGCAGTTTTGAACCGTGACGTTTTTCATATTGCCCGCGCCGACGCCGTGCGAGCCGATGAAACGGACGGTGAGATTATCGATGGTAACATCGTCCGCAGGGCGGATAAGATTGCCGACCGCACCGACATCGATGGAACGGAAGCGCGTTCCGGGATTTCCCTTCGTCGAGCAAAGATACAAAGAACCGTCCGAAAGATCGCTGTAAAAGCTGAGATCCTTGTAAAGATCTTTATATCCCGTAAAACCGTTTACGCCCTTGACCATCATATCGCCGACAAGCTCGTTATAATTTCCGAGCACGCCCGAAAAATCAAAGACCATAATGCCGACATTGAAGCGGTAATCCTTCAATTTATAGACATTTTCGACATCGGTCGTGTTCCAAAACGCTTCCGAAGCATAATTCTTGCCCGAAGCCGAAAGCACGGGCTTCGGACCGCTTCCGTATGCCGAATACGTCACGCCGGGGAAGCAGTTCAGCGTTCCGATATAGGTCCCGCCGCGCTCGAAACGCACCGTGTCGCCGCGCTTGATAAGCTTTGCCGCCTCCATGGATTGCAGCACGCGGAGCGACTGCCATGCGGTCTCGGAGGAAAGACCGTCGTTTTTGTTGTTTCCGTGTTCCGACGAGATATAATACGTCGTTCCGCCCTCTTTATCGGGAATATCGGGAGCATTCAGAATGTTGGCGATCTGCCATTTCGAAACGGCGTCAATGCCCGCCGTGACATCCTTTTCCGCCATCGTAGGGATCTTTTCGCGCAGGGCGCGGATCTGATCGCCGACCGTGACATTGCCCGAAAGAAGCGTATACGAGCCCTTCGAAATGTCGGAGTTTACGGTGTAGAGCTCGACTCCGCCGACGGTCTGCGGGCTGCACGCCATCGCGATCTGCGCATTTGCCCAGTGCCACGATTCCACATCCGAGAAAGCCGCCGCGCCGATATTTTCGGTCGCGCTTCTGCCGAGCATACGGTTGACCATCGTCACGACCTCGGCGCGGGTGACGGTCTTTTCGGGAAGAAACGTTCCGTCCTCATAGCCGACGCTCACGCCGAGATAAGCCAGCTGACCGATCGCGCTGTAGAACGGATTCGAAACGAAAACGTCCGAGAAATTGCGGATACCGAATTTTTTGCCGTTGTAAAGCGCCGAAAGAACCTGAACGCAAAGCTCGGAAAATTCGCCGCGGGTGATCGCCGCGTTCGGCGAAATATTCTTGCCGTCGGCGCTTTCGAGCTTTTCAAGAAATCCGAGACGTTCAAAGAACGCGATCGGACCGTAAAACCAATTGTCCGACGAAACATCGGCGTAATCGCACGTTGCGATGTTCGGGAGCGTCGAAATATCCTCGCACAAAAGGCGTGACAGAAGCGTGATCGCCTCGGCGCGGGTCAGATTGTTCGAGGGACGGAACGTTCCGTCGGAATATCCCGCCACAAAGACCGCCTCGCGGTTGGGCTTTGTCGCCTGCGCGGGGGTTACGGTGATCGTCGTTTTGCCCTTGTTGAGCGTGAAGATTCCGCCGACATGCGAAATTTCCGCGCCGTCGGCAAACACTTTTTCGGGAATAAAGCCGTTTTCGTCGGCAATGCGGAAGCCCTTGAAATCGACTCCTTCAAAAACGGGCGTCACCGACGCGTCGACCGTGCGGACAAGATAATCGCATTCGGTCTCGTCAAGAGAAACCGCACCCGTCGCGTCGATCACGATAACATTCCCCGTGACGGTATCCTTGGAGGAAAGAAGCGTTCCGACCGAACCGCCGAAGTTTTCGAAAACAACGTTGCCGTTGACGGTCGTTCCCTTCGACGCGCCGAGGCGCAGACGCTTGATATAGCCGTCCGAAAGCGTAAGGGTAAGATTGGCGTTCGTCGTGCCGCCGTCCGAACCGAGAAGAACATAGCCCACATCGCCGCCCGAGACGGTCGCATGGGAAGAACCCGCAAACGAGCCCTCCGATTTTGCGTTTCCGACGTACAGATCGTCCAGCGTTCCGCCCGAAATCTCAATATTCGTGTCGGCGGTAAAGCTTTCGCCGAGATAAGAACCGCCCGCAATGAGCTGTCCGACGCCGCTGCCGAATGCGATGGTTCCGCATGTGCCGTCGGCGCGCGCCGAGCCGGTCGAAATAATGAAAGGCGCGGGATAGGTCGTTACGGTTTTTCCCGTCTCGATAAAGTCCACCTTTGCATAAGCGGTTGCCTTGTTCGAAAGAGAGAAGGTGTGGCCTTTTGTGCGGAAGGAGACGTTTTCTTTGGTCTGCAAAGAGCAGTTTTCAAAATAAAAATCGCCGTGCAGTTCGATCACGCTTTCTTCGCCGTCAAAATTGAGCACCGAAGCGGAGGCTTTTGCCGCCGAGCCGATAAAGGTGAGCGGAGCGCGTCCCTCGATATCGGAAAATTCCGACATCGGAAGCGTTCCGGTAAAAACGATCCGACCGCCGTTCTTGCCGAGCGCCGCAACGGCGTCGTTCAGCTTGCGGAAAGCGACATGATTGTTTCCGTCATACGACATTTTACCGAAGCTCGAAAGATAAACCGTCGGAACGCCGTTTGATTCCTCCACCGCAGGCTCTGCCGCAGCGACGGTAAGCGGAATCGACGAAAGAAGCGTCATTCCCGCGAGAAAAGAGGCGAGAGCTTTCTTTGTTTTGTTCATTTGGGGGTAAATCCTCCTTGAAATTCGAGTGTTTTTGTACGATTTTATTGTATCATAACAAGATCGGTCTTGCAAGTATTATTTTTTAACCCGTCACAATAATGCAAAAAAAACAACAAATCGCCCCTGCGGGGCCGCTGCGCGGAGCGTTTGCCGCGAACGCTGCTCCGCAGCTGCCGTGAACGCTGCCCCGGCGGCAAGCAATAAGGCAAGCGCCGACAGCAGGATCGGTTTCATACTTTTTTGTTCTTCATGTCGTTTTCCTCTCCGTTTTACGCATTTTTGCAAATTCGCGTCCGAATTGTTTAATAAAAACCGAATTCATAATTATAATTATACAAAATGTCAACCGTTCAATGAGCAAAACGAGGTTTTTTATAAAAGTTTAAGTGTCTATTTATGAATAATCGTTCATGCATACAAATTCCTTCGAAAACCAAAAAAGGAAGAGTGTGGCATAACGCCGAACTCTTCCCGAGCCGTTATAAAGTGGTTTGTCGAATTCGTATCGAATGGGCAAATGGGCAAGAGCTGTAACATCCGAAACAGATGTTTGTAATTTGGCTGACCCGAAGCCTTCCGCTTGCTGCACCGTGCCCTTCCGGTCAAGTTGCGCTGCGACCCTCGGTCAAGTGCGAAGGCGGTGTCTCCGTTGCAAACCGAGCCGCCGAACAAAATTTCTTACGTTCGGCGGCTCGGTTTTTTATTTAAATTCCGTAAAAATCAAAAGTTTACAAATTCAAAAGCGGAAAAATCAAATCCCATGTTCTCCGTTTCGACAAAATTCTTGAGGCAGTAAATCAAATCGCAAATGCCGACGCGGCTTTCCTCCATGAAGTCGGTCTGTCCGTCGATGCTGCCGTTGTATTCATCAAAACTCAGCGGATAACGGTCGGAGAAAACGGCGGGATCGATATACCCCGAAGCGTCCCGCAGGCTTTCGCCGTTGTCGCGGTAATAGCGCGACGAAAGATATTCGTACTTGTGATCGTACCCTCCCCGCATGCGGAGATAAAAGTTGATGCTGAAGGTCTCGCTGAGCGGGCAGTGGAGACAAAATTCCACCATATCGCTGCCGCTCCAATAAGAAATCGAAAAGTATTCGTCGTCGTACCCGCCGTACAGCGAAGCGGGCTGCTGGTATATGCAATAATCACCGTTCAGGCTGCCCTTTTCAACGGCGAAATCCTTGCAGGCGGTAAACAGGTCGAACGGCTCTTTCTCGGGAACGGCAGTCTCCGCGTTGTTTTCCTCCTTTGAAGAATCCTTCGGATCCTCTTTCGCAGGTTCAGCCGCGGGATTTTTTGTCTCACCCGCGCCGTCCGACGGGTTTTCCGTCACGGAATCCCCGCTCTCCGTGCTTCCCGGCTGCGGAGTTTTATCCGTGTGTGTTCCGCCCGCATTCGTGTTTGCGTTCGGATTCGGGTTTGTTTCCGACGAAGCGTTCGTCGGCGTTTTCGGCGCATCGGGTTTGGACTCGGGCGGTGTTTTCACTCCCGATTGGCTGTCGGCAGGAGCGCCCGTCTTTTCTTCGGACTCGGTGCCGTCGGTCGGGCTTTGACCTTCCGCCCCCTTCTCGTTCTCCGATTTGTCGGCTGCGCCGATGCCGTCCTTGTTTTCCGTTTGGTCTTTATCCTCGGTCTTGCCCTCGTCTTCGTTTCCCGCTTCGGTCAAAATGCCGTTTTTCTCCGCGTCGGTCCGCTCGGAATCGGGCTTTTTTCGGTTGCATCCGAACGCAAAAGCCGACACGGCACCGAGCAGTATCACCGCGCCTATCCCTGCGGCAAGGAGATAGATCTTCTTTTGTTTCTTTGTCTTTTGGCTCTCCCGAACTTCCCGACTTTCGGTCTCGCCTGTCCCGTCTGTCGTCTCGTTTGCGTTTTCGCCGTCGTTCCACGGCTTTTCGAGCGGCTTTTCCGCCGCCGTGTTTCCCGCTCCCGTTTTGGCGCTTACCCCTTCGGCATTATCTAAGATCGCATCGGTCGAAACATCAAACACCTTTGCCAGTGCTACGATATTTTCAATTGTGGGCTGTGTCTGCCCGGTCTCCCACAGGCTGATGCTCTGTCTTGAAACGCCGAGCTTCTCCCCCAATTCATCCTGAGACATATTGCTTTCTTTTCGGAATTTTCGGATATTATCCGACAGCATTGCGTCACTTCCTCTCGAAGATTTACGAATATTTTATCACAAAACCCACGCGCAAGCAATATAATCTGTTTTGAATTTTGTCAAGCAACACTTGCTTTTTGCCGAAAATCGGTATTTTCTCGATTTTATACGTCTTTTTGCGTGCGGCGCAAAAAAAGGACGCCCGCAAGCGTCCTTTTTTCGGCATAAAAGTTTCACCGTTTTTCGTTTTCAAAAAAGTATGCGGACCGCAGACGGGCGGTTCTTTTTTCTCTCCGCCGATACCGGCGTTTTATAACCCAACATTTTTAAACAGGGACCGCGTTTCCGCCGCGACATCCTCTGAATTTGCGCTGTTATATTTTCGTTCCTTCACGGTGCGCTTTAAGTGACCGCAGAAAATGAGCTTTGCCCGGCGGCGAACCTCCCTAATCGGCGTGAGTGCCTTATGCTTCTGAAGAATTGGGTAATGATACTTTATGACCTCACAGGGAAGAAATATCTTGGAAAGCGCATAACGTACTTTTCCTCCCCGCTTTTGTTGCTGCACGACCGCTCTGTTCGAATCCGCTCCGTACAAGCCGCCGCGCAGAATATATTCTTCTATTTGCTTTGTGACCTGCGTATGCTGCGCATTACCGAACCATATCTCGGACAAAAGCTCGGCTTGCTTTGCAAAAACCCAAGTCCTCCGTCCGAAAGAAGCTTACTTTGTTGTGCTGTGCCAACAGCACCGATATGGACAAACCGACATAGCCGGTCTGTTTTCACAACTTCCCCTCCAAAACATCCGCGATTCGCTTGCAGGCAAGTCCGTCGCCGTAAGGATTGCTTGCGTGCGCCATGGCGTCGTAAGCCTCTTTGTTTTCCAAAAGTTCCTTGAAATTCCGATAGATCACGTCTTCGTCCGTTCCGACCAGCTTCAGCGTACCCGCCTTGATTCCTTCGGGACGTTCGGTCGTATCGCGCATGACAAGCACCGGCTTTCCGAGACTCGGCGCTTCCTCCTGAATTCCGCCGCTGTCGGTCAGGATCATAAAGCTGCGGGCAAGAAAATTGTGGAAATCGAGGACTTCAAGCGGTTCAATGATGTGGATCCGTTCGCAGCCGCCGAGTTCTTCCTCCGCCGCCTTGCGGACGATCGGGTTCATATGAATGGGATAGATCGCCTTGACGTCGGGGTGCTCATCCATAATGCGGCGGATGGCACGGAACATATGGTGCATCGGCTCGCCGAGGTTTTCGCGACGGTGCGCTGTCAGAATGATCAGTCGGCTGTCCGCCGCCCATTCAAGCTCGGGGTGTGTATAATCCGCACGCACGGTAGTTTTCAGCGCGTCGATCGCCGTATTTCCCGTCACCCAAATCGTTTCGGGCTTTTTGCCCTCTTTCAGCAGATTCTGCTTGGAAAGCTCGGTCGGCGCAAAGTTATATTGCGAAATAATGCTGACCGCCTGGCGGTTGAATTCCTCGGGATAGGGCGAATAGATATTATACGTACGCAGTCCCGCCTCCACGTGACCGACGGGAATCTGCTTATAAAAGCAGGCAAGCGCCGTTACAAAGGTGGTCGAGGTGTCGCCGTGAACAAGAACGACATCGGGCTTCACTTCGTCCAGCACCCCTCCGATGCTGTTGAGAATATTCGTCGTGATATCGAACAAGGTCTGTCCCGCCTTCATGATCGACAGGTCGTAATCGGGCATTACGTCGAATGCCTCCAGCACCTGATCAAGCATCTGGCGGTGCTGTCCCGTCACGCAGACAACGGTGCGGATGTTTTCCCGCGTTTTCAACTCGTTTACAAGCGGGCACATTTTAATCGCCTCGGGACGTGTGCCGAAGACGAGCATTACAGTTTTCATGAAACAATTCTCCTTAAAATTTAAAATAAAAAGTAAAGTATAATAAGTAACACAGACTCTTTTTTATCCTCGGCTTTATCTTTTTTCGCCGCGAATCATACTTATACCGACACAAAGACCGTCTAAAGTCCGATATTTTTCAGCAGTTTTCGCATTTCGGATGCCGTTTCGGCGGAGATGTGCCTGTTGTATTCCAATTCCTTCGCCGTGCGCTTCAGATGTCCGCAAAAGATGAGCTTCCCCCAACGGCGAACCTCCATGATCGGAGTCAGAAAGCGGTGCTTCTGCAGGATCGGATAATGAAATTTTATCTCATCGTACCGAATAAAAATACGGGAAAGCGCATATTGTATCCGCCCGCCCTGTTTTTGCTGCTGTACGGTAATGCGATTTTCGTTCGTCCCGTAGACCCCGCCGCGCAAAATGTATGCTTCTGTCTGCCTTGTCACCTCGGTGTGTTCGGCGTCGCCGAACCAAACCTCGGACAATCGTTCCGCCTGCTCCGCAAAAACGGAAAGCCCGCCTTCCCGAAGAAGCGTCTCGCGCGCGGTTCTGTCAAAATCGATACGGTGATTGAGTATCCAAATATCCAAAAACGGACGGACACCGCACCCGCCGTTTTCAAAATGTTTTGCCATATGGGCGATGTGATAAAAATAGTACATAGCGTCGGTCATTTCGTATTGAAAGGCAAAGCCGTCGCATTTTGCGGCGTCGTTCCAAACCTTTTTTAAAACCTGTGCCGCGTTTCGCACCTTGTTGTCCTCCAAAAGGTCGTAATGCAATTCGATATGCTGTCCGCCCTGCGTGAAAAGCGAAACGTCGTGCGAGGTCTTTTCTTTAAAGGTACAATGCAGCTCCTCCGTCAGAAGCTCCGTCGCCTTCCGAAGCTCCTCCTCCCGCACCAAAACATCAATGTCGCTGCTTGTCCGCATCCACGGCTCGGGATAATACTGCCGTATCACCGCACCTTTCAGCGGGATGAAGGGAATTTTTGCCTTTTCCAATGTTTGGCACAGTTTTGTCTGTTCGTAAACGAGCGTTTCGCAGCGGTAAACGGCGGTAAGAACGGATTTTTCGAATTTTGCCTTCTCCTCGCCTGCAGGAAGCAACTTGTTTTTCAGCAAAAAATCGCCGACAAGATGCGCGAGGTCATGTTTTCGCGAAAGCTCATACAGCTGAACAAAGTCATCTTTTGTGAATGGATACCGCAAATTGTCGCGCTCTGTGCCGCAGACCTCGCTTGCGATAATATCCGTAATGGCGCGAGCGATTTTTTCCATGACCGTTTTTCTCCGTTTTTTCTTAAATCTTAATCTCTGAAATACAGATCTCTTGTATATACCTTATCCGGCACATCTTTTATATCGTCGTTGTATCGGTTGGCAAGAATAACGTCGCTCATCTTTTTAAACGCATCCAGATCGCGGATAACACGACTGTTGAAAAAGCTGTCCTCTTTCATGGTCGGTTCATAAACCACAACCTCGATTCCCTTGGCTTTGATTCTCTTCATGACCCCCTGAATCGACGACTGTCGGAAATTGTCGCTGCCGGCTTTCATGGTCAGACGATAAATACCGACCGTTTTCGGTTTTTTTGCAATGATCTGATCCGCAATGAAATCCTTTCGGGTCCCGTTTGCCGCAACAATGGCGGAAATGATATTCTGCGGTACCCGGTCATAGTTGGCAAGCAACTGTTTTGTATCCTTGGGCAGACAGTAGCCGCCGTAACCGAACGACGGGTTATTGTAGTGATTGCCGATGCGCGGATCGAGACAAACGCCTTCAATGATCGCCTTTGTATCCAATCCGCGAACCTGCGCATACGTGTCCAGCTCGTTGAAATACGAAACTCGAAGCGCGAGGTAGGTGTTGGCAAACAGCTTGACCGCCTCTGCTTCGGTCGGATTCATAAAACGCACTTCTATGTTTTCCTTAACGGCGCCCTCGCGAAGAAGATCGGCAAAAATCTCCGCCGCTTTGCGAAGCCGTGCGTTTTTTACCGGAACGCCGACGATAATGCGGCTCGGATACAAATTGTCGTAAAGAGCGCGTCCCTCCCGAAGGAATTCGGGGCTGAACAAAATGTTATCGCAGCAATACTTTTCTCTTGCGCTCTCGGTAAATCCGACGGGAACGGTCGATTTGACGATCATCACGGCATCGGGATTTACCTTTATGACCTGTTCGATCACGCTCTCAACAGAGCTTGTGTCAAAATAATTCTTGGATGGATCGTAGTTTGTCGGCGTGGAAATAATGACAAGTTCCGCTTCGCGGTAAGCGCCGTCTCCGTCGGTCGTCGCTTCAAGATCAAGTTCTTTGTTCGCAAGATATTCCTCGATCTCCTTATCGACGATCGGGGACTTTTTTTCGTTGATCATCCGCACCTTTTCGGGAATGATATCGACTGCCTTTACCGTGTTGTGCTGTGCCAAAAGAATCGCCATGGACAACCCGACATAACCGGTGCCCGCCACTGCTATTTTCATATTCATTTATACTCCTTCCGGTCCGTTTTTTCGGTGAATATGCTTTTCTCTGCAGTCCTTACGAGTGCTTCTCCATGGCAACTTACGTAAAAAGCCGAACGTTATCACTGAATATTATAAAAAACTTTATACCATTGTGCAAATTTGCGAATGCCGATCCTCAGCGGCGTGTGCGGTCGGAACCCCGTATCCCGTTCAAGCTCTGCGGTGTCGGCATATGTCACCGGAACATCGCCCGGCTGCATCGGGACAAGTTTTTTGTGAGCCTCGAAATCATAATCCGCCGGGAGCACCTCGGCACGTATCAGCTCCTCCTGCAATATCGTCACGAAATCGAGCAGATTTTCGGGAGCGCTGTTTCCGATGTTGTATATACGATACGGCGGAAGCGGAAGCCCGTCTTCCCCGTTTTCCTTTTCGGGAGCACGGCGGGCGATTCGCTCGATTCCCTCGACAATATCGTCCACATAGGTAAAATCGCGCTTACAGTTACCGAAATTGAATATTTCGATCGTCTCGCCTTTTATGAGTTTATTCGTAAAGCCGAAATACGCCATATCGGGTCTTCCCGCAGGACCGTAAACCGTAAAGAAGCGAAGTCCCGTAGACGGGATATTGTACAACTTCGAATACGCATGTGCAAGCAGTTCGTTGGATTTTTTGGTTGCCGCATACAGCGATACGGGATTGTCCACCTTATCGTCCGTAGAATACGGAACCTTTTTATTCGAGCCGTAGACCGAGGAGGACGACGCGTAAATGAAATGTTCCACCGGATGATGGCGGCAAGCCTCGAGAATGTTGTAAAATCCGATAATGTTGGATTCGATGTATGCGTCCGGATTGGTTATGCTGTATCGAACGCCTGCCTGAGCGGCAAGATTTACGACGATCTCGGGCTTATATTCCGTAAAAATCGTTTCAACAAGAGTCTTATCCGCAATACTGCCTTTTATAAAGGTCCAGTTTCCGTCCCGATTTGCGGCAGCCGCCTTTTGAATCTCCGAAAGGCGGTACTCCTTAACGGAAACGTCATAATAATCGTTCATATTGTCAAGACCGACAAGGTTTATCCCTTTTACGCTGCTCAGAAGCTTCTGCACAAGATTTGCCCCGATAAAACCGGCGGCACCCGTAACAAGAACCGTTTTGTTTTCAAGTTCAACATTCGGCGTCAGCATTTCACTATCCCCTTATACTCTCTCTTTACGTTCTCATAACTCTCAAGATCGCCGATGTCGTATCGGTTCCCGGGCATTTGCATCGCATGAACGGTCGTCTGTTTGCAAAGCCATGCGATGTAACTTCCCGGAGCGTCTGTGCCGCAGCCGGCTTTGATCCCGTCTTCCACCCGCTTTGCGTCCTCTCGGACGTAATAATAAAACGGCGGGCAGCACCAATGTGTCGCGGGGTTCGGAGACTTTTCCGTCATATCCGTGACCGCATCGTCTTCTCCGACCGTGAGTACACCGCATTTGAGCAGCTTTTTCTCCGACGGTTCATAATAACGCATGACGCAGGAGGTCTTCTTTTCTTCGCAATAAGAGATAAATTTTGTAAGGCTGAAATCCAGCACATTGTCGCCGGCGATAACGAGCATATCCTCGTCGATTCCGAGACTTTCTATGGCAAACCGAATATCGCGCACCGCGCCGAGACGCGTTTCGTTTGTTTCCGTTCCGTCATCGACGACGGTGATCCTATACGGTTTATTCTTTGCCCATTTTTCAAAATGATGTGCAAATTTATGATTGGATATCACAACATATTCGTCGACTGCTCCCGATGTGTCAATATCCTCCAGTAAACGGTCGAGAATCGTTTTGTCTCCCACTTTTAAAAGCGGTTTCGGAAAATTTTCGGTCAGCGGATAGAGCCGCGTCGCATATCCTGCGGCAAGAATCAAACACTTCATAATTTCACCCCGTCGGCGGTATTGCATATGTGCGCGCTGTATTTGTCTTTCAGACCCGGAAAAGCGGAAAGGTATTCCCGTTTTACATTTTCGAGAATGCTTTCTCTGTAGGTCGGATCGATAAGAGCCATGCAGCAGCCCTTAAACCCCGCGCCGGAAAAGCGTCCTCCGTATATTCCGTCCGTGTGCGTCATCGCCTCATAAAGCTTTATAAGTTCGACAGACCCGGTTTCCCAGTTGCAAATCGAAGATTTTCCGTTTTCAAAGGGCAGCCTGCCGAATTCTTCGATATTTCCGTTTCTCCATGCTTCAGCCCCTGCCTCGACGCGTCTGAACTCGCCGTACCAATGCTCCGCGCGCTTCGCCCAATTTTCCGGAAGCCTGTCCTTATAGCTTTGATACACCTCATACGGCACGTCGCGCAGATTCGTTTCTTCGAATTTTCCGTATTCCATACCGGAAAAGGCTTTGAGCGCATAGGCGGCGCTGCGGCACTCGTCTACTCTCATATTGAATTTTGAACCGGCGAGCGACCGCTCAAGGCCGCTGAAAAACACCGCTATCTCGAACTTTTTCATGTCGGGAGCCGTCGGTATCCGCTCGTAGCTGTCATCCCGCATATCCATATACAAGAGACTGTCCTTACGGCAATATACTTCACAGCTTTGGTCAAGCTTTCCGCAGGAGACGCCGACATATTTATTTTCGGCTTCCTTCGAAATTTCGATCCGTTCTTTTTCGGAAAGCGAAATGCCGTTCAGTCGGCAAAGCGCCGACAAAAACGTGATGATAACCGCCGCTGACGAAGACAGCCCGCCGATCGGAAGCTCGCCGTCAAGCACCGCGCACAGCCCGACTCTGAGCGGATAACGGCTGTTTAATGAAAGAGTCGCGCCCCGCAGATGATCCGCCCAATCATTCTGCTTTTCCGTCGGCACAGCGCATTCCGGCTTTTTCGGCGGCGACGCGCTCGACCTCATGGATATTCGCCCCGACCGTGGACATCCAGTTTGTTTCGTATGTCTCGGTCATGTATTTCAGCTCCTCGCCGTGCATGGTCGGTGTGGCAAGCCATACTTTTTTCTCAAACGGTTCGAATTTCATATTTTCCTCCGCGTTTTTTCGCGTATCCCAAACTTACGCTTGCGCTCCGCCGCAAAAGCGCAAAAAAGCAAGCGTGTCCGACCTTTTGCAAAAAACACGCTTTCGAGCACCTCCGCGTCGGAATGCGATTACAATCATACAATTATATGATACTATATGCGGGCGGGTTTGTCAACCAGTGTTTATAATTGGATACGATTTGGGTAAAAAATGATACAAACGCCCGTTCCGATCGGGAGAGAATTTTCATTTTCCGATGATCCGACGCTGCGATAACCCGACGCAAATGCAAAGCGGATAAACCGTCAGGTCTTCAGAACAAATCGGTTTTTATGAAAATCCAAAAGCCCTTCTTTTTTCATTTTTCCGAGCTCCGCCGATAAGCCGCTGCGCTCGACCGCAAGATAATCCGCCAGCTGCTGTCTTGAAAAAGGAATGTCAAATTCACACTTCCCGAACCGCTGTGCCTCGGCGGAGAGATAGGACATGAGCTTCGCCCGCGTTGTGCGCTGTCCCATGTGCGTGAGTTTTTCCTCCAAACGCAAATTTTTTCCGGCAAGCTCGCCAAGCAGATTTCGGATGATACGATTGTGATGCGCACAGGCGGACGGACACACATTCAGAACGCGTCCGACCTTGAGAAACAGGGCTGTGACGGGCGTTTTCGCGACCGCGCTTACGTTTGCCGCCGAACCGTGCGCACAGGCATAAGCGGCGCCGAATGTCTGTCCCGCGCCCGCCTCGGAAAGAATATTGCGGTTGCCCCAAATATCCTCCTGCAGAATTAAAACGCTTCCCGTCAGCACAAGACCGATCGATTCGACCGTATCGCCGACACGCAGCAGAAAGGTATCTTTCGGAAAACTTTCTTTTTTTACGTCGAGACAAGAAAGCACCGCCGTAAGTTCTTCTTCGGAAATGCCCGAAAAGAGCGGCGACGATCGGATAACGGATAAAAATTCCTTCATAAAAGTCCTTTAAAAATCCTTTGAAATTCAGTTTTGTTGAAAATTCAACCGACATATTGCTTTTATTATACTATAATAAAGGCAGAAAAGCAAGGAGGCGTTGTTATGAAAAGAAGAATTATCGAAATCGATCGGGAAAAATGCAACGGCTGCGGCGCTTGCGCGCAAGCCTGTCACGAAGGAGCCATTTCCATGGTGAACGGAAAAGCGCGTCTTATGCGGGACGATTACTGCGACGGACTGGGCGACTGTCTTCCCGCCTGTCCCGTCGGCGCCATCAACTTTGTCGAGCGCGAAGCCGCCGCCTACGATGAAAAAGCCGTTGCGGAAAACAAACGGCAAAAAACACCGAAAATAACGAAAACCGAAGAGACGCCCTTGCCGTGCGGCTGTCCCGGAAGCCATTCGAGAAAGCTCGAACGCGCGGAGGGCTCCGATGCGGCATTCTCCCATATAAGTCCCGTCAGCCGACTGTCCCAGTGGCCCGTGCAGATAAAGCTTGTTCCGGTAAACGCACCGTATTTCGACGGCGCAAAGCTGCTGATCGCCGCCGATTGCACAGCCTATGCCTATGCCGCCTTTCATGAGCGATTTATCAAAGGACACATCACGCTGATCGGCTGTCCGAAGCTGGACGGAGCGGATTATTCGGAAAAGCTGACGGATATCCTCCGCCGCAACGATATTCAAAGCGTGACCGTCGTCCGCATGGAGGTTCCCTGCTGCGGCGGGCTGGAACAAGCAGCCAAAACTGCCTTGCGGCAGAGCGAAAAGTTTATTCCGTGGCAGGTTGTGACGATCTCTGCGGACGGAAGAATTCTTGACTGAAACAAAGCTTCGGTCGACCGCTCGTATCCGAGCCGAAAATCAGGGGGCAGTCCGTACGGACTGCCCCCTTTTGTTCTGCCTTTCGAATCCGTTTTTATCCTTCAGATACTCTCCCGCTTCTTTTTCGAGTTCTTTCCACGTCGGATATTCCGCTCCGTTTTCGTCGAAGAAGCGTTTGATATCCCGATTCATTGCGCTCATTTCCTCGGTCGCGATGGGAATCCTGCGCGTCGACGTGCGGGGAGAGAACATGTTTTTTATCCGCAAGCCCCGCTCCCGCAGTGTTTTCGCCCATTGTCCGCGCGCAAGCAGTGTTACCTCTTTTCCCGCGCGCGAAAGATCGGCGGCAAGATTGCACCCGAGAACCCCCGCACCGCAGACCAATATTTTCATTTTGCCCGCTCCTTTTTCCTGTTAGTTAGTTTTTTTGATTCAGCCCAATGCGACGTCCAGTACCATCATGACGCTGAAGCCGCCCGCGAAAAGTACCGTTCCCACGTTGGAATGCTCTCCCTGCGACATTTCGGGGATCAGCTCCTCTACGACGACATACAGCATGGCGCCCGCGGCAAAGCTCAAAAGATACGGAAGCGTCGGGATCACAAGGCGGGCGGCGACCAGCGTCAGCACGGCGCCGATCGGCTCCACAACTCCCGAGATTACCCCGCCGAGAAAGGCTCTTCCCTTTTTCTCGCCCTCCGCCCGAAGCGGCATCGAGATGATCGCCCCCTCGGGAAAATTCTGGATCGCGATCCCGAGCGACAAAGCGAGCGCGCTTGCCGCCGTGATGCGGGACTGTCCCGCGAGAAGCCCCGCATACATCACGCCGACCGCCATTCCCTCGGGGATGTTGTGCAGTGTCACCGCCAGCACCATCATGGTCGTTCGCCCAAGCCGCGTTTTCGGTCCCTCGCTCCGATCGCTTCCGACGTGCAGATGCGGGATCAGATGATCCAGCGCCAACAAAAACAAAACGCCGATCCAAAAGCCGAAAAACGCGGGAAAAAACGCAAACGCGCCCCAATTTTGCGATTGCGCCTGCTCGATCGCGGGGATCAGCAGACTCCAAACCGAAGCGGCGACCATCACCCCCGCGGCAAATCCCGCAAGCGCGCGCCGAACCGCGTCGCCGAGCGCTTTTTTCATGAAGAAAACGCATGCCGCTCCGCCGACCGTGCCGAGAAAAGGGATCAGTATTCCCCAAAAAACTTCCGCAGTCTTTCCCATTTTCCGTTTTCTCCTCCGCCTTTCTCCGTATTTGTCTCGGTTTTCTTTTCTCTTTTCAGATTTTTGCATTTTGGTTAGTCAAAACTAACCTAAGCCCTTTCAAAAATCGCCCTCGGCGATCGTTCATCCTTTTCGTTTTGTTGTAACCTACTTGTATTATAGCACATCGCGCTTGATTTTTCAATAGGAAGTCCGAAATTTCGGCAGGTGTGTTCATATTTCACCTTACAATCCTTTGGCAAAAGCGTGAAAGCGCACGTGCGGACGGAGGGAGGGAAACGATCCCCGCGAAACAATTTTACAAAAAAAAAGCCTTGAAAACATAAGGCTTAATAGTGACAAGTAACTATTTTGTCGCAGAGAACGGTGTGACCAGAAGGTCACGCCGTTTTTCTGCGTTCATAGGTTGTTTGTGTGACAATAGGCTCGGAAATAACGGGAATATCCACATCGTCCACAAAGTTGAAAAAAATCTTCACTTTCTGCTTGCGCTTGCCGCTGGACTTGTCCGGGGCATAGACAACGATCTTCTTGATATACTCGTTCACGATGGTCTGTGTCAGTTCCTCCACATCCACATATTTCTGTGTCAGGGCGATAAAGGCATCCAGACCGTCATTCATTTCTTCCCGCTGTTCCACCCATTCTTCGATAACTTCAATTTCGAGCTTTAACCGTTCCTGTTCGGCTTCATAGTCCGCAGACATCTTTCTGTATCTGTCCTGATTGAGATTTCCAAGAACATAGTCCTCGTACAGCCGGGAGATGATGACATCCAGATCGGCAAGGCGTTTCTTTGCCTGTTCCAGCTTCTTTTTGTCATCCCGGATGCTGCGCTCCTGGTCAGTCCTGCGGCATTGCAGCCATTC
The DNA here is from genome assembly GCA_900548115.1 of uncultured Eubacteriales bacterium. Taxonomy (GTDB): domain Bacteria; phylum Bacillota; class Clostridia; order Oscillospirales; family CAG-382; genus UMGS1052. The sequence continues at coordinate 16,959 of URJL01000039.1, forward strand.
CTCCTGAAAACCGTCCACATCGCTTCGGATATACTCATTGACTGCCCGGATGCGTTCCAGAACGATTTCACGAAGCACATCTTCCCGGATATAGTGGGCAGTACAAGTACCACGGTTGCTCTTGTAGTTTTTGCAGACGTAGTGATCCTGCTTGCCCTCAAAGCTTTTGCTTGTGGCAAAGTGGAGCTTGCCGCCGCAATCGGCACAAAACAGAAGCCCTGAGAACAATCCCTGCCGTTCCGCTTTTGCGGGGCGGCGTTTGTTTTTCCTCAGTTCCTGCACCCTGTCAAACTGTGCCTGAGATACAATCGCTTCCTGTGTGTCCGGCAGATAAAACATATTCTCTGGCTCATTGGGAATCCGCTTTTTCAGCTTGTAGGACTTGGAATAAGTCTTGAAGTTGCAGGTACAGCCTGTGTACTCCTGCCGTTCCAAAATCCCTACAATGGACTGGTTGCTCCAGTGGTACGGTCTTTCCGGCATCGGCTTTTTCTTTCGCTTGGCATACAGAGCTTTTGCGGTCAGAATCTGCTTTTCTTCCAGAATCCTTGCAATCTGCTCCGGGCCTTTGCCGTCAATGCAAAGGTCGAAGATGAGCTTGACTACCGGAGCCGCTTCTTCATCCAGAATCCAGTGATCCTTGTCCTCCGGGTCACAGCGGTATCCGTAGGGCGGTTTACCCATGTGCTTCCCACTGGTTCCTCTCTGCCGCAAACTGACACGGACTTTCTTGCTGGTATCACGGGGATACCACTCGTTGAACAGATTACGGATTGCGGCGAAGCCCTCGCTGTCTCCCCGGTTGCTGTCCACACCGTCATTTACGGCGATAAAGCGGACATCGTAGCTCGGAAAGATAATATCCGTATATTGTCCAACAGTCAGATAGTCACGACCAAATCGGCTGAGGTCTTTGACCAGCCAGCAGCCTACAAGCCCCTGCTTGACAAGCTCAAAGCCCTCCTGCACACCGGGACGATTGAAGTTCGTCCCCGTATAACCGTCATCCACCAGAATTTTCAGGTTTGTATACCCGTGGTCACGGGCATATCGGGTTAAATACTCTCGCTGATTTGCGATACTGTTACTCTCTCCATCTTGGGCATCCTCATTGCTCAAACGACAGTAGAGAATGGTAATTTTCTGCTGATCCAACATAATATCCTCCTTCGGTTGTTGGTCAGCCGACAGTACCGTTGTGCGTACTGGAATTATATCATGCTTTTGTGTCGCAGTCATTAACAAATCACCCCCTTGTCAGAAAAAATGAGCCGTTTTACCTTGTCGGCAAGCGGCTCATTCCCGTCACATTCTGTTTCAATCACATACCATGTGTTCCCGATCTTACGCTCAATGGTTTTGCGGAAAGAAGACTGCGCTGTTTCCCAATGCTTGCGGCATTCTTCCAAAAAATCAATGGGCGGCTCAAAAATCGGGTCGAAGCAGGAGTAAATATCAATATAGCCGATGGCATCATTGATTTCTTCCATCGGGGCATCTTCCATAATCATCTTGTTAATTTCCTCTACGGTTTTATTCATAGGCAAATAGTTCCTTTCTTAAATTTCCATATCCTGCCTACGCTTACGGGCAGGGTGCTTATGTTCCTGTGTTTCCTTTCCTCTGGCGAGAATGGCATGAACAAAAGCCCAAACCCTTTCAGACGCAATCTCTATCGCATCCAAGAAAGGCTGGGCTTTCTGTTTCAGTTCCATATATTTTTCGTTTACTGCTTCATACCGCTGTTTCCAGATGGAAATTGTTTTTTCAGCAGAAGCCAGTTTCTCTTTCAAACGCTTATTGTCAGCATTGGCAATAATGCCGTTGACCGCATAGCGTTTGAGTGTATCGCACTGATCCGGCGTGAGCGAGACATTTCCGGTGAGGGCATTTTTCTTGCCCATTTCCTCAATATCCTGCACCGTCAGCGCAATGGTCTTTGCTTCCTTGGTTTCCTTTTGCAGAGCTTCCAGTTTCTTTTTCTGCTTCTCCGTAGCAGCCTTGGCATCCGCCAAACTCTGCTCGGCCTGTTCCACCTGTCCGGTCACAGTTTCCAGGCGGTGCTGTTCGGCCTGTACCTTGAACTGTGTCACCGTCAGATGTTCCTCGGTACTGCCACGCTCTCCACGCTCCACATCGGTATATCCGGCGGCTCGCATGAAATTAAAAAAGTCATCCTGCAGCACACTGTAGGACGACTTCAAAATCTTTTTCCCTTTTGCGTTCAACATCGGATTGCCATCTTCATTGAGAACGGGTTTGGATTCCCATTTCTTACTGCGGCTGACCTGTGTGATCGTTTCTTTTACCGTTCCCCGGAGGAATTCATCCTTGCACCGCTTCGACCACAGGATTTGCTTTTCCACCACCGGGATATAAACCACATGGAGGTGGTAGTGATACACATCCTCGCCCAGGGCTTCGGACATTGCCCGGTTGCGCTCATCGGCGTGCATCACAGCGGAGAGGATATACTGCTCGCCGCCCACAATCTCCACGGCGGCTTTGTAGGCATCGGCATAGAACTGTTTGGCATATTCATAGCCGCCGTGGTTGTGGAAGTAGGCAGAGTTTACATCAAACAGCAGCTCCCCATATTTCACCGCATCGGCTTTCAGACCACGGGTGGAGATAACACCATCTGCAATCATCTGATCGAACATGGCGGCATAGCTGTCGGTAGGTTTCTTGAAGTGGACATTGCGGTGGGTCTGGGTGGTATCAATATCTTGATTGGAGTAGCTGTCTTTTTCTCGCTCGTTATGCTCCTGAACTTTCGCCACATCGTCGAGGGTGGGCAAGTCCTGGTTACGGGCAAAGGTACGGTCAATTCCATCGTTTCTTGCCATAGGTTTTTTCCTTTCTTTCGAGAGTAGCAGACGGGCGGGGCTGCGGGGATGCACTTCTGCGGAAGTGTAATAACCCACTATAACACTTTCATCCATTCTGGCTGCAAAGTGCCGTGGGCTCTCCCGAGGGGGTGTGCGGTCACTGCGGTGACCTCTGCTGACCAAGGCAAAATGTCTGCAACTTTTCCCATGGTCAGCCCGTCTGCATGAAGCTGTTCTGCGGAACGTTTCTTGCAGACGTTGGCAGCGTCTTTCACTGCCATCCATAGGCAACACTGCGGTGTGCCTATGGGGACGGGAGATGCGAGGGGCTGTTGCCGGGGGCATCACTTCTCCCGCCTTTGCTGCCATACAATGTCGCATCCCAGCACATCGGCAAGCTCCAATACTTCCTTGTATCGGATGCTTTCCCGCTGTAATTTTGCGGACAGGTTGGAAACGCTGTCGCTCCATCCGTACTCGTCCGAGAGCAGGTCAACAACTTCCT
>URJL01000040.1 GCA_900548115.1 uncultured Eubacteriales bacterium
AAAATCCTGAAAAACGCTGTATTACCAACGCTTTTCAGGATTCAGAAAACACTAATTATTTATTCCCACTCCACCGTAGCCGGCGGTTTTCCGGTCACGTCGTAGACAACGCGGCTGACGCCGGGAATATGGTTTACGATGCGTTCGGAGCATTTGCCGAGGAGCTTATGCGAGAGAGGGGCATATTCGCAGGTCATGAAATCGGAGGTCAAAACGGCGCGAAGGGCGACGGTATAACCGTATGTACGGAAATCGCCCATAACGCCGACCGAGCGGGTATCGGTGAGGACAGCAAAATACTGATCCGCTTTCGCACCGAAATTCTTCATTTCCTCACGGAAGATCGCATCGGCTTCGCGCAGAAGATCCAGTTTCTCCTTGGTGATCGCGCCGACAACGCGGACGGCAAGCCCGGGACCGGGGAACGGCTGGCGATTGACAAGATCGGCGGGAAGTGCAAGGCGGCGACCGAGAGCGCGCACCTCATCCTTAAACAATCCGCGAAGCGGCTCGACAAGACCTTTAAACTTAATATCCTTCGGAAGACCGCCGACATTATGGTGACTCTTGATGGTCGCCGACTTATTGGCGCCCGATTCCACCACGTCGGGATAGATCGTTCCCTGTGCCAAAAGCGTTGCGCCCTCGATCTTGCCCGCTTCTTCCTCGAACACGCGGACAAATTCGGTTCCGATTATTTTTCTCTTTTGTTCGGGTTCGGTAACATCCTTCAATTTTTCCAAAAAGCGCGCTTCGGCATTGACGCGGACAAAATTGAGATCGCGTCCCGAAAACGCCTTTTCGACTTCATCGCCTTCATTTTTGCGCATCATACCGTGATCGACAAAAATACAGGTCAGCTGATTCGGAATGGCTTTTGCCAAAAGCGCCGCGCAGACCGACGAATCCACACCGCCGGAAAGTCCGAGGATGACTTTCTGATCGCCGACCTGTTCACGGATCTCACGAATCATACGCTTTTCGTAATCGCCGATCGAATAATCGCCCTTGGCTCCGCAGACGTTATAAAGGAAATTGCGGATGATCTTCTTGCCGTTGCGCGTACTGGTGACTTCGGGATGGAACTGCGTTCCGTACAGCTTTTTCTCTTCGTTCATATACGAGGCATTGGTGCAATTTGCCGTATGCGCCGTTGCGATAAAGCCCTTCGGAAGCTTCGAAACCTGATCGGTGTGACTCATCAAAACCGACTGATTTTCCGAAAGTCCTTCATACAGCGGACAGCTGCGGTCAATGACCATATCGGTTTTGCCGTATTCGCTCACCCCGCACGGAGACACCTTTCCGCCGAGCGAATATGCCAAAAGCTGTGTTCCATAGCAAATGCCGAGGATCGGAATTCCCATTTCAAAAAGCTTTTTATCGCATTTCGGCGAAGCCTCATCATAAACGCTGTTCGGTCCGCCGGTGAGAACGATTCCGATCGGGTTCATGGCGCAGATCTCCTCAATCGATGTAGACCCGGGCTTAATGACCGAATAGACTTTACATTCACGAATTCTTCTTGCGATCAGTTCTTTGTACTGACCGCCGAAATCCAATACGATGACAGTTTGATTTTTCATGAAAACTCCTTTTTTACTTCCGCAATATAAAATGTCGGGGCTTTATAAAGCGCAAAAAGAGAAGACCTCTCTTCCCTTCTTCGCGTTTTTTGTTTCGGTGTGTTATCGGCTTTCCGCAAGCTTCATCTCGCGCGATTTCTGCGCTTCGCAGTTAACCTCCTCAGGGGTATGGTACGTCGGAACGACGCGCATAAGCGCCCTTCGGATGGTATCTTTATCCTGTGTCTCAAGCGCCTTGCGCAGAATATCCAATTTTTCTTCCAACTCTTCTTCGGAGATCGGCGTATCCTTTTCGACAAAGATGAGAGAGTTATCGGTCTTATGCATCTCCTCGTTGCGAATGAGAAGCTCCTCATACAACTTCTCTCCGGGGCGCAGACCGATCTCGACAATGTCGATGTCCTCATACGGCACCAATCCGTAAAGGCGGATCATGTTTTCGGCAAGCGACAGAATTTTAACAGGCTTTCCCATATCGAGGACATAGATTTCGGAACTCGACGCCATTGCGCCCGCCTCCAAAACCAATCTTGCCGCCTCGGGAATGGTCATAAAATAACGGATAACACGTTTGTCGGTAACGGTAACGGGTCCGCCGCTTTCGATCTGCCGTTTGAACAGCGGAATGACCGAGCCGTTTGAGCCGAGCACGTTTCCGAAGCGCACGGCGACAAATTCGGTCGCACTGTTTTTCTTGGACTGCGTGATCATTTCACACAAACGCTTGGTCGCGCCCATGACGTTGGTGGGGTTGACCGCTTTGTCGGTGGAGATCATAATAAACTTCTTCGCGCCGTATTTTTCGGCAACACAGGCAAGCTTATAGGTCCCGAAAACGTTGTTCTTGATTGCTTCGCTCGGGCAGTCCTCCATCAGTGGGACGTGCTTGTGCGCGGCGGCGTGCAGAACGATATCGGGACGGTAACGCGAGAAGATCTCTTCAAGCTTTCTCTGATCGCGGACCGACGCGATCTCGACCGACATGGGAAAATCCTTTCCGTACCGACGAAGAAGGCTCTGCTGTATATCATACGCGTTATTTTCGTAAATGTCAAGTATTATTAACCGTTTCGGGGAAATTTTGGCGATCTGACGACACAATTCACTGCCGATCGAGCCGCCCCCGCCGCTGATCAGCACGGTTTTGCCCGTATAGTAGGTCGGCGACGCGCTGTCTTCAAAATCGACGGCGTTGCGGAACAAAAGGTCTTCGATCTGAATATCGCGCATGCGGCGTTTGGTATTGCTGCGGTCGTCAAGCGGATAATCGTACAGTTTTACTTTAAGGCCCGATTTGGAATACAGCTCGTATTTTTCGTTTTTGGTCTCGGAGGAAAGCTTGGGAATGGCGATGACGATCTCGCGCACATCCATATCCCGCAACCGGTTCAGTGTATTACCATCCTCGGCAATGATCGGAATGTCCAAAATCGAATTTCCGATCTTGTTTGAGTTGATATCCACAAAGCAGATCGGCTTATACTTCGAATAGCGGTTCGCCAAAAGATCCTTGGCAAGCGATACGCCGACGCTTCCCGCTCCGACAATCGCGATGCCGATTTTGCCGTCATGACTGCTGTTGCGCGGCGAAAGATCATAAAAGCGCTGATAAACGAAGCGCATGGTCAAAACCGCGATGCAGTCGACCGAGATGATCGACAGGATCTGCAAAAATCCGAGCGGACTTGCGGAAAAGCCGATCTTGCCGAGCGCGGGAACGGCGAAGCGGTTCAAAAGAAGGCAGACGACACCCGCCGAAAAATCCGCAAGGATGATCCGCAAATAATCGCCGTAAGAGGCATATCGCCACACGCGGTTATAAACCGACAGCGCCATGCGGGACAAAAACAGCAAAAGGAATATACCGACCGAATACATGAGGATCGCACCCGCGCCCGCTTGCTCGCGAAAGCTCTCGCCGAACAGACGAAGCATCAGAATTCCGCAGACGCAAAAGAAACACAATGCATCGATCAAGATAAGATACGCCCGTCTTTTTCCCATTTCATTCTCCCGATTTTCCGATTTTCGCCTTTTGGGGCGTTCTCGGATATTGATTTGCCGCGGGACATCCGAAAGCCCTCACGCGACTCTTTTATACTCTCAGTATAATGCAAAACCGCTTGCGGTTCAAGCGGTAAATATAGGAACGGTCTCAGTTCTTGCCCAGTTCGCGCGTGCGGAGATAAGCGCTTTCCACCGCGTCCATGGCACAGGCGCGAAATCCGCCCTTTTCAAGCGCCGCAACGCCCGCAATCGTGCTTCCGCCCGGACTGCAGACCGCGTCCTTCAGCTTGCCCGGATGTTCGTTTCCCGAAAGGAAAAGACTTGCCGAGCCGAGCATGGTCTGCGCCGCGTACATAAGCGCCTTATCGCGCGGAAGACCGCACTTTACGGCACCGTCGGAAAGCGCTTCCAAAAGGAGGAACATATAAGCCGGACCGCATCCCGAAAGAGCGGACGCCGCGTCGAAAAGCTTTTCCGAAAGCACATCGGACTTGCCCGCCGAAGCGATCAGGAGCGAAAAGCCCTGCATTTCTTCCTCACTTACCGCGTCGCTTGCACAGACGAGCGTCATTCCCTCCCCGACCGCCGCGGGAGTGTTGGGCATGATGCGGATAATCTTGTCGGCGTGCAGCGTATCTTTCAGCGTTTCAATCGAAACACCCGCCAGCATGGAGACCAAAACGTTCTTTTTTCCCTCAAAAAGCGGGCGGAGCGTTTCGGACATTTCCGCAAGCTTTTGCGGTTTTATCGCGAGAAAAACGTAATCCGCCGCACAGACGCTTTCGATATCCGCACCCGTTACGCCGAGTTCCTTCGCCCGTTTTTCGGTGCGATCACGGCTGCTGCACAAAATTGCAACTCTTTCGTTTCCGCAACACTTTGCGGCGGACAGCGCCAAAATGCCGCCCATATTTCCCGCACCGATAAATCCCGCGCGATAGTTCATGGTATCTGCTTCCTTCCTCATTTTTTCAAACAATCATCGGATCTGACCGTCGCCCTCGACGATATAACGATAAGTCGTCAGTTCTTCCAGTCCCATCGGTCCTCTTGCATGCAGTTTCTGCGTCGAGATTCCCATTTCACAGCCGAGGCCGAATTCTCCGCCGTCGGTGAAGCGTGTGGAGGCGTTGACATACACCGCCGCGCTGTCGACCAGCTTTGTAAAGCGCTCGGCGGCGCTTTTATCTTCGGTAATGATCGCTTCGCTGTGTCCCGTCGAATGCAGTCGGATGTGTTCGATCGCCTCGTCAAGACTGTCAACGACGCGGACCGCCAGAATATAATCCAAAAACTCGGTGTCAAAATCGCGTTCGCCCGCGGGCGTTCCGTCGATTATTCTTTGCGCTTTCGGGCAAAGGCGCAGTTCGATCGGATGTTTGCCCTCTTTTTCGCGTTCCTTTGTCAGGCGTTCTTCCATCATCGGCAAAAAGTGCTCCGCCGCGTCCTTATGGACAAGGCAGACCTCAGCGGCGTTGCACACCGAAGGGCGGCTCGCCTTGGCGTTTTCCAAAATCGAAAGTGCTTTTGCAAGATCGGCGTCACGGTCCACGTAAATATGACAAATGCCCGTTCCCGTCTGAATGCACGGTACGGTCGCTTCGGCGACGCAGGCGCGGATAAGTCCCGCTCCGCCGCGCGGGATGAGAAGATCGACAAGCCCGCTTGCCGTCATCAGCACTTTGGCGCTTTCGCGTCCCGGCTCGTCGTCAAGATTCAGGATAGAGGGGTCGAACCCGCAGGAGGAAATTCCTTTTTTCAGTGCCGTCACGATCGCAAGGCACGAACGAAACGCCTCTTTTCCGCAGCGCAGAACACAGGTGTTTCCGCTTTTCAGTGCAAGGCATGCCGCGTCGGAGGTCACGTTCGGGCGGCTTTCGTATATGATCGCCGTCAAACCGAGCGGAGCGCGGCGCTTATGAATCAAAAGCCCGTTCGGACGTTTTACCGTCGTGATATCCTTACCGACGGGATCGGGAAGCGCCGCGATCTTGCGCATTCCGTCCGCCATGGAGAGAATTCTCTCCTCGGTCAGAAGAAGGCGGTCGATCATCACGTCGGATATCGTTCCGCGTGCGGAATCGACATCGGCTTCGTTTGCGCACAGGATCTCTTTCTTTGCGCCGACAAGCGCGTCCGCCATGGCAAGAATCATTTTATTTTTGCTCTCCGTATCCAGGCACGCCATATACGGACAAAGCTCTTTTGTTTGCTTTATCAGCGTTAAGGTATCCATCGTTTTCTCCCGTCAGACCGACAAAAATCGGGTTCCGACCGACTTGCCGTCCAGAATGTCGTACAAAAGCTCGGGGGTCTTGCCGTTTGCGATGATCATATCGCACCCGTTTCGGGTCGCGATCTGCGCCGCGCGCAGCTTTGTTACCATGCCGCCCGTGCCGAGAGCGCTTCCTTTATCCCCGCCGAGCGCCATAATATCGTCGGTCAGATTCTTGACCAGCGGGATCAGCTTTGCGTCGGGATCTTTGTGCGGGTCTTTGTCATAAAGCCCGTCGATATCCGAAAGCAAAATCAAAAGCTCCGCGCCGATGTTGGCGGCGACGACAGCGGAAAGCGTATCGTTATCACCGATGACGATCTCGTCGGTCGACACGGTGTCGTTTTCGTTCAAAATCGGAATCGTTCCGAGCTCCAAAAGACGTTCCAGCGTGTTGTGGAAATTTGTTTTACGGTGCTCGTCTTCGATATCGGGCGCGGTGATCAGAATCTGCGCCACGGTGTGATTATATTCGGTAAACAGTTTATCGTATGTATACATCAGTTCACACTGACCGACGGCGGCTGCCGCCTGTTTGGTCGGAATGTCTTTCGGCCTTTCTTTAAGACTCAATTTGCCGACGCCCATTCCGATAGCGCCCGAGGACACCAAGATCACCTCGTGTCCCGCATTTTTCATATCGCTCAAAACCTTGCACAGTCCTTCGATCTTTCGAATGTTCAGGCATCCCGTGGAATGCGCAAGGGTCGATGTGCCCACTTTTACAACAATTCTCATTACTTGTTTCTCCGCAAATTAAAACGCATGTCGCGTCACTGTATTGTACCACTTTTCCGTGGCGCATTGCAAGCGTATCCGAAAAAAGATACAATTTGATAAAAATAATACGCAAAGGATGAGTTTTTTAACTTGTTTAAGTCATTATTTGTTCAAACGCTCGCCATTTTCTGTGTTTTGCCCGCACTCGCGGCACACCCGAATATAGCACATAACCGCGGCAGCGCCCGTATTCGGACACCGCCGCGGATACCGAAAATATCCCTTATCGGATACTTTTCTTTTTTTCTTTTCTAACGGGTATGTTCGCGCCGAAGCGAAAATCAACCCCAATCTTCACCGTCGCCGTCGTCGCTCAGGTCGATGCTGTCCCAATCGGTATCGTCATCCCAATCTTCGTCGTCCCAATCTTCATCGTCCCAATCGTAATCCGAATAATCCGTGTCACCGTAATCGAAATCCGAAAAACCGCCGGCAAGCATGTAGTAATTGATGATAATGCCGTTTACATCATCCTCGCTCAGATCAAGGAAGCTTTGGTATTCGGGAACTTCGGGCACTTCGGCGCCGGTTTCGATCTCGAATGCAAAGTGCGGAATGTCTCCGGCACCGTCGAACGAAAGGCGAAGGAGGTTTTCTTCGATCGCAAGATCGCCCGTAAAATTGACCACTTCGTTTCCGTCCGCATCTTCTACGGTAAGAACATAATCGCCCGCCGACTTATTCCACGTAAAGTTTACTTCTCCCTGCTTTTCGTCGTCGGAATAGACCTTGGCGGTGCGGGAGAATTCGTTTTCGTCCGACGAACGGAGATATTCGATCTTGCCGTTTTCGCCGTCGGCGTCAATCGCCAACACATACATTTCGGACTTTTTGGGGTCGCTTCCGAGGTCAAGGCTTACCGTTGTTTCGCCGCCTTCGGCATCTGCGTAAAGCTCTGCCCAGACAAGAGCGCCCGTCTTCTTGGCAATACCTGTCTTCAAAACCAGCGAATCGACCGAATCCGCAAACTCGCCGACCAATGTGTCCAGACCGCTGCGAAGCTCGTCGAGCGTTGCGGCGGGATAATCGATCTCGCCGAGCGTGTCCGTCAAAATTTCGCAAAGCGCGTCGAGCGTGTCTTCGTTAATGTCAAACGCCGTTACGATTGCGGGAACGGTGCCGTCCTGCAATTCGAGCTTTTCGGCGGTAACGGTGCAGCCGTTTTCGCTCAGTGCCTTCTTCATTTCGTCGAGCATAGCTCCGAACTTTTCATCGGCGTCCTTGTTAAACTTTTGAACATCGGAAAGCATATTACGGAGCTGATCGAGCGACTCGAAGAAGTCGTCGCCGAGCTCTGCCTCGGTAATGCCCATGGCAGAGGCGAAGGTCGAATTCAAGATCGCGTCCTTGTTCAGGTCGTCATACTTTGCGCCGACGGGCGTCTCGGAAAGATCGTCGCACTTGATCGCAAATTCCTTGTCGTTGAAATAGAGCGCGATATCCGTCGGGATTATACCCTTCTGAATTTCGAAAGCACCGCGCGAATTGTCTTCGTCGCCATACACGTCGAACGCAAGCGTGCCCTCTGTGGTCTCCATCTCCATGCGCATGCGCATCGAAGTGGCTTCGAACGTGTTTTTCAGCTCTTTGGACGTTTCGGTTTCGTCAAAATTGAGCGACATCGCCGTGACACTCATTCCGACGGGGTCCTTCTGCACGTCCTTTTCGCTCACCTTGTCGCACGAGGTAAGAAGCAGCGTAGGACAAAGCAGGAGCACTGCAAGATTTCTTTTCTTCATGATGTTCCTCCAAAAAATATATTTTTCCGTGCCGAGCGCTTTTTTCGTCTCGACGCGCGGAAAACGGGTTTATCCGCCGTATTTTCCGAACTCCGTAAGTCCTTCGAAATTTTTCTGCCGAAGCACTTCGTATACGGCGATGGCAGCCGAATTCGAAAGATTCAGACTGCGCAGATTTTCAAGCATCGGAATGCGCACACAGCGCTCGAGATTTTTCTCGAGAAGCGGCTCGGGAAGCCCTTTCGTCTCTTTTCCGAAGATGAGATACACATTGTCGGGATATTCGATCTCGGTATAGGCGCGGGGTGCTTTGGTCGTGAAATAATAAAACGCGCCGTCGGGATTTTTTTCGTAGAAATCCTCAAGATTTTTATAATAATGCAAATCGAGATACTGCCAGTAGTCCAGCCCCGCGCGCTTTAATCGTGCGTCGGTGATCTCAAAGCCGAGCGGCTCTATGAGGTGAAGCGACGCGCCCGTTGCGGCGCAGGTGCGCGAAATATTGCCCGTATTCTGCGGAATTTCGGGCTCGTGTAAAACAATATTGATCTTTCCCATTTTCTTTAATACCCCAGTTCCTCGCCGACCAGAATGACCTTGATGCGCTCCTTCGGTTTGCAAAACGAGAGAACCGTCTCGGCGGCGCAAATGCGCTTTTCGCTTCGACAGTCCATACATTTTCCCGTGACGGTACATGGCGTGTCAAGCTTCAGTCTTGCGGCATTTGCGGGCGCGGCGATACATCTTACGCGGACGCGCGCCTCGTCAAGGTTTTCGACGATCTTATTGCATCCGACGATCAGGATCACGCTTCGCGGTCCGTAGATCATGGCGGCGACGCGGTTGCCGTTTCCGTCGACATTATAAATCTTTCCGTCCTCGGTCACGGCGTTGGCGCTTGCAAGATAGGTGTCGCAGGAAAACGCCTTGCGGAAGATTTCTTCGATATCCTCGCGCGAAAGTCCGTCGGCGTAGCGGTCGTAAAAAGTATATTTTCCCGAGCGCAGAAGCTCCAAAGCTCCGCACTCAAATAAGGTCATCGAGCCGCCGACGCAGACATCGGCATGATCGGGAATCATTTCTTTTATTCTTTCGAGAGCCTGTGCGCGGTTTTCGCAAAGGACGGCATAAAAACCGTTTTTTCGCAAAGCCTCGGCTGTGCGTTCCATGCGAAGGCGCAGGATTCGGGTCATATTTTCATCCATGGCGATTTTCCTTTTTTGTTTTATCGGAATGATCGGAATGTTTCGGCACCGTTTCGGCGATGCGAACGGCATTTTCCGCTCTGCCTATTCATTATATACGAACGCTGTGAAAAAAGCAAGTGTTTTCTTAAATTTGCGGTTTTCGACCGAATGTCCCGTTCTTCGACTGTATTCGACAAAATATTCATTTTGCTTTCATATTTATCGCTTTCGTTTCGATATTTTTGCCCAAAAAACGAAGAAACGGCACAAAAAGTCTTGATTATTCTCTTTGTTTGTGTTATGGTCAGAATGTCAATGAATGATTTTTTGGAGAAAGAACATGAATTTATCCGAGGATGAACCGCGAAAGACGATCGCGGTATGTGATCATTATGTCGTCACCGTTACTTCCGAAACCGTTGTCGCGGACAATGAGACGGTTCGCGTATACGGATTGCAATTTTCCGACCGCACGGGCGTTTTCGAGCACTTTCCCGACATCACCTGCCGTGCGGAAAAAATACGCGAGCTTTTTACATATTTTCGGCGTTACGATGTCGATCGCGGACAGATTCTCGACGTTGTGGAGGATTTTATCGACGCTTTGCATTTTTCCGCTTTTTGAAGGTCATTTCCGAAAGCATATTTCGGTGTCCGTGCGGTCGCTTTTCTCATAAAATGACGGTAAAGAACTTATTTTGAAGGGATGATCGTTTGAACACCATCCGAAAAATCGCCGTTATCGGCGGAGACCGACGGTCTCTTTTCTGCGCCGAGCTTTTCTCGGACGCGGGCTTTGAATGCGCGGTATACGGCTTTGAAAAAGAGCCGCCGAAAAAAGCTGTCCGCGCCGCCGCCCTTTCCGACGCGCTGAGCGAATGCTCCGCCGCCGTGCTTCCCCTCCCCGTTGCCGACGGGGAAAACGTCTTTGCCCCCTTTGCGGAAAAGCCGTTTTCGCTCGCGTCGCTTCGCGGCGCGCTTCCGAAGGAAACGCTTCTCTTGGCGGGAAATCCGACCGATGAAGTAATAAAGCTTTTGGCGGGTCATACCGTCGCAAATTATGCGAAAGACGAAGGCTTTATGCTGCGCAACCGCATTCCGACCGCCGAGGGCGCTCTTCGCCTTGCGCTCGAGCACGGCGGCAAAACGCTGTACGGCGCTTCGGTCCTCGTCTGCGGCATGGGGCGCATCGGGCGTTATCTTGCCTGTGCGCTTTCGTCGCTCGGTGCGCACGTCACCGTATCGGTGCGCAAAAGAGAAGACCGCATAAAGGCGGAGCAGACGGGCTTTACCGTGATCCTCACGGAGAACATTGCCGACTGTCCGACCGCTTTTGATTTCATTTTCAACACCGTTCCCTATCCGATCCTTTCGGTGCGCGTGTTAAAAAAACTGCGCGGAGCGCCGATCCTGATCGACCTTGCCTCAAAGCCTTACGGGGCGGGTTTTGCAGAAAGGCGAAAACCGAAAATTTTTCGGTTCCGAATCGATTGACATTCCTCTTTTTACTTGTTATAATGCGGTTGTACCAATAAAAAAGGAGGTCGATTCCATGAGCGAATTGATTCTGAATCTTGATTCGACCGTGGGCAAAATAAAGCCCATGCACAGCGTAAACAACGGTCCGTCCAAAGGACGTTCCGATCAGACGCGCAGCAATTTTGACACCTTTAAGGACGCGCACATTCCCCTTGCGCGCACGCACGACGCCTCGTTCTGTTCCGCTTACGGCGGCGAACACACCGTCGACGTACATATGATCTTTCCGAATTTTGACGCCGACGAAAACGATCCCGCATCGTATGATTTCGATCTCACCGACGAATACATGCAGACCATACTTGACGCGGGAACGAAGGTGTTCTACCGTCTCGGTTCTAAGATCGAGCACGAAAGCAAAAAATACGGAACGCTTCCGCCCAAGGATTTTGCAAAATGGGCGCGCATCTGTGAGCACATCATCCGTCATATGAACGAGGGCTGGGCAAACGGTCATCATTTCGGTATTGAATACTGGGAGATATGGAACGAGCCCGACCTTTCGGATACCGACAAAGCCAAAAAAACATGGGGCGGCACAACGGAACAGTTTTTCGATCTTTACACGGTCACGGCAAAGCATTTGAAATCCTGCTTCCCGAATCTGAAGATCGGCGGTCCGTCGCTTGCCTACCGTTTCGACGGCTTTATGCGGCCGTTTCTCGCCCACCTGCGTGAAAACGACGTTCCGCTCGACTTTTTCTCGTGGCATTCCTACTCCGTGAATGTCGGGGTCTTTACCGAAAACGCCGCCATCGTGCGCTGCATTCTTGACGAGTACGGCTACACCGAGACCGAGAGCATTTTGAACGAATGGAATTACGTCGAGAACTGGTCGTCCCTTTGGATCCGCTCTCTGTGCGAGATCCAATCGCTTCACGGCGCCGCATTCATCGCCGCGACCATGTGCGCCTGCCAGAACAGCTCGATCGACCACCTGATGTATTACGACGCGCGTCTGAACACCTCCATGAACGGCATGTTCAGTCAGATAACGCTCCGCCCGTTGAAGGGATACTATCCTTTCAAGATGTTCTCGAAGCTCTATGAACTTGAAAATCAGTTGTCGGTCGAAAACAACACACCGAACGTCTATTGCACGGCAGCGCGAAAGGACGGGAACTTTGCCGCCATGATCGCGTATTACTCCCCTGACAAGAACGCCGACTGTACAACTTTTACGCTGGAGGTGCGCGGCATTGCTCCCGACGCGGTTCTTAAATGTTACCTTGTCGACGAGGATCGCGTGATGACGCCCGTTCCGAACGTGGTTCTGCACGACGGAAGGGCGGAAATGACACTTACACCCGACAGCTTTTTGCTTCTGGAAAACTGAGAATACTGTATCGAAATACAAAAGGCGCACCGTCACGGTGCGCCTTTTGTTGTCTTTTACTTGTTGCCGAGGCTTTCGGTCACATCAACCGTCACCGAACGGTTATAGCAGGTAAATATCTCGTCTACTTCCTTCTCATGCTCCTTCGGACTGAAAAGCGACACGAGCGGAACGAGTACAAGTCCGCCAAGCATGGCAAACACGCCCGAGTAGAGCGAGTTTGTGAAGATCAGTCCGAAGAACCCTCCCTCGATCGACAAAACGCCCATCGATTTCAAAAGCTGAATCACCTCGACGCCGACGCCGAATACAAAGGAGACCGCGACCGCGACCTTGCTCGTATTCTTGCGGTACAAACCGTAGAGGAAGGGGGCGAGAAAGGCTCCCGCCAGTGCGCCCCATGAAACGCCCATCATTTGGGCGATGAAGGTGAAACCGTAGGTATCCTTGATAATGGCGATGACCGCCGAGATCACGACGAAAAAGACGATCAAAAGACGAAGAATCAGGAGCTTTTTCTTTTCGGACGCCTCCTTCTTCGAAAGCGGAAGGATCACATCGAGTGTGAGGGTGGAGGCGGAGGTCAGCACCAGCGACGAAAGCGTGGACATGGAGGCGGAAAGCACCAGAATAATCACCACCGCCACCACAATATCTGGCATACCCGAGAGCATTTTCGGAATGATCGAGTCGGTCATGAGTTTGCCGTTCGCGTAAAGCTCGGGCGAATCGAAGAGACGACCGAAGCCTCCGAGGAAGTAACAGCCGCCCGCAACGACAATGGCAAAGATCGTTGAAATGATCGTGCCTTTATGGATTGAATCCTCGTTCTTGATGGCATAGAATTTTCCGACCATCTGCGGAAGTCCCCATGTGCCGAGCGAGGTGAGAAGCACGACGACCAAAAGATAAAAGGGCTGTGCGCCGAAGAAAGAGGTGAAGGCGCCCTGCATTCCTTCCGTCGCGGCATATTCGGACGGGATGAGCGAAAGCTCGCGCACGGCGTTCGAAAATCCGCCCTGCCCGTGCAGCATCGCACCGATGACAGTCACGATTCCGGCGAGCATGATGATACCCTGAATGAAATCGTTAATCGCCGTCGCCATGTAGCCGCCGAAGATGACATACGCGCCGGTGAGCACCGCCATCGCGACGATGACGACCCAGAACGGAATGTTAAACGCGATATGGAAAAGGCTCGAAAGACCGTTGTAGAGCGACGCGGTATAGGGAATGAGGAAAATGAAAACGATAAAAGACGCCGCGATTTTCAGTCCCTTTGAAAAAAAGCGTTTTTCGAAGAAATCGGGCATGGTCTTGCTCGAAAGCTTCTGCGTCATGATGCGGGTGCGTCTTCCGAAGATAACCCACGCGAGAAGCGAACCGATAAATGCGTTTCCGAGACCGATCCAGGTGGAGGCAAGTCCGAAATTCCATCCGAACTGTCCCGCATAACCGACGAAGATGACCGCCGAGAAATAAGACGTTCCGTACGCAAACGCCGTGAGCCACGGACCGACCGAGCGCCCGCCCAAAACAAAGCCGTCGACGTCGGAGGCGTGGCGGCGGCAATATACGCCGACCGCGATCATCACCGCGAAAAACAAAGCCAACAAAACGATCTGCAATACCATTGTTACAACCCTTCTTTCTTAAAAATTTTCAACTTCAAAGAACGGCAAAATGGTATAAAAAAACCGTCCTCCGAAAAACAGAGGACGGAAAAAAATCCGTGGTACCACCTCAATTTACCGCCGCGTTACCGCGTTCGGCCTTATCCGGCACGAAAAGGAAAGACCCGTATGCCGTATTGCTGTAACGGGCAACCCCGGCGCAGCCTAATGGGAAAAACCGTTCGGTGCGCAGCTCATCGGATGTATTCGCGCCGCTCTCCCCCCGCGGTCTCGCACCGACCGACCGCTCTCTTTCGGGTTCAACGCGGAACTACTTGTTCCGAGTCATCGCTTCTTATGGCGGTATTGTACACCGATTTTATCGATTTGTCAAGCACTTTTCGTTTTTTTTCCTTTTTTCGCTCATTTTTCCCGCATTCCGTTCCGTTTTTATCCTTGTTTGCGCTTTTTTCGCTCCGCGATTTTGTTCTGCACGGCGAAAAATGTTTCCCCGTCGACAAGCGGTTCGTGCGTTCCCGTCACGGTAATGCGCCCCTCGCGCGGAATTTTCTTTCGCTTTTTCACTTTATAGCTCACCGCACGCACAAAGCCCTGTGTAAGATCGCCGCGATAAGTCGGGTTTTGCAAAATTCGTCCGATCATCGCCCCGTTCCATGCGCAGCCCTTTTGCGAAGCTTTATCTTTCATCGCCGACGGCGAGGGAACTCCTTCCTCCGTGAGGCTTTTTGCGATGCTCCGCATGCTTTTTCCCGCAAGAAAATCCCGATAGATGCGCCTTACCGTGTCGGCGCAGCGCTCGTCGGGAATGAGTTTTCCCTTTCGCTCCGGATCTTTTCGATAGCCGTAGGGCGCCGAGCTTCCGATAAACTGCCCCGCCCTGCGGCGCGCCGTGAGCGAAACGCGTACCTTTCGGCTGACGTCCCGTGCATAAAGATCGTTCAGCACCGCACGGAACGGAATGAGGTCATACGCGCCGTCGCTTTTTTCTGTGTCCACTCCGTCCGATACGGCGATATAACGTATTCCCATCGACGGGAAAATGCGCTCGATGTATTCGCCCGTTCCGATATAGTCGCGCCCGAGGCGGGACATGTCTTTGGTGATAATTGTATCAAACCGCCTTTCTTGCGCGTCGCGCATCATGCGAAGAAAGGACGGACGCTCGAAATTCGTCCCGCTGAATCCGTCGTCGACATACACCTCACAAATCGAAAACCCCTCTTTTTCGCAGTAGTCGGTCAAAAAAAGGCGCTGTGCCGCGATACTTTCGCTCTCTGCGTTTTCCCCGTCCTCACGCGAAAGGCGAAGATATAAAGCCGCCCGCATAGGTTTTCACCCCCCCGCTTTTACGGTATGCGATAAATTATTGCAATATGCAAAACCCGACGGGGTCGATTTTGCACAGGCGGAAAAACTCGGACTCAAGGCTATACTCGGCTCGGCGCTTCCGGGAAAATTTTTCCCGGAATCCGCAGGGAAAATTCTTTTTGAAACCGTATGCGACATGCTGCGAGAGAGGGGGTATCTTGTATGATCGGCTTCTGCATGACGGGATCGTTTTGTTCTTTTGAAAAATCGATCTCGGTTTTGAAACTACTGACGGTACAATATGAGGTTTTGCCCGTCATGTCCTTCAACGCCTATCGTCTTGACAACAAATTCGGTCTTGCCGCCGATTTTCGGCGGCGTGTGGAAGATCTTTGCGGGAAGCCTATCGTACACACGATCCCCGACGCCGAACCGATCGGACCGAAAATAAAGCTCGACTGTCTGGTCGTCTGCCCCTGCACGGGCAACACGATGTCGAAAATCGCCTGCGGCATTTGCGATACGCCCGCTACCATGGCGATCAAGGCACAGCTTCGCAACGAGCGTCCCGTTCTGCTTGCCCTTGCGACAAACGACGGGCTTTCGGGCTGTGCTCCGACCATCGGAAAGCTTTTACAGAGAAAAAACATATATTTTGTTCCCTACGCCGAGGACGCGCCGTTTAAAAAGCCGCGTTCCCTGGTCTGCGAATTTGAAAAAGTGCCGGAGGCGCTTCTCGACGCATTGAACGGAGTCCAGACGCAGCCGATCTTGGCGACGTAGAGCATATAAAACGCCGTCGGCTATTTACCGACGGCGTTCCGTTTTTCTTATTCGCCCGTGTAGCGCTTTGCTGTGTCAAACTCGTTCAGAACCTCTTGAGAAGGTGCTGCGGTAAGCAGCGAGACGGTCACGATAAACACACACGAAATGAGGAAGGCGGGGAGAAGCTCGTAAATTCCGAGCACACCGCCGAGAGGCTTCAGAAGAAGCTTCCAGATAAAGACGGAGGCGCCGCCCGAAATCATACCGGCGATCGCGCCCGCACGGGTGGTGCGCTTCCAGAAAAGCGAGAAGAGCATGATCGGACCGAAGGTCGCGCCGAAGCCCGCCCACGCGAACGATACGATGGTGAAAATAACGCTGTTTTCGTTCCATGCGATACCCATGCCAACGAGCGCGATGAGCAGAAGAACGATACGCGAAACGTGCATTACCTGCTTATCATCGGCATCCTTCTTGATAATGCCCTCAAACAGGTTCTTCGATACGGCGGAAGCTGCGATGAGAAGATAGGAGTCGGACGAGCTGATGGTCGCAGCCAAAATGCCCGCCGAGATAATGCCCGCCAGAACGGGGTGGAACAGAAGCGTTGCAAGCTGTGCGAACACATTCTCCGCGCCGCTCGCCGAAGCAAGTGCGGGTTCGACCGGCAGAAGCTTGCGTCCCAAAACGCCGATAAACACGGCAGCCGTAAGCGAGATCAGCACCCAAACGGTCGCGATGCGGCGCGAACGGGTAAGCTCGGAGCGCTTGCGGATCGCCATGAAGCGCAAAAGAACCTGCGGCATTCCGAAATAGCCGAAACCCCACGAAAGCGCGGAAAGAATCGTAAGAAAGCCGTAGGAGGTCGCGTCGCCGAAGAGCGGAACGCCGCCCGACGCCTGCTGAATGCCGTTTGCGTCGGTGACGGGAGAAGCCTGACTTGTCAGCGACAAAAGACCGGGGATCGAGCGCGCGTTTTCCAAAACCGCATCAATACCGCCCGCACGGACAACGCCGCAGACCAGGACGCCGACAAGCGCCACGATCATGACAATCGCCTGCATAAAGTCGGACGCGCTCTCGGCGAGGAAGCCGCCGAGAATCGTATAAATCAGAACGAAAACGGCTCCGACGATCAGCATGGAGTGATACGAAAAGCCGAAAAGGTTGGAGAAAAGCTTGCCGCAGGTCACAAAGCAGCTTGCCGCATACACGGTAAAGAAGATCAGAATAAAGGTTGCGGAGATCGCCAAAATGACCTTTTTCTTTTCATGAAAGCGGTTGCTCAAAAAGTCGGGGACGGTAATGGCGTCGCCCGATACGGTCGAATACGCGCGGAGGCGTTTCGAAACGATGAGCCAGTTTACGTAGGTGCCGAGCGCAAGACCGATCGCCGTCCACGCCGCGTCGGCGATGCCGCACCAATAAGCAACGCCCGGAAGACCCATCAGAAGCCAGCCGCTCATGTCGGAGGCTTCCGCGCTCATTGCCGCTACCCACGGGCCGAGCGAACGTCCGCCCAAAAAATAATTCTCGGAATTTACCTGCGACTTTTTGGCGAAAAACAAGCCGATCAGAATTACGATCAGCATATAGCCCGCCATAGCCAACAGAATCTGTACTGTTGCGTCCATAAAGAACCGTCCTTTTCCCGGATGTACCGTAAAAATTATTTAAAAAACATTATACCACAATCATGTAAAGTTTGGTAAATAAAATGTAAATTATGGAAATATTTTGTCCGATACGGTGAAAAGACTCGGGGTGAACGCGCCAATCATTTCGTCATCTTGCACAAAATTCGAGCTGCGTTTTTTACGCACCGATTGCCTGATGACAGCATATTCCCGCAGGGATGCAAAGAATTGACACTTTCGGGTCACTTATTTTCAAAGAATTGACAGAGGTTGGGGAGATACGTTACAATATTATTAACAAGAAGTGCCGCCGTCAGCAAACCCGAAACGCTTTATTCCGTAACGCTAAAAAACAGAGACGATGTTTTCCTTTCCGATTCCTTTTACGGACTGTATACCCTACCCGAAGCACCTGAGAGCGAGGGCTTTTTCGAGGGCTGGCGGGATGCGGGAAGCGGACTTTTGTATACGGCGGGCGCACAGGCGCTCATCAAGGAGGATCGCGTCTTTATCGCCTCCTTCCGCACTCTTGCCGATGCATCGGAGAGTTATAATCTCGATGACTTTCTTCCGACCGTAAACGGTGCGCTTTGCGGATTTTCCGAGCGGAGCTACGACGAAGCGGCGGCGACCGAATCGGCACGCGTGGTCGAGAAGGACGGCGACGGAAACGTGACAAAAGTCCGCTATGCCTTTTCTTTGAAAAACGGCATCAAAAAAGACGGCGTGCCCACCCTTTCGCTCACCTGCGACGAATACCTTGTCACAGGATGGCAAAACAGCGGTATTTCGCTTCCTTCGCCGCGCCGAACCTTTGCACGGACGCGCTATGTAACCATTCCTTATTTCTACTCCCCTGTCGATGCGGGCAAGAGCAGTACGGGACGGAATTTTACGCTGATCGTTTCGTCGGGCGGCAAGAATTATTACGCCAATTCGCTCGAGCCGATCAAAGCCGACGTATGGGATGAAGCGGTCTTCGACCTGACCGATCTTCACGAGAACGCAGGCTCGAATCTTGCGGTGAACGAAGATCCCGACACCCTCACGGAGGAAAAAAACGTTTTCTCACCGAAAATATTCTCGAGAAAGCACGATAAAACAGAACGAAACTGCCCGAGCGAATCGCTCGGGCAGTTTGCATTTTGTCTTTTAATTTATCTTATTTCTCCGCCGCCTCGACCTGCTTTGTAAGGGCGTCCAGAAGCGTTTCGGAGTCGTCGGATACGGTGAGAAGATCCATCACATCGGCGCGGATAAAGCCGTCCTGCGCCGCCTGGCGAAGGAGACTGAACATGCCGTCGTAAAAGCCGTTGATGTTGAAAATTCCGATCGGCTTATGATGACGGTCGAGACTGCGCAGCGTGAAGATTTCGAAAAATTCGTCCATCGTTCCGATCCCGCCGGGCGACACGATAAAGGCGTCGGACAGATCCTCCATGGTGCGCTTGCGGTCGCGCATGGTATCGGTATAGATCGTCTCGGTGCTTCCGTCGAACAAAATGCCGTCGACATTGAAAAAGCGCGGTACAACGGCGATCATTTTTCCGTTTCCGGCGCGCACGCCGCGCGCCGAGGCTCCCATCATGCCGCCCGCACCGCCGCCGAACACAAGTGTGATGCCGCGCGCCGCCATAGCGCGTCCGAGACGTTCGGTCTCTTCAATGTAAATCGGTTTTATGTCATTGGAGGCTGCTCCGTAAACACATATTTTCATAACGATCTCCTTTCCGTTTTAAAAAATGAAAAAGCAAAAGCGAACAAAATGCTCCCCCGCTTATTATGTCTTGTCTGCGCGCGGATATCTATTTTTATACTATGAAAAAATCCTGTTTTTGAGACAAAATTTTGCAAAAAGCCGATTTTGTCCGACTTTTTGTTCCGAACGCACCTCTTTTTCGTGTCCGTCTTCGGTTCGGTATCATTCGGTATTTTATTGTATCACACCCATCCCGCTTTTTCAACCGATTTTGCGTGAATTTCATGCACTTTTCACCCATTCTTCACCGAAGCCCGCTTGAGCACCAAAAAAAGAAGAGCCCTCGCAAAGAGAACTCTTCAAATAGCATCACAGATATCGGAACATACTCTAAAACAGCCTTGCTGTCCGATGTTTCACGACGTTAATGTCAAAAATAACGATGGAAAAAGTCGAAAACAAATTTCTGTCAAGTGTATGCGAACAACCAAATTACTGCTGTTCAGCCTTCATAGCGGCGAAGCATTCGCTGCAATAAACGGGTCTGTCGTTGCTGGGCTGGAAAGGAACCTTTGCTTCCTTGCCGCAGTTTGCGCAGGTTGTGGTGAAAAGTTCTCTGGGTGCTCTGCCGGCGTTCTTCTTTGCAATGCGGCAAGCCTTGCATCTCTGCGGCTCGTTCTCGAAGCCCTTGGATGCGTAAAATTCCTGCTCGCCGGCTGTAAAAACAAATTCATTTCCACAGTCTTTGC
>URJL01000041.1 GCA_900548115.1 uncultured Eubacteriales bacterium
GGGCGGGTCGAAGCGCACGCGGAGCGTCCGCCCCTTGCGGAAGAGTGACGTGCGTGTTACTTTTCGCGCCTTTCCCTCGCTTCCTCCTTTCTGCCGCAGCTCCGCCGAGCCGGGGGCTGTATCACCCGTCTGTCTCTGTACCTACAGTGACAGACGGGAATATTTTAAAAGACTTCTCGTGGAACTTTTGACAAATTAAAATTTTTCGGCTACAATGGTTTCACGAAAACGCTTTAGCGTACGAATTTTAGGAGGTTTTATCATGATCTATGCAAAATTAGACTGGTAATCGGTTGTACTCTATAATTATTCGGTTGATGATATTTTAAAGCGGTTGAATATTTATGACGAAATTTTTGAAGATCTTACTTCCGGCGGCTATGAGCGTTCGCAGGGCTTCAGCTCCGTTTTTGTTTTTTCGTATGCCGGTATTTCGATTGAATTGCGTTTTGACGATTATTTGACGACCGACCGCGATAGTTTGTAAAAAGATTCGTTTGGATATATCCGGTACCGGTCTTGACTATCTGCGGCAATTTATGTTGCCCGACACAGAGTTTACAAATTCCGATTTTTGGGGCGAAAATCAAAAGGACTACAATGTTACCCGATCGGATTTCGCTTTCGATTTTGTCAATTACAAGCCCGAGTTTTTGGATTCAGTCTTGAATTGGATAAAAGATCAAGAGCGCGGCGGCGAATTGTCCAAAAATGAGTTTCGATTACGTGTTGGTCGTTCCAGTGGTATTCAATATAGCTACCGTTGCGGATGCGGGCAGAAAACGTTGTATCTCGGTTCTCCGCGCGGTGATAAGATGGTGCGTATTTATGACAAATACGCGGAACAAACGCAAAACGGAGTTTTTAAGCATGGACGCGATCCGCGCTTTTAAAAAGAGCCGACCATTGATTCATGGTTTCGTATCGAGCTTCAGTCCTGCCGAAAATGCGCAACACAATTTCTTTTCGGCTGCTCTTCCGATATTTCGTTAGTCCTTCGGGCTATCTTCGATGATTATCTCATCCGCGACAAAAACGGTGTTCCCCTTCCCTGTATGGTAGATCTCTATGACCGGGAAAAACTTCCGGAGATCGTGAAAAGTGTCTGATTTTATATAATTACCCGAATTTGCTTAAATTTATCGATGCGCATTGTCATTCAAATACAGAAAGTACTGATTTTGATTTTTGGTGAAACTTCTATAGCAATTGACGGAAGCTTTCGGAACATGAGTTAGGCAGAGAGGTTTTAAACAAGCTACGGTTATGGAAAACAAGACCCTATTTTGACATCCCGACGTTCGACAAAAATACGAATTTTTGGATGATTCGAACCAAGCAAGACTTTTTCTTTGACGAGTTTATTCGCGATGGATTTGTAGCAATCGGATGGAATTTTATTACCGAGACAAAGATCGGCATAAAACTCGATTCGGTTCAAATCAATCGGTTAAAAAAATCCGTGAAAATGCTTTACGGTGAAAAAGTGCCCGATTCGGCTGTAAATAAGTGCATTCAGCTTTGCCGCGAACTTAAAGACGGGGATATTGTCGTAATCGTCGATAACGGTCGAATCGCTTTTGCCTCTGTCGGCGAATACTTTGAAGACAGCTCTTCCCGATGCAATGTTGAATCGTACATAGAGCTTAATAAAAGAATCGAAAAAGGAGACATTTTTGCAGCGGATGCGGAATGCCCTTATATCAAGCGCCGAAAAATCAGTGTTATCCGGGTGCTTGAGCGAGGGGGCACGGTGAACCCTTATTTGCAAAGTGCGATCCTTCAGAACAGACACGGCCTCAGCCGACTAAATGAACATGCGGAACAGGTGCTCAGCGGCTGTTTCGATGCTTTTGTCTTCAATAACAAACTTACCGTTACCTTTCGTGTAAAACAAAAGGGCGCGGTAAATGTTTTGGATCTTGCCAATTTCGTGCTTCTGGCGGCAAGACTTTTGTCGGAGGACAAGCCTGAAACGGTACGGGTGAAGGCAGCGCTTCATTCTCCCGGAGATGTAATTCTTCAAATTAAAGGCTTTGTACGGGAATGTGCCGTTCCCTTACTTATATGTTATTTGATTATGTTCGGCGGTAAAGTCGGAAATTATGAGTTTAATTCCGTGATCGGGTTTATCAAGCAATTGCTCAACCGAAAACGAAAACACGAAAAGAAGAAGCAAGAGCTTGAATTGGAAAAAGAAGCCGTTGAAATCGAATTGAAAAGGCAGGAGGTTATTGAAAAAGAACTTGCGAATATTGAAAAAATGAGAGAATTGGAGCTTTCAACCGTGGATGAATGTGCCAAGCCTCTTGCCGACTCTTCTCAACATCTTGAAATACAGCCGAGTGAAGCCACACTGGAAGATATACGACGTTTCATCGAAGTGCGGGAAAAGCAAATTCGGGAGTAGTGCTTCATTTCTTGCTTTTTGATCTGCAATCTTTTTTTATTTTGCACCGACGGGTTTTTGATTCGTCGGTGCATTTTGCATCCTCCGTTTGCATTCGGATGATTTTACGTTGCTGATATTCGTGAAAAAAACAACAACTTTTGCCAAACTCGTTTACAAATTTTGATTTTTATGTTATACTGAAACCATAGTTATTTCACCTAAGATCAAAGGAGTACAAACAAGATGAAACGAGTGCTCGGAGCTTTTATTACGCTGTGTCTTATGGCAGCGCTTCTTCCGTTTGCCGTATCGGTGTCGGCGGCGGAGGTCAATGCGAATGATCCGATAAACGGTATTTGTTACGACACGGACAGCATTGTCATATCGGATTTTGTCTACACGCCGAGTGATATGCAGTGGGGATATTACGAAAAGACCCATTATGCCGAACTGGTCGGACTCGGGGCGACGATCAAATCGCCGTGGGACGGAAGAAGAAAATATACTTCCTACACCCTCTCCTTCACCCTGAATTCGGAAAAGGATTTTTATTTTTCGCTCGGATATGCCATATCCGCAAGCAATACGAACGGCTATGTGGCGGTCGATGATGAAAAATACATCGAGCTTGAAACCGAATATGTCAGCTTTACAAGATGTATTTCGGATTCCTGCACGGTTCCGCTTTCGGCGGGAAGTCATGTCGTGACGGCCAACTTTACGACGGTGGGGGGAGACAACGGAAACCGTTCCGCTTTTCTTTACAATGTTTCCGCCTGTACGCTCGACCACAAAACAAACGTGGGAAGCGTGGTTGCGCCGACCTGCACCGAGGACGGCTATACCGAGCACGCCTGCCCGACCTGCGGGCTTGAATGGGCAGACGAAAAAGTCGAACACCTCGGACATAATTTCGAAAACGGTGTCTGCACGCGCTGCGGCGGCATTGAAATGGAACGGGAAGAGGACGGCACTTATCTTATTTCATCGGCGGCTCAGCTGGATGACTTTTCCCGCATTGTAAACGAAGAAGATCCGTCGGCAAAGGCAAAGCTTGTAAACGACATTGTTTACAACGACAGTCTTTTTGATGAAGACGGCAATTTTGACGCAGAAAACAAAGACAGCTTCCGCTATTTTACTCCGATCGGAACATCGTCCGACTTCAAGGGTACCTTTGACGGAAACGGACATACGATTGGCGGTCTTTATATATATTCTGCGGAAGCGGTTGCACAGAATAAGCCCGAGGCAAGCTATCTCGGACTCATTGCAAAGGGTGCGGGCGCGACGGTTTGCGATCTGACTTTACAGGATTCTTATATCTGCGGGTATCAATATGTCGGCGGCATATGCGGCAGCGCGTCGGAAAATACAAAAATCGAAAACTGTCGTGTGCTTTCTTCGCAAATCAACGGGGCCTATAATATCGGCGGCATATGCGGAAACGCGCTGTATGCGACGATCCGTCGCTGTCAAAACGATTCGGCGGTTTATGCGAAGGTTCAGGCCGCCGGCGGCATTTTGGGCAATGTCGCCGATAAAAAGGTGACGGTGGAATATTGCCTGAACAAAGGAACGCTCAGCGGCGAAGATGCCGGGGGAATCGTCGGAAAAACCGATTTTGATGTTACAATACGAAGCTGTCTTTCGCTGGGAACGCTTTCGGCAACGGGCTATGTCGGCAACATTTTGGGCTATTATCGCAATTCGGCGTTTGTGATCGAAAACTGTGCCTATCTTTATGAATCGGGAAATTCGGTCGGCGGCGGAGTAAGCAGCCACGGCTATACGACGGATGCGACCGCATATACCGTATCGGCCATGTCTTCGGGCAAGGTCGCCTATAGTCTGAACGGCGATCAAAGCGCGATTTATTGGTATCAGACGATCGGGACGGACAAACACCCCGTTTTGGATTCATCGCACAAGACCGTTTATTCTTACCGGGGCGGTTACAGCAACAATCCTTGTTCACACAGCGAGACCGAAGCGGTCCATTATGAACCGAGCTGTGCGACCGAGGGATACGACGCCGTTGTGTGCAAAAATTGTCTTGTCGAGCTTGAACGAACAAATATCGTCCCGCAGCTCGGCGCGCATAACTACGGAGCAAAGACGCGTATTTGCAGCATCTGCGGCGACGGAGAGATCCCGGCGGGCGAAGGAACGAGCATTTCACCGTATCGTATCACAAACCACGGCAATGTTTTGTGGCTGAGTCAGTACTACAATCATACCCTGAAAAGCCGCGCGGTGCCCAACGAAAGAACGCTTTATGCCGAGCTTATGTGCGATATTGACATGAATCTGCTCGGCAATTACTCCATCCGACCGATCGGAACCGATTCCGATCGTTTTATCGGCGTTTTCGAAGGAAACGGATATAAGATCGACCGGTTGAAGGTATCCGCTTCGGAAAATGCGAGCGCAGGTCTTTTCGGAACAATCGTAAATACGCAGATACGCAATTTGGATTTGGTTCGCGCCAATGTGAAAGGCAATGTCGACGCGGGCGTCGTTGTCGGAAGCGTCATCGGAATGGCGGAGGACAAAGAGGTTCTTTTCGGCGTACGGGTCTCCTCCTCCGAAGTCAGCGGCGGAAGCTGCGTCGGCGGAATGATCGGAAAATTGAACCGAGGAAAGGTTACTTCCTGTGCGGCTGTAAACGTCAAGGTGAAGGCATCCTCCGCTTATTGCGGCGGCGTTGTCGGCCTGAATATGGACGGCGAGATTCGGAATTGTCTTTCGGTATATCCGGAGCTCACCTGTGATACAAACGGCAATACGGGCGGCATTGTCGGTAATAACAGCGGAAAAACGGAAAAGTGCGCCGCTTACATTGTAACCGCTTTCGAGGGCAAACTGCAGCACAAGGGCGGTATTGTTGCGTCGGGAAGCGGTTCGACCGACAGCTATTATTATTCTTCGGTCGGAAGCGACGGCTTCCGCACGGACGCGGCCGAAAAAACGAAAAATGCTTTCAGCACGGGCGAGGTTTGCTATCTTTTGAACGACGGCGT
This sequence comes from uncultured Eubacteriales bacterium, assembly GCA_900548115.1. Taxonomy (GTDB): domain Bacteria; phylum Bacillota; class Clostridia; order Oscillospirales; family CAG-382; genus UMGS1052. The sequence continues at coordinate 5,416 of URJL01000041.1, forward strand.
AACAAACGGATCGCAAGTGTGGTATCAGGTGCTTACGGGCAGTTATCCCGTACCTTATCCCGAACCGTTTGCGAAAAAGGACGGTACGATTTACAAGATCGACCGTTGGAACCATTATTCCAACACGCCGACCGTTTGGATCGAGATCACCGACAAAGAAGTTACGGTACATAATCTTGCCGCCTGCGGATACGGAAACAGAGCGGTGCTGTTGATTTCGGCGAACGGGCGCTACGCGGTTGCGTCGGCTTTTGACGGTCATCCGATGGACCTTTCTTCGTACGGAATCGATATTACGGAGAAAACGACCGTGAAGGCGTTTCTGTGGTACAATATTCATACCGCAAAGCCGATCATCGCGCCGTGTACGACGACGGTAACGCCGCAGAGTAACTGAAACGGGACCGAAAAGTCCTCGCGAAAGCGAGGACTTTTTTGTATTTTTTCGACGAGAATGCCGCTGTTTTAAAAAACGGTTTACATTTTTTTCTTTTTATGGTATACTTGCTACAGCAATACTATTTTTTATCGAAAAAAGGAGAAGAAAGATGAAACGACTGTTATCTCTTCTGTGCGCTTTTTGCCTTGTCGCGGCGCTTTTCCCTTTCACCCTTTCGGCGTCGGCGGCATCCTCCGATGTTATCAACGGCTTTCACCTTGATGCGGATTCCGTCACGGTGACGGATATCGTGCCGAACGGATGGAAATTTTCGGAAAGCAGTACCTTCTCGAAAAAGCTCGGGCTTACGAATGTTATCGAGTCTCCGTGGGACGCATACGGCAGAAATTCTCCGTATATTCTCACCTTTACGCTGAATTCGGAGAAGGATTTTTATTTTACGCTCGACTGCGCCGCGTCGGCGCACAATCTCAATGTATTTATTGAGATCGACGGTGTGAAAAAGCTGGAGCTTTCGCGCAGCGGTTCGGTCGACCAGAACGACTGTGAAAAAGGTTCGCTGGACGAAGCGCTTTCTGCCGGAAGTCATACCGTAAAGGTACAGTTCTCGCGCAGCGGCGACAATAATAACAACAAAGCTTTTCTTTACAATGTTTATGCCTGCACGGTCGATCATAAGACGCTCGAGGGCAAGACCGTCGAGGCGACCTGTACGCACGGCGGTTACACCGAATATGCCTGTGAGCTTTGCGGTTATTCGCTCAAGAGCGAGGAGACCGATCCGATCGACCATGAGTATGTAAACGGCGCATGCATTTATTGCGGCGATGTCGAAATGCAGCGCGAGGAGGACGGAACCTATCTTATCCGCTATCCCGCACAGCTCGATAATTTCTCACGCATCGTAAACAGCACCGAGCCTTCGGCAAAGGCAAAGCTTGTGAACAATATCGTGTATAACACAGGCGTTTTGGACGAAAACGGCGCGCTTCGTGAGGAAAACAAGGACAGCTTTTCCGCTTTTACTCCCCTCGGCTCGGGTGACAACGCTTTCTCGGGAAGCTTTGACGGAGACGGATACACGATTTACGGTCTTTATATCTATTCGCAAGCCGATCTCGATCAAAATACCGCAGCCTCGCAGTATCGAGCGCTTGTTTCCAAGGCGGACGGTGCAACGGTGCAGAATCTTACCCTCTCGGACGCCTATATCTGCGGAACGCAGTACGTCGCCGCTTTTTGCGCCGAGGCGCAGAACGGAACGACCATCCGAAACTGCCGCGTTTACGATTCTTATCTTGCGGGCACGTATGCCTGTGCGGGCATTTGTGCGCGTGCGGTCGGAAGCTCGATTTATGACAGTATAAATGCATCCTCCGTGTCGGCATCGGTCGAGGGTGCGGGCGGTATTCTGGGTCAGCCGGGCGACCATCACGTGACGGTTGAAAACTGTCTGAACAGCGGATCTGTCTATGCCAAAGCGGGCATAGCCGGCGGCATTGTCGGAAGAACCGAATATAACGTCACAATACAAAATTGTCTTTCGGTCGGTGCGCTTTCGGGCAGCGAGCTTGTCGGAAACATTCTCGGAAAATATTATTATACAAAGTTTTCCGTGCTGAACTGCGCCTTCAAACGTGGTGAACGCAACGCGCTGGGCGGCGGAAGCAGCCCGTATGAATTTACGCTGAGCGCAGGCAGTTATACCGAAGAAGAGCTTGCTTCGGGCAAGGTCGCGTATAAATTGAACGCCGACGAAAATGATATTCATTGGTATCAGACATTGGGCGAGGATGCATATCCGCTTCCCGACTCGTCTCACAAAACCGTATATCCCTACGGTGACGATTATACGAACACTTATTGCGCCCATACGAACAAGAAAACGGTTCACATGGAGGCAAGCTGTTCGACCGAAGGGTACGATGCCGTTGTGTGCGAGGAATGCGGTCTTGTTTTCGAAAAGACCAATATTGTTCCCGCACTCGGAACGCACAGCTATGAGTCGGGCGTCTGCACGGTCTGCGGCGACGGAGAAGTTCCCGCGGGAGAGGGAACCGAAGAATCACCGTATAAGATCGTAAATGCGGGAAATCTTCTGTGGCTCAGTCAGTATTACAATCATACGCTGAAAAGCGGTCTTGTTCCCGACGGGAAGAAGACGTATGCCAAAATGGAGTCCGACACGAGAAGCATCGATATGAGCACGCTCGGTGAACATCCTTTTCTTCCGATCGGAAACGCTGCGGAGCGCTTCTCGGGTGTTTTTGACGGAAATAAGAATATCCTTTACAATCTGAAGATCACCGAAGGAGAAACGGCGGGACTGTTCGGCGAAACCTATGACGCGCAAATAAAATCGCTTACCATTATCGGTGCCGCGGTAAGCGGAAGCGAATGTGCGGGCACTGCGGTCGGCTATGCAACGGGACTGAACAAATCCAACACTGTCCTGTCCGAGGTTAGGGCATGGGGTTGTTCGGTTAACGGAAGCCGCTACGTCGGTGGTTTGGTCGGACGCCTGTCCACGGGCAGAATGGAAAACTGCGGTACACACAACACCCGGGTAAACGCGGCGTTTTACGGCGGCGGGCTGGTCGGCTTTTCGGACGATGCCGTCATCGCAAACAGCTATTCCCTTGGGGCTTCGCTTAACGGTACGGAGGCGGATGGAAGCGCGATCGGCGGTCTTGTCGGATACAATGTCGGCACGGTCACCGACGGCTATGCTTACGGCGCGACATATTCCGGCGCATCCTATAGCCGCGGTGCCGTTTCGGGTATCGGATACAGCTCGAAAAATTGCTTCTATTATGCGGAAAATACCGAGAAGTTTTGGAATGACGGCACGAGCAAAACCGTTTCTGCCTTCCAATCGGGCGAGGTCTGCTATCTTTTGAACGGCGGCGTTACCGACGGAACGCAAGTATGGTACGAGGAAATCGGAATCGACAATGCACCGCAGCTTTATTATACGGGAGATACGGATGTGAAGTGTGCCGTTTACCGTAATCGGAACGAATATTCCAACACGCCCGCCGCTTGGGTCGAGATAAACGCAAGCACCGTGACCGCGCACAATCTCGCGGCGTGCGGATATGCGGACGGAGCGACGCTTGTCCTTTCGATCGACGGCGCGTTCTATGTGGCGACGATTCGGGACGACAGCGCGTTGGCTCTCTCTTCAATCGGAGTGAACCTTGCGAAAGAAACAGCGGTAAGAGCGCTTTTGTGGGAAAATCTTCAAAAGGCAAAGCCGATCGCCGAACCGTATTCGACGACGGTGAATCCGTAAATTAAACACGAAATTTGCGTTATAAAAATGCACGGGGCATCCGTCCGAAAGGACGGATGCCCCGTTTTTCCTATTCAAACGCTTTTTAAAGGACTCTTATCCGACCGTTTTGTCAGCAGCACCGCAGCGTGAACAGTGGTGATGATTTTGATCAAACGGGTTCTCCGTATTACGGATTTGCGTGGATATCCGATAGCTTGCCGTTGCAAAAAAAAGTTGCCGATGCCGACTTATGCCCGCGCCTCCTTGACCACGATCGACAGCCGCACTTCGCCGTTTTGCTCTTCTCGCTTCATATCCGCTTTATACCCCGCATGATTCAAAAGCGTGAGCGAGCGCTCGAGGCTGTTGTAAAAAAGGGTCAGATCCTTCATGACAAAGGTGCGGATCGGAAAGCAGGGAACGGCCTTTTCTTCGGTCGCCGCGTTTTTTTCACGTTCCGCCGTCTTGTTCGCGCCGCTTTTTCCGCTCGACGCTTTTGTCTTGTCCAATTCCTCGCAGACCAGCTTCTCGCATAGAACGCTGTCCACTTTCAGTTCGGTTGCCGACACGCTCAATTGCTCTTTTCCGATCAGATGAATCATGTCGGTTCGCTTTTCGGGCGGCAGACGCAAAACGGCGCGGGCATGGCGCTCGGTGAGCTTGTATTTTCGTATCCATTCGCGCTGAGTGGGATCAAAACGCAAAATGCGCAATTTGTTGGCGAGTGCCGACTGAGACATCGAAAGGCGCGCCGCAAGTGCCGCTTGTGTACAGCCGCCCGCGGACAGCAGTTTTTCGATTGCCTCCGCTTCTTCAAATAAGTCGAGATCACAGCGAAGCGTATTTTCGATCATGGCGATCTCCGCCGATTGCCGATCCCCTGTGCGGAGAACGAGACAGGGAATCTCCCGCAGTCCCGCAAGCTTTGCCGCCCGCAATCTGCGTTCCCCGGCGATCAGCTCGTATCGCCCGCCGCATTGCCGAACGCTGATCGGCTGGATCACGCCGTACTGTGAAATGCTGTCCGCCAGCGCCTTGATCGCACTCTCCTCGAAATGGCGCCGCGGCTGTGCGGGGTTTGGCAAAATGCGGTCGATCGAAAGCGTTTTCATTTGTTTATCGCCTGTTCCCGTGCCGAAGAGAAATGACATGATTTATCCGTCCTTTCGTTTTCGATATTTTTTTATTCTTTCGCTTTTTTCTTTTCGAGCCTTTTCGATTATCAGTATAACGCGTTTTTCGGTGAAAGTCCCGAAAAAACCGCCGTCGCAAAAAAGGCACTTTCTGCTTCTTTTGGCGAAGAACGTGAAAAAAGAAGTTTTCTTCGCGGGAAACGAAAAAACGGCACGAGTAAAAATTCGTTTTTTTCCGCGCTGCATGAAAAAAGCACCGCCCGTTTTCGATGGGCGGCGCTTGTGCTTTTTAAATCAAAAAGAAAAGTGGATCGGAAGACCGTCTTTGTATTCGACGGGAACCTCGCCCCGAATGAGGGGAGCCAGATAGTCGATGCAGGCTTTTGTCACGCCGTTGCCCTCCGCGTTGATAAATTCGCGCGGCACTTTTTTGACGGCGTTCGCAACATCTCCGACCGGCACCGCTTCGATGCGGACCGAATATTGACCTTCGTTTTCCTCACGGACAAAAGCCGCCATCACGCCGCTTTGTCCCTCCGCGCCGAAATGCGCGGCGGCTTTTCCGACGGCGAGCGATTCCGAAAGGTCGGTCTGCGACGCAAGGTGCGCCGCACAGCGCTGCAAAATGTTGACTTCGACCGAGCGGACTTTACATCCGATCTTTTCCCGGACAAGATTTTCAAGATATTTGCCCGTTCCCGAAAGATATTTGTGTCCGAAGCTGTCCACCGCCCCGCTCATAGCCGAAGAGCCGACGTATTCCCCGTTTTCGTCTCGCAGTCCTTCCGAGACCGCAACGACGATATACGGTACATCTCCCGTTTCGAAAAGCCGATTCAGATCGGTAAGAAAGCGCTCGCTTGAAAAGGCGCATTCGGGAAGATAAATAAGTGCGGGGCCGACGCCCGTAAGAGCGTTTGAAAGAGCTGCCGACGCGGCAAGCCAGCCGGCGTCGCGTCCCATAATCTCCACGATGGTGACGGCGCGGGTGCGGTATACGGCGCAGTCACGCAGAATCTCCTGCATGGAGGCAGCGATATATTTTGCCGCCGAACCGAATCCCGGGGTATGATCGGTCAGAACGAGGTCATTGTCGATGGTCTTCGGAACGCCGACAAAGCAAACTTTTCTCTTTTCGGGATGGGCGGACGCATATTCCGACAGGCGGCGCACTGCGTCCATGCTGTCGTTTCCGCCGATATAAAAGAAGCAATCGATCTCATATTTCTCGAAGAGCGCATACATTTTTTCGATGGTCTCTTCGTCGCGGATCTTTTTGCGGCAAGAACCGAGCGCGGCGGAGGGAGTGTGGGCAAGAAGGGTGAGCGCGGCATCGTCGGGCGAAGAAAAATATGCTTTCAGATCGATAAGCTGTTCATTCAAAAAGCCCTCCACGCCGTTTTTCATGCCGTAAATTTCGGTAAAGCCCTCGGAAAGACAGCCGGAAATAACGCCCGCAAGCGTCGCGTTGATCGCGCTGGTCGGACCGCCCGACTGACCGACGACGGCTCTTTTTTGTTGTGTCATGTAAGATCCTTTCTTGTTTTCGCGCATTATGCAAGCTCCTTAAAGCGGCGAACCGCTTCCTTTACATCCTCGGCACGGAAGATCGCCGAACCCGCAACCAGTACGTTTGCTCCCGCTTCGACGGCAAGGTGCGCGTTTTCGGGGGTGATGCCTCCGTCGACCTGAATATCGATCGGCGCTTTCATAAAGGCCGACATATCCTTTACCTGACGCACGGTCGAAAGCGTATCGGGAATCAGCTTTTGCCCGCCGAAGCCCGGCTCGACGGTCATGACGAGCACCATGTCGACGGACGGCAAAAGCGGCTCGAGCACAAAAGCGGGGGTCTGGGGCTTGATCGATATGCCGACGCGAACGCCGTATTTGCGAATTTCCTCGATGACGGCTTTCTGATCGTTGCAGCTTTCGTAATGGAATGTAATGCTGTCCGCGCCCGCTTTTACAAAATCCTTGATATAGCGGATCGGATCTTCGATCATCAGATGGACGTCAAAAAGCAATTTCGAATGGGGACGCAGTGCGGCAATGACCGGCATGCCAAAGGAAATGTTCGGCACGAACATACCGTCCATAACGTCGAGATGCAGCATGTCGCATTCGGCGGATTCGACTTTTTGAATTTCGCTGCGCAGATCGGAAAAATCGGCGGCAAGCACGGAAGGGGATAATTTCAGCATGTTTTTTCTCTCTTTTCTCTGATTTCGGAAATAAACAGAATATTATGACCGCGCGGCAGGGCAAAAAACGAGTGACTTACCCGACGGCGGGAACATACTATAACAAAGGGAACAGCAAGGGGCGAAACGAACCGCACGGGACAAAAATTTCAAGGACGATGACCGAAACAGCGGCAACGCCGCCCCCTCCCGGTTGGTAAAGGAAAGGTCCGCAAAATCCGCACGGAATCCCGAAGCATTGTTTCTTATCGGCGGTACGCCGTCTGATTTGCAAGATACCCGTCGATATCAAAGACTTCGGCGCGCGATTCGGTCGGAAGATATAAAGGATGATGCGGGTGTCCCTTTTTGGAGATTCTGCCGCAGGAGTACCAAGCGGCGCCGTATTCTTTACCGATCGCGGCAAAATCGCGGATCAAAAGCGGAAGATAATCGCGCTTTTCGATGATCGCGCCCCACGCCGCCCAAACCGACGGCGTTTTTTTGCAATGCGAAAGGATGTAGCGGAACGCTTTTAAATTTTCGGCGTGCAGGAGGGGATTCATGCTTTTTTCCATGTCGTCGGGGTCGGTTGCCCGCTGGGCATAGACATTGAACATGATAAAGCTGTCAAAGCCGTTGAACGCCGCGACGCGCGAAACCGATTTTAAGGTGTTGTCCAAATTGTCGGGCGCGGCGGTGGAGGGGTTAATCCCGATACAGATAAACGGATTTTCCCCGCGCGTTCCGAGTATGTAACGGTATTCGCCGTAAAAGGGCGGAACATAGAGCCATTTTTTTACGTTGTACTCGCTTTGTTCGCACAGCGCGTCGTGCAGAGCCTCCTCAAAGGGAAGCACCGACAAAGCGGCGGTGGGAGAAGAAGGAATGTGCATCTCAGTCTTTTTCCTTTTTGAATACGGTAAAGGTGTTGTCCTTGCCTTTGCTCAATATGCGCGAAACATACGAGCCTTCATGAAGGCGTCCTTCGGTGAGGTCGGCAAGCGAAATTTTGGAGATCAAAATTTCCTTCGCCGCCTCGGACAAGCCTTTTTCACGGTCGCCGCGACAGCGGTTGTCGCGCTCGCAGTCATGGACGATATAGAAATATCCGTCACGCACCGTCGCGTCGGGATACGAAACATCGCGTCGGGAATCGAGCATAAGCTCGCCCTTCTTTTCGAAACGTCGGTCGAGCAAGATCGCCTTCATTCCGATCCGCTCACGGTCGTCGGCATTGCGGACGTACAGATAATCGCCGTTCTCCAGCCGCGAAAAATAAAGGCGCGACGAGGGAGCTTTTTCAAATTCCGTCTCGGGCGACCAGCTTTTTCCGCCGTCGGCTGAGACGCTTTTGGCATAATAGCCGAGATTGGTTCGCGCGAGAAGAAGAAGCTTCGAAGGCTCGGTCTCGCACAAAACCGTTTCGTCAAACACACGGTTCTGCGCCTTTTTGCAGGCAAGGCATTTTTTCATCGTCTTAAAGCCGTCGCGCGTTTCCATGTAGACATAATTTTCTTCGTCCGACCAGTTGTAAGCGGGAACGAGAATTCGACCGTCGCTCGTCTCGATCGGCTTTGCCCGCAAAAATCCGTCGCAAAGGCGCACGGGCGACGAAAAATCGGGACGGGCATCGTCGGGATTGGTACAAACGCTGACCCAAAGACCGAAATGCGGATTGATCGTAAAATACGAGTGAAGCTCCTCGGCCGTGATATCATAGTACATCGGCGGCGTATCGGGACGATAGTCCTCCTGCGTGAAAAATACATACAGCGTGTTTTGCCGATCGACAAAGAGCTGAATATCGATCGCACGGGCAAAATGTTCGCGGTCGGCTTCGATGACAAGAAGCGGATCCGACCACGTTTCGCCGCCGTCGTCGCTTTTGACGAGAAGGTTGTAGTTTTCGACGTCGGGTTCGAAAATTCCGCCCGCATACCATCCGGCATAAAGCTGTCCGCCCGCCGTCGCCGCAACGGTCGGACAGCCCTGATAGGCACGGGTTTCCTCGGCGTATTTTTTTGCGTCGGGATTCTGGATCAGTGCGTTTTCAAACATGTTGAGCCTCCGTCCGACCGAACAAATTAAAATGAAAAAAATTATTTACTGAAACGGTTCATCGCTTCGTCAATCTTTCCTTCGACGATGAGCTTTGCCGCGTCGTGTACGTTGTCAAACAGCGAGAACAGCGTTTTTTGCTCGGTCTCGCTGAAGGTGCTGAGCACCCAGTCGGCAAGATCCATCTCGGGGTGCGGCTTTTGACCCACGCCGATTTTGATGCGCGGAAAAGCGTCCGAGCCGAGATGATACAGAATCGATTTGATCCCGTTGTGTCCGCCGTCCGAGCCCTTGCGGCGAATGCGCATTTTTCCGACGTCGAGCGAAATGTCGTCGAACAGCACGAGAATGTTCTCGGGCGGAATTTTATAAAAATCCGCCGCGTCGCGCACGGCTTCGCCCGAATTGTTCATATAGGTCTGCGGCAAAAGAAACAGACAGCGCTTCCCGCCGAAGGTCGCGTCGCCGCAAAGAGAGCGGAATTTCGAGCGGGTGAGCGAGAAGCCCTCTTTCTGTGCAAGATACGAAAGAGACAAAAAGCCCGCGTTGTGCCGCGTGTATTTATACTTTTCGTCGGGATTGCCGAGACCGACCACAAGATACGAAATCGGCTCGGTGTTCTTCGGCGTCTCGATTTTTTTAAACAGGTCGAAAATATCTGCCATAATGCTCCTCGGAGAAAGATAAGATCGGAAAAAGTGCGGTTTTTTCTTATTTTTCTTCTTTCTTTATAAAGCTTTTCCCGTTCTTTTCCCAAATGTCCTTCATGTGCTTGACCTTTTCCAGCGTCTTGTCGACAAAGGGAGCGGGGATGTTGTCTTTATCGATAATAAAACCGTTTGCGGGAGACGCGCTCGAATCGATCTCGGCGAGGATCTCGTCGATCTTCCAGCGTTTGTAGCCGACCGCGTCGGGATTTTTCTGTGCAAAGTTGATATACGACGGCGATTTTTCCAATCCCTCGACCGTGGTATACAGATCGAGAAGACAAGAGCCTTTTCCGTCTTTGATGATCGAGACGGTCAGCGTGTCCTTGCCCGTCGGGTCTTTTCCCTTGACGCAGGGCTGAAGAAGTGTCGCCTTAAAGAGCGCGTCGTACATCGAAAGCTCGGCGCCGCGCAGTTTTTCCGCCGGAACGCCGTTGCGCAGATCCTGGAAAAAATTGTCCATGAAGCGGCGGAGCGCGATATTTTCGGGAAATTGAATTTTCTTTTGAAGCTCGGCGGCGTTGACCTGAATCACGGTCGCCATGCCGTACTTGTGCATGAAACGCATGCCCGCAAAGCCGTTCTGCATGATCTCGCCGAGTTCCTTCCCGATTTCGTCATGCGGCACGGTCTTGATATAGACCTTCTGATTTTTGTCGGTCAGCTCCTTCATGGCGGCGTTTGCCGTCTCTTCGGTCAGGGCGATGAGCGCGTTTCCGCCCGCGCAGTGCGGGCGCTTGGTGAATTCCGAATACAAAACGTAAATGTCGTCGCTTGTCAGAACATGCGCGTACAGAGCACGCTTTGCAAATTCCGAGACCTTGCCGAGCGAGATGGGAAGCTCGATGTTGAGGGGCGCGTTCGGTGTGCCGGTCATGCCTTTTTCTTTGAATTCTTTTTTCTGACGGTTGATCTGCTCGATGATCTTGCGGTCGGCAAGGGCGGAGCTGGAGAAGCACTGATCCAGCGTTGCGTTTTTCATCATGCTCTCGCCGTAGTCGGCGGATTTTACCGCGGTATTGTAAAATTCGATCAGGCTCTGGCGATATGCCTTTTCCTCATCCGAAATCTCTTCGGCGGGCTGTACGGCGGCTTCGGAAGCCTCGTGCTTTACCGCTTTTTCTTTTCCGTCGACGCCGCGCGTCGGGGTGGTGGCAAGCTCGATGTGCGCTTTTTCAATGAAAAAGCCCTCGTCGCGTTCATAGGTGATGCGGTATTTCGAGAAATTTTCGCTTGCGTCGCTCCAAAGAGCGAATTCTTCGTCCGGAATCTCAAAAATCTTGATCGAGCCGTGATATTTTAAGATCCGTCCGTATTTTTTACCGTCGTTTTTGTCCTCGTATACTTCGAAAACGCCGTCGCGATAGACGATGTTTTCGTTTTCGTTTACGGTCTCTTTTTCGTTTTCCTCACGAGACTGAATGAAGGCGGAGGAGTCCTTCTTGCTTTTTCCGAAAAATCCCATTGATTTTGTTTCCTTTCAATTCAATTCAATTTAAAATATTAAAACGCAAATTGCAAAATAAGCTCGGTGATCAATACCGCGGCACATGAAAAGCCCGCAACGGTCAGAAGCCCTTTGTTAAAAAAGGCAAGGACGAGCGCCGTCGCCGTTCCGACGACCGCCGAAAGCACGGAAGAGGTCGAGTATAAAATAGCGGGAACGGTCATAACGGTCAGCACGGCGTAGGGGATGTAATAAAGAAGCGAAAGAAGAAAACGGTTTTCGATTTTCTTCTTGATCAGCACCATCGGAAGCATGCGCACAAGATACGTCACGCCCGCCATGGTGAGAAGATACAGTCCGAATGTCATTTTCTCACGCCTCCTTTTCCGATTGTCCCGATTGTTCCGATCCCGACGGATCGTCCTGCGTTTCTACGGGTGCGATCCACGCAAAAAGCGCGCTCGCCGCAACGGCGCAGATAATGACGACAAAGCCGTTTTGGACATGCGAGAGAACGGGAATACAGCGAAACGCGCACGAGAGCACCGCGGCAAAAAGAGCGCAGAACGCGACCGAACGGCGGCGTTTTGCTTCGGGGATGACGATGGCGATGAACATGCCGTAGATGGCAAGTCCCAAAGCGGCGCTGACGACGGCGGGAAGAATGTTGCCCGCGACCGCGCCGAGAAGCGTTCCGATGCTCCAGCCGAGGTACGGCGTAAGCTGTAAAGCATAAAGATAACGCCGCCCGACCGTTCCGGGTTGAGCCGAGGCGACGGCGAAGATCTCGTCGGTGTTCATAAAGGCAATGAGAAAACGATCGGACATGCGCACCGACGTGCCCAGCTTTTGTGAAAGAGAGACCGACATGAGCGCATAGCGCAGATTGATGATGAGCTGCGACACGGCAAGTTCATAAAGACTTCCGCCGCCCGCAATAATGGGCACGGCGGCAAGCTGTCCCGCAGAGGTTACGTTGGTCATGGAAATGATTACGGCTTCAAAAACCGAAAGTCCGTTTCCGACCGCCGAAATTCCGAAGGCAAAGGATACGGCAAGATAGCCGAGACAGATAGGCAATCCGTCGAAAATTCCCTTGCGAAAGCTATTGGTGGTGTCCCGCATGAAAAAAATCCCTCCCCGGGGGTATTCCGCACCGCGGATTTTACAAAGACTGCGCCGAAAAAACGGCAGGAATTACATTCTCTATTATCATACCACAAACCCGCCGAAATGTCAAATACAACCGCAAAAAACGCAAACTCCTTTGCCGCTGTCATAAAGACGCCGATTTCGCCATAGACTGTACCAAACAAAAAGGGCAAATTTTATCAAGACAAAGGAGCTTTCGTATGGCGGATTACAGCATTTATAAGGATATCGCCGAGCGTACAAACGGAGACGTATACATCGGCGTTGTGGGTCCCGTGCGCACGGGAAAATCGACCTTTATCAAAAAATTCATGGAGACGTTGGTGCTTCCGAATATGGAAAGCGAACATTCGCGCGAACGGGCAAAGGACGAAATGCCGCAGTCGGCGCAGGGAAAAACGGTCATGACGACCGAGCCGAAATTCGTCCCCGACGAAGCGGTCGAAATTTCACCCGACGGCAGTATGTCGATGAAGGTGAAAATGATCGACTGCGTGGGATATATCGTTCCCGGCGCGATCGGTCACACCGAGGACGGCAAGCCGCGCATGGTCATGACGCCGTGGTCGGACGAAGAAATTCCCTTTGACCGCGCGGCGGAGATCGGAACGCAAAAGGTCATCAACGAGCATTCGACCATCGGCTGTCTTGTCACGACCGACGGAACGGTCGGCGATATCCCGCGCGAAAATTATGTCGAGGCGGAAAGACGCGTCGTAAACGAATTGAAGGCGATCAAAAAGCCGTTTGTCATCATTCTCAATTCCGCCGCCCCCAATTCCGATGAAGCGGTGAAGCTTGCACTGGAGATGGAGGATACTTACGGCGTTCACGTGGCGCTCGTCAATTGTCTCGAGCTGAACGCCGACGATATCCGCAATATTTTAAGCCTTGTTCTTTTGGAATTTCCCGTCAAGGAGATCGAAGTGACGCTTCCCGCATGGGTGGAAAAGCTGGACGATACCCATCCGTTAAAACGGTCGGTTTACGATGAGATCATTTCGCGCACCGAAAATGTCGCCACGGTGGGACAGGCAAAAGAAGCTTTTTCCGAACCCATCGAAAACGACTTCGGCTTTACCGTCGGGATCGGCGGGACCGATCTTTCGATCGGGAAAATGACGCTGGACGTCAGCGTTCCCGAGGAGCAGTTCTATTCGGTTCTGGGCGAGGAAACGGGCTTTGAGATCGACGGAAAAGATACGCTGGTCGAGATCATGAGCGAGCTTGCGGGAGTAAAGCGCGAATACGATAAAATTTCCGACGCGCTTCGGCAGGTGAACGAAACGGGATACGGCATCGTCACGCCGTCGATCGACGAATTGAAGCTTGAAGAGCCCGAGATCGTAAAACAACCGGGAGGCTACGGCGTTCGCCTGCGTGCGTCGGCACCGTCGATCCATATGATCCGAGCCGATATCAAAACAGAGCATTTAACATACAAAATGAAGATGGAAATTAAATCTGAAAAGAAATATCAAGATTTTGAAATTGAATACCGTATTGCAGTATGATTTTACATATTCTAGGCGGCAAATTGCCGCCTTTTTTTATGCTTATAAAAGTGAAAGGAGGTATAATTTATGTCAACACAATTTGAGTACTTTTACGGAAGTCAAGCGGAGCAGTTTTCGTTTTACCGTATTCCTAAAATCTTATTTACCGATGAAACGCTTTCCGGTATTTCTGTTGAAGCAAAGGTCTTATACAGTTTTATGCTCGACCGGATGAGTTTATCGGTTAAAAACTGTTGGTTTGACGAGGAAAATCGTGTATATATTATCTACACCATTGATGATATTTTGAGCGATTTCGGTTGTGCAAGGCAAAAGGCATTAAAGCTGCTTGACGAGCTTGAAAACGGAATCGGACTTATCGAACGCAAACGACAAGGGCTTGGCAGACCGAACATAATTTATGTGAAAAACTTTATACATAATCCGAAAGAAAAGCGGTATGAAAATCAAAATACCGAAAGTATGAATATCGAAAATCAAG
>URJL01000042.1 GCA_900548115.1 uncultured Eubacteriales bacterium
CGGTCGAATACGGGACCGACGGAATCCATCCGACGGCAAACGGCGCAAAGACCGCGGGCAAATATGTGGCAAAAGCGATCGAAAAAGCCCGTCTTTCGACGAGCAAATATACCGATTATATCGAATACGGAAAGTCGCTTCAGAATATCCATCACAAATTGCTTACCGATAAGACCGCCAACATCGCCTATTACGGCGGCTCGATCACTCAGGGCTACGGCGCAAGCGACCGTAACAATATCTGGCGCAATCAAACGAAACAGTGGTTTAAAGAACACTATCCCGACGCCGAAATCAACGAGATCTATGCCTGCTTCGGCGAGAGCGGTACCTACCTCGGCACGTATCTTCTTGACGATTATATCCTCTCGCAAAGCCCCGATCTTGTCTTTTTGGAGTATGCTATCAACGATCGGTATGCCGCTCTTACCGAGGAACAGTCCAAAATACAGATCGAGACCATCATCCGTACCATCAAGGAGCGTTTTCCGAAATGCGATATCGTAATGCTCATTACGATCGATTCGGGCACCAGCGGTGCAAACTGGCTCTTCCCGGCGGCAAAAGCACATTCCGAGATCGCAAAAGCATATAATGTCCCCGTGATCTTTATGGGGCATGCTCTTTCGGATTATCTCAACACGCTTCGAAAGACCGATCTTTCCGAAGCCTTTGAGTACAACGATTCGTTGTGGCTTGAGTATTTCATCGATATTGTTCATCCTACCGATAAAGGCTATCTGTTCTACACCGATGTAATTTTCGAGTATCTGAACAATGCACTGCTTGCCGGTATCTTGGAGGATGAATATTTGCCCGACGACACGCTTCCCGAGCTTGTTTCCGATCATCTTGCCGACGGCGACCGCAAGCTGATTCTGCTCGACGAAGAGTCGATCTCCGAATGCGACAAGAGGGTTTGGAGTTATGAAGCGGGAGCATGGCTTGACGACCGTAATCTTCGTCAAAACGGCACAGCAACGGCGGACTTGAGCAAAAATCCCACGTTTGTTTACCGTTTTACCGGTACCGAGCTTGCCATGTATACCAACATCAAGAGCGGAACGGTTTCGTTTACCTATACGGTGGACGGAGGCGAAGCGCAGACGGGAACCTTTAAATCGCACAACCCGACGCCGGTCGTAAGCGGCCTTTCTTCGGGTGAACACGTCATCCGTATTACTCCCTCGGTCTCCGAGGCTGCCTCTGTCGGCATTTCACAGTGGAAGATCAGCCTTATTCTGACCCGAGACGAGTCGAAGCAGACGACGAAATAATTTAACCAATTTCTCCTTCGTGCGATTCTTTCAGGCGCACATAAAGAGAGCCTTGCCGTTTTCCCCTTTTTCGGCAAGGCTCTTGTTCTTTATAAATATTTAACCCAAAAGATGTTTGCTGAAATAGCGGTCGCCGCGGTCGGGAAGAAGCAGGACGATATTGCCGCGTGCGCCGCTTTGAACGAGCTTTTTCACGGCACAGAGCGCCGCGCCCGAGGAAGAACCGGCAATAATACCCTCATGCTTTGCAAGAGCGCGCGCACACTCGAACGCCTCCGTGTCGCCGATCTTGATTACCTCGTCCACAAGCGACATATCCATGGTCTTGGCAATAAAATCGTTTCCGATTCCCTCAATGTCGTAATCGCCGTGTTCGCCGCCGCCCATGGTCGAACCGATGGGATCAGCCATAATGCCGCGGACGGAGGGGTTTTGCTCCTTTAAGTATTTCATAACGCCGGTGTACGTGCCGCCCGAGCCGGCACCTGCCACGAAATAATCGATCTTGCCGTTCATATCGCGGTAAATTTCGGGCCCCGTCGTCTCATAATGCGCCTGCGGGTTGCTGGGATTTTCAAACTGACGAAGGGCAATGGCTCCGGGAATGCTGTCCCGAATTTCCTCCGCCTTGCGCGCCGCGCCGAGCATGCCTTCCTCGCGGGGCGTGTTGACGATCTCCGCGCCCAGTGCGCGCATGAGTGTCTGTTTTTCCTCGGAAAACTTTGTCGGCACGACAAAAATCACGCGATAGCCGCGATTCAGCGCGGCAAAAGCAATGCCGAGCCCCGTATTTCCCGCCGTCCCTTCGACGATCGTTCCGCCGGGACGAAGCTCTCCGCGCCGTTCGGCATCTTCGATCATATATTTTCCCGTGCGGTCCTTAACCGAACCGGCGGGATTATACAATTCAAGCTTTGCAAATACATGCGCCGTGTCGGGAAAGCCCAGATTATGAAGGGCAACGAGCGGCGTATTTCCGATCAGCTCCTGCATGGAAGAATAAAGTGCCATAGTGTTCCTCGTTTCCGCGGCGCAAGACGCCGCCTCATATTCTGCCTTTATTATAGACCCGAAAAAGGTCGAAAGTCAAGCGTTTTTCGCAAAAATCCACGCGGCGCGATTCCCGTGTTTCCCTTGACAATCCGACACTTTTTCACTATAATATTGTCGTACAGTTTTTTATGTTTGGAATGAAAAAAGAATGGAAAAGAACACGGCACTGATTGCCATGAGCGGCGGAGTGGACAGCTCGGTCGCCGCCTGCATTATGACCGAGCGCGGTTTTCGCTGTATGGGAACGACCATGCGGCTTTATCGCAACGAGGATATCGGAAGAAGCGCCTTTCACACCTGCTGTTCGCAAAAGGATATCGACGATGCCGCCGAGGTGGCGTTTACGCTCGATATTCCGTACGAGGTGTTGGATTTCACCTTCGATTTTAAAGAAAAGATCATCGACAAATTTGTGCGCACCTATGAGGCGGGCGGAACGCCGAACCCCTGTATCGACTGCAACCGCTATATGAAGTTCGATAAGCTCTTGTCCTTTGCAAAGGAAAAAGGACTTTACTACGTCGTGACGGGACATTATGCCCGCATCGTCGAGGAAAACGGGCGGTTTTTGTTGAAAAAAGCGAGCGATCTTTCCAAAGATCAAAGCTATGTCTTGTATTCGCTCACGCAGGAGCAATTAAAGCACACGCTGTTTCCGCTCGGCGACACCGAAAAGACCGTTACGCGAAAAATTGCAAAAGAACACGGCTTTGTCAATTTCGAAAAGCCCGACAGTCAGGACATTTGCTTTGTCCCCGACGGCGATTATGTGAAATTTATGGAGCAGTACACGGGAAAGCATTATCCCGCGGGCGATTTTCTCGATAAAGACGGAAAAACCGTCGGCACACATCGCGGTGCTGTGCGGTATACCATCGGTCAGCGAAAAGGATTGGGGCTTTCGATGGGGCGACCCGTGTTTGTCTTTTCGAAGAGTATGGAAAACAACACCGTTTCGGTGGGGGAAGAATCGCTTTTGTTTCACCGCACTCTTTCGGCAAACGAGGCGAACTGGATCGCGATCGATTCGCTTACCGAGCCCATCCGCGTCAAAGCCAAGACCCGCTATCGCCAGACCGAACAGGCGGCGACGGTTTATCCGATAAAAGATAAACCCGACGCTTTTTCACTCGTTTTCGACGAGCCGCAGCGCGCCGTGACGGTGGGACAGGCAGTCGTCTTGTACGACGGCGATACGGTCGTCGGCGGCGGCACGATCACCGAAGTCGGCGAATAATAAAAAAAGGACTCTTTACCTATGAATCAATTTACCCGAACCGAGCTTATTTTCGGAAAAAGCGCGATGGAAAAGCTGTATCGCGCCCATGTTGCCGTTTTCGGCGTCGGAGGCGTCGGAGGATTTGCGGTGGAGGCGCTGGCGCGCAGCGGCGTCGGAGAATTGTCGCTCATCGACGACGACACCGTATGCCTTTCCAATCTGAATCGTCAGATCATCGCAACGCACGACACGCTCGGGAAATATAAGGTCGATGTCGCGAAAGAGCGCGTCCTTTCGATCAACCCGAATGCGACTGTGCATACATACAAAACATTTTTTACGCCCGAGACGGCGGATCTTTTTGATTTTACGCGCTACGACTATGTTATCGACGCAATCGATACCGTCGCGGGGAAGATCGCGCTGGTATTGCAGGCAAAGAAAGCCAAGACGCCGATCATCTGCTCGATGGGTGCGGGAAATAAAGTGAACCCGTGCGGTTTTATCGTTTCGGACATCAGCAAAACGTCGGTTTGCCCGCTTGCCAAGGTTATGCGCACCGAGCTGAAAAAGCGCGGTATTCGCGGCGTTAAGGCAGTCTGGTCCAAGGAAATTCCGCTCTCACACGCACCCGACGCCGAAGAGCTTACCCCCGAGACGGGAACGGTTCGCACCGCTCCCCGCCGCGCAACGCCCGGCAGTACGGCGTTTGTCCCGTCGGTCGCGGGGCTTATCCTTGCGGGCGAGGTCATAAAGGACATTACGGGATTTTACGGAAAGGGAAGCGGCGTATGATTTATCTTGATTATTCCGCGCACACACCGGCAGACGAAGAGGTGCTGTCGGTTTTTTGCGAGATCGAGAGGCGCTTTATCGGAAATGCAAATTCGGTTCATGAGGCGGGAAACGCCGCCCGTACCGAGATGGCGCGCATCACCGATTCGATCGCGACGGCGCTTTCGGTTTTGCCCTCCGAGATCATCTATACATCGGGAGCGAGCGAGGCGAACAACACGGCAATACGCGGGATTGCCCGCGCACAGCGCCACATCGGAAAGCATATCATCGCGAGCGCGCTCGATCATCCGTCCGCAAGCGCGACGCTTACGCATTTGCAGGAAATGGGATATGAGATCGACCTCGTCGGCATTACGCGCGAGGGAAAGGTCGATCTCGATGCCCTTTCGGAGCTTTTGCGGAAGGATACGATATTGGTCGTTCTGACGGCGGTGGACAGCGAACTCGGAACGGTACAGCCCGTCTCGGCAGTGCGTGACCTTTTAAAAAATTATCCCGACTGCCGTCTGCACGTCGACGCGACGCAGGCGGTCGGAAAGATTCCGTTTTCCTTTGCAGAAGCCGACACAGCTTGCTTTGCCCCGCACAAGTTTTACGGACTTTGCGGAACGGGGATTCTAGTAAAAAAAGAAAAAATCCCGATGGAGCCTCTGATTTACGGCGGCGCGGGAACGACTCTTTATCGAAGCGGAACACCGACCGTCGGTCTTGCCGCCTCGACCGAAAAGGCGCTTTGGAAAGCGCAGGAAAATCTTTCGGAAAATCTTTCGCATGTGACAAAATTAAATGAGACCCTTCGCGAGTTTTTCAAAAATTATCCTCTTGTTCGGATCAACAGCCCCGCCGATGCTGTGCCGCATATAATAAACGTCAGCGTTGCGGGGGTGCGCGGCGTGAAATTCCGCGAAAAGCTGAACGAACACGGCGTTTGCGTTTCGGTGAAATCCGCCTGTTCCTCCGACGGGCTTCCGTCGCGCGCGGTGATGGCGGTCAGCGGCGACCGCAAAAATGCCCTTTCTTCGTTTCGTATCAGCCTCGGCGCGGTCACGACCGAAGAGGAAATTTTGCAATTTCAGACGATTTTTGACCTATGTTATCGGGAGCTTACAAAATGAAACGGGAACTCACCCCTTGTGCGCTGATCGAGCGCAGTATACAGAAAAAATTTCACAAATCGCTTTGGACGCCTTTTGTTACGGCTTGCAAACGGTATAATCTCATTGAGGAGGGCGACACGATCGCCGCTTGTATTTCGGGCGGAAAGGATTCCATGCTGATGGCAAAGCTTTTGCAGCTTTTGTCAAGGCACAGCGATTTCCCGTTTCGGGTCGTATATTTGTGCATGGACCCCGGCTATAATGAGATAAACCGTCAAAAAATCGAGAGCAACGCACGCCTTTTGGAACTGCCGATCACGTTTTTTGACACCGATATATTTGCCGTTGCCAACAACACCGATAAGAATCCGTGCTATCTCTGCGCCCGCATGCGCCGCGGACATCTTTACAACAAAGCTCGGGAGCTGGGGTGCAACAAGATCGCGCTCGGACATCATTTCAGCGACGTTGTCGAAACGACGGTCATGGGAATGTTTTACGGCTCACAATTGCAAGCCATGCCGCCGAAGCTCCACAGCACCAACTTTGCGGGCATGGAGCTTATCCGCCCGATGTATTGCATTCACGAAGAGGATATCCTTTCGTGGAAGCACTATAACGAGCTGGAATTCATTCAGTGCGCCTGCCGTTTCACCGAAAATTGCACCATGTGCGACAACGGCGGGGGAGGCTCGAAGCGGCAGGAGGTGAAAAATCTTCTGCGCCGCCTGAAAAAAGAGAATCCCAACATCGAAAAGAGTATTTTCAACAGTATTCACTCAGTGTGCCTTGATACCATGGTCGGATATAAGTCGGGCGGAGTCGAGCACGATTTCAACGAGATTTACCCGACGAGAAAAAACGAAAAAGAAGAGTAAAAAGAATAAGAAGAATAAGAAAAGCGGCTGAATCCTCAAAAAAGATTCAGCCGCTTTTTTAAAACAGAGATAATTGATTCGTCTCGGGAAGGCTTTGCAGAGCGCCGTTTCGCGCCAAAATTTCCATAACGGCTTTTGTAATGCCGCCCTTTTGCCGCAATTCCTCCTGCGAAATAATGTTGTTTTCTTTCATGGTCTTTTCCAGGTTGATCGCCGCAGATTCGCCGAGACCGGGGAGAGATGAAAAGGGCATGCGCACACAGCCGTCCTCGGGCAAAAAGAATTTTGCGGAGGATTTGTGCAGATCGACCGGCAAAAATTTAATTTTTCGTGCCAGCGCTTCGTTCACCAGCTGCATGGTCGCCAGCGTTTCATTGTCCTTTTGCTTTGCCGCCGTTCCGAGCGCTTCGATATCGCGGATTGTGCGCTCAACCTCGCCTTTTCCCTTGCCGACGATCTCGGCGTCAAAACCGCCGGGTGCAACCGAGAAAAAGGCGGCGTAAAATTCAAGCGGCATATGTACCTTGAACCAGCCGAGCCGCAGTGCGGAAATTACGTAGGCGGCGGCGTGCGCTTTCGGAAACATGTATTTGATCTTTTTGCACGAGCCGATGTACCAATCGGGAATGCCCTGCGCGATCATGGCTTCTTCGTATTCGGGCTTCAGACCGCGCCCTTTTCGCACGTCCTCCATGATCTTAAAGGACATACTTTTGTCCATTCCGTGATAGATCAGATACACCATGATGTTGTCACGCGTTCCGATAACCTCGGAAATGTCGCAGACACCGTCCTTGATCAGCTCCTGTGCATTGCCGAGCCAAACGTCGGTGCCGTGTGAAAGCCCCGAGATCTGCAAAAGATCGGAAAAATTTTTCGGTTTGGAGTCGACGATCATCTGCCGCACGAATTTCGTGCCGAATTCGGGAAGCCCAAAGGTCCCGACGGGGCTTCCGATATCCTCGGGCTTTATCCCCAAAGAATCGGTCGAAGCAAAAAGCTCCATAACGCCGGGATCGGATAGGGGAGTGTCCAAAATATTTCGACCGGAATACCGCTCCAACATACGGTATTTGGTCGGCACATCGTGCCCGAGCATGTCGAGCTTCAGGATCGTGTCGTGCAGATATTCGAAAGCGAAGTGCGTTGTGATAATGTTGGAATTCGGATCGTCGGCGGGGTGCTGGATCGGCGTAAAGTCGTAGACCGAATATTCCTTCGGAATAACGATAATGCCGCCGGGGTGCTGTCCCGTGGTGCGCTTTACGCCCTCACATCCGCGCGAAAGACGGGTTTCCTCCGCCTTGTTTAAAACAATGCCGTGTTCTTCGGAATATTTTTTGACATAGCCGTATGCCGTTTTTTCGGCAAGCGTACCGAGCGTTCCCGCACGGAACACGTTTTCCGCGCCGAACAGTACCTCGGTATATTTGTGACATTCGCCCTGTACATCGCCCGAGAAATTCAGGTCGATATCGGGCGATTTGTCACCGTTAAAGCCGAGGAAGGTTTCAAACGGAATATCGTGTCCGTCGTGTATCATGTTTTTCGCACCGCAGCGCGGGCAATCGCGGTCGGGAAGGTCAAACCCCGAACCGATCGAACCGTCGGTGATAAATTCGGAAAATTTGCAATGCGGACAGCGGTAATGCGGCGGAAGGGGATTAACCTCGGTAATGCCCGCCATGGTCGCGACGAAGGAAGAACCGACCGAACCGCGCGAACCGACAAGATACCCCTTTTCCTCACTGTATTTGATGAGGCGGCGGGCGATGATGTACAAAACGGCAAAGCCGTTTTTGATGATTGAGGAAAGCTCCTTTTCCAATCGGTTCTGAACAAGCTCGGGAAGTGGATCGCCGTACCATTCATGCGCAAGCTCATAACAGAAGCGCGTCAGCTCCTCCTCGGTTCCCTCCATCGACGGCGGATAGTTGCCGTCCGGAATCGGGAGAATCTCCTCCACCATATCGGCAATTTTCCGCGTGTTGGTCACGACCACCTCATAGGCGGTCTCGGGGTCGAGATAATCAAACTCCGCAAGCATTTCCTCGGTCGTGCGCATGTAAAGCGGAATGTGCTTGTCCGCGTCGGAAAACTTTTGACCGGCAAGTAAGATCTTGCGATATATTTCGTCCTCGGGATTTTGAAAATGAACGTCTCCCGTCGCCACAACGGGCTTTCCCAATTCCTTTCCGAGCGCAATAATCTGCTTGTTGATCTCGATAAGGTCTTCTTTCGACGCAAGCTGTTTTGTATCGATCAGGAATTGGTTGTTGCCGAGAGGCTGAATTTCAAGATAATCGTAAAAATCGGCAATGGCGACAAGGTCGCTGTGCGGGCGGTGCTCCAAAATCGCACGGTACAGCTCGCCTGCCTCGCAGGCAGAGCCGACGATCAAGCCCTCGCGATATTCCGAAAGCAGTGTTTTGGGGATGCGCGGGTGGCGGTAATAGTAGTTGAGGTACGAAAAAGAAATGAGCTTGTAAAGATTTTTCAGCCCGACAAGATTTTTTACCAAAAGTATTTGATGGTAACTCTTTAATTTTTTCGGGTCGGAACCCTGACTCATAAGGTGACTTAACTGGTCGGTGTTGATAATTCCCTCGGTTTTCAGCTTTTCGCCCATCGCGTGGAAGATCAGCGCCAGCATGTGCGCGTCCTCAAAGGCGCGGTGATGGTTGAAATCGCCGAGACCGAAGTATTCCGCCAGCGTGTCGAGCTTGTGATTTTTCAACTCCGCATTGATTCGGCGGGACATGGAGACCGTGTCGATGAAGGAGGGATTGAAGGGAATGTGGCAGCGCTCCGCCGCCGCACGGATAAAGCTGATATCGAACGAGGCGTTGTGTGCGACGAGGGTATCGTTTCCGACAAAAGACAAAAATTTCGGAAGAACCGCGTCGATCGTCTCGGCGTCCTTCACCATATCGTCGGTAATGCCCGTAAGTTTTACGATCTCCTCGGGAATGGGCGTCTGCGGATTGACAAAGCACGAAAACTTTTCCCCGACCTTGCCCTTTTGATAGCGCACCGCACCGATCTCGGTTATGGCGCAGGTCTGCGGAGAAAGTCCCGTCGTTTCGATATCGAACACGACAAAGCTGTCCTCCAAAAAGCTTACGTTGATGTCGCCGTAAATGGCGCGCGCCGTGTCGTCGACGAAATATGCCTCCACGCCGTATAAAACCTTGACGCCGCCCACCTTGCGCGCCGCCTTCATGATCTGCGGAAACGCCTGCAAATTGCCGTGATCGGTGACGGCGACGGCGTCCTGTCCCCACGCCACAACTTGTTTTATCACGTCGGCAGGCTCGATCGTCGCGTCCATCTGGGACATTTTGGTATGCAGATGCAGCTCGACCCGCTTTTCGGGCGCGTTGTCCTTGCGCTTGATCTCTTTCACGGCGGCAATCGCCAGCGGCTTTATCGTCAGCGTTCCGTCGTAACGGTCGGGCGACGCAAGACCGCGCAGAACGACGGCGGGATCTTTTTCGAGCGCCGAAAAAGCTTCGTCCTCGTCTTTGTTGTAAATGAATTTTGCGGGAACGGAGGAATCGCGGTCGGTAATGAAGAAAGAGGCGATGTATTTTTCTCCGCTTCGCGTCAGCTTCTTTTCAAAGCCGAAAATCTTTCCGCAGATCGTAAATTTATCGTTTTCGAAGCTCACTTCGCGAATCGGTATAATGTCGAGATTCGGAATGTTGCCCATGATGGGCGTAAGCTCGTTGACGTCGAATTTCATAAATCCCGAAACGGCAATGCCCGTGTCGAAATCGACATGTGCTTCGGCTTCGGTTTTGTTTAACGAATTCTCGGTGGGAACGGGTTCGGCGGCAGGCTGACGGTTGAATTTTCCGCCCCCGCGGAAGTTCCCGCCCGAATAACCGCCGTTCGAAAATCCGCCCGCCGCGGCTTCGGGCGGGGGATCGCGCCGAATAAAGGCGGAAGGATCAACGGTCGGCGGGGGAATGAGCGATTCGAGATCGTCGAGCGTCATGGCGACTTTCCCGTCAAAGGAAATGCGGCGCGATATGCCGAACCAATCGGACAAAATTTCCGAAAGAGCGCGGTCACAGCCCGCAACCTCCAACAGCGCTTTTCCGCCGTTGTGAAGCTCGATCTTTAGGACGTCCTCGGATTCTTTTAAGCTTGCGATCATTTCGTCGCGGTCGTTTACGACGTCGGTCTCATTTTCATACGGAACGGCGTGGAGCGATTCGGTGATCTTGGCGTCGTCAAAAAAGCCGTATCCCATAGGGCTTCGGCGTTTCAGCTCCAAAAGGATGTCGGGAAAATGAGAAAGAGAATAATCCTTCGGCGAAAAGTGCGGACAAAGACGCATGAAATTTAAGTCGTATGCCTCTTCGATACCCTCCTCCATGCTCTTTATGACCGCAAAAGAAACATAGTCGGAAAAAGAAACGTCGCACCAGATCTTGCGCGCGGCCTGATCGAGCTTTACGGTGTAGGAGACGATTTTTCCGCAGGCGTTTTTCTCGAGATACTCGGGACTGTATTTATTGAATTTTTCAAGAAAGCTTTTTGCCATTTTGATTCCTTTTTTCTCTTTTTTGTCCTTTGGGTCTACAGCTTTTCGATCTCCGCCATAAGCGTTTCGATCACGCGGTCTTCGGGAATTTTTCCGACGATCTCGCCGTGCTTTATCAAAAGCGCTTCGCCCATGCCGCCGGCAATGCCGATGTCGGCATCCTTTGCCTCGCCGGGACCGTTCACGGCACAGCCCATGACGGCGACTTTGATGTTCTTTTCGCAGTCGTCCAAAAGCGCGTGCAGACGCGTGGCAAGCCCGATAACGTCGATATTGGTACGGGCGCAGGTGGGACAGGAGACGATGTTTACGCCGCCGCGAAGTTCCAGCGCCTTTAAAAGATCCCGCGCCGCCGCAACCTCCTTTTCCACCTCGTCGGTGAGCGAGACGCGAATCGTATCGCCGATCCCGTCCAGCAAAAGCGAACCGATTCCCGCCGAGGACTTAATGATCCCCATGCGTTCGGTCCCCGCCTCGGTCACGCCGAGATGCAGAGGATAATCGGTTTTCTCGGCAAAAAGCCGGTTGGCGCGCACCGTATCGGCAACATCGGAGGACTTGATGGAGACCACAATGTCGGTAAAATCAAACTGCTCCAAAAGACGCACATGATACAGTGCGCTTTCGCAAAGCGCCTCGGGGGTGGGAGAGCCGTATTTTGCCAAAATGTGCTTTTCAAGCGACCCGCCGTTCACGCCGATGCGGATCGGCACGCCGCGCATGCGGCAAGCGTCGGCGACGGCTTTTATTCGTTCGGGCGAGCCGATGTTTCCGGGATTTATGCGGATCTTGTCGATTCCGCGTTCAAGCGCCGCAAGGGCGAGCTTGTAATTAAAATGAATGTCGGCGACCAGCGGAATGTGTGTGTGCTCCTTAATATACGAAATGCTTTTCGCCGACTCTTCGTCCGGAACCGAAAAGCGCACAATGTCGCACCCCGCGCGCTCGAGCGAGAGGATCTGCTCGACGGTCGCGGCGGCGTTTGCGGTTTTTGTAAAGGTCATCGATTGAACGGCGATCGGATGATCGGCGCCGATCTTGACCGAGCCGATTTTTATTTCTTTTGACTTTCTTCTTTTCATTCTGTTTTCCTCGTAAACTTAAGCAAAAAGCTTTAAGATGTCCTTAAAGGTGACAAACAACATAAGCGCAAACAGCAACATAAGCCCCGCAAAATTGACAATACCCTCGACTTGCCGATCGACCTTTCGTCCGATGAGCGCTTCGATCAGAAGAAAAACGATCCGTCCGCCGTCGAGAGCAGGGAAGGGCAACAGGTTAAAAACGCCGATATTGATCGTGATCATGGCGATCAGAAACAAAAGCGACCGCCACCCGTATCGCACGCTCTCGCTGACCTCGGTCACGACGCCGACGGGACCCGAGACCGCTTCGGTGCCGAAACGGCCCGTGATAAGATCGTGTATTGACAAATAAACCGTCCGTATAACCGACGCGGTTTGGAAAAACGTGTCATGCAAAACGGTGAAGGGCGTCTTTTCTTTGACCGTCGGAACAAAAAAGCCCGCGTCTCCGTATACCTCTCCGCCTTCGGTCGTCTTCGGAAAAGGAAAATCTTCGATCTCAACGATACTTCCGCCGCGCCGCACGGTGAGCGTTACCGGTTCGCCCTTGGAACGCATGGCGGCAAAAAGCGTATCATAGCGCACAAAAAGCCGCGTTCCGTCCACTTTCAAAAGCTCGTCGCCGACGCAAAGTCCGCGATATTCGGTCACGGCGTTTCCGTTTTCGTCCGTAGCCAAAAAGCGGTCGATCGTGTTGGAATAAAGTCCTTTTGAAAAGGAAACGCAAAGAAGCATTAAGAGAAAGCCGAGAAGAAGATTCATGAATGCCCCGGCGAAAAGGATCACAAAACGGGCAAATTTTCCCTTGTTGCAAAAAGCGTCGGGATCGTCCGAGCTTTCGTCCTCGCCCGCCATGCGGACATAACCGCCGATCGGAAGCGCACGAAGCGAATATAAAACCGCACTTTTTCGTGAGCGCCTCGAAAAGATCTTCGGTCCCATTCCGACCGAAAACTCGAAGATCGTCACGCCGAAGCGGCGCGCGGCGAGAAAATGTCCCAATTCGTGAAGAAAAATGATAATGCCGAAAAACAAAACGGCGATGAGAACGGAAATGAACATAGAATTCTCCCATTCGGAAAAGAAAACGATTTACAAAACAGTGTATGCAAAAAGCCGCGCTTTTACTTTACGCTTCTCGTTTTTACCGTCCGTGCGATAAATTCGCGCGCCGCAAGGTCGGCGTCCAGAATGTCCGAAAGGGCAGGCTCTCGGCTTCCGCTCGGAAGCGTATCCAGCGCTTTTTCAAGATAGGTGAAGATCTCGCCGAAGCGAATCTTTCCGTCAAGATACAGCGCAACGAGCGCTTCGTTCGCCGAATTAAAGACGCACGGCGAAACGCCGCCGCGTTCGGCTGCGCGCCGCGCCAAAAGAACACTCGGAAAAACCTCGTCGTCGGGCTTGTAAAAAGTAAGCTTTCCCACGTCGGCAAGCGAAAGGCGCGGCGTCAATCCGTCCGTTTTTGCTCCGCCCGTAAGAGCGTATTGAATGCAGAGCCGCATATCCGGCACGGCAAGCTGTGCCATGACCGAGCTGTCCTTGAATTGCACCATCGAATGCACGATGCTTTCGCGGTGAATCAAAACTTCGATCTTGTCGGCGGGCATATCAAAAAGCCACATCGCCTCCATGAGTTCCAGCCCTTTGTTGACCATAGAGGCGCTGTCGATCGTGATCTTGCGCCCCATCGACCAGTTGGGGTGACGAAGCGCCGCCGAGGGCGGAACGTTTTCGACCTCTTCTTTGGTCTTTCCGAAAAAAGGTCCGCCCGAAGCGGTCAGAATAAGGCAGTCGATCTCGTCCTTTCGTCGGTCGCCGATACATTGATGGATCGCACAGTGCTCGCTGTCGACGGGCAAAAGCCGAACGCCGTTTTCTCTTACGGCGCGCATGACGATACTGCCTGCCGCGACGAGCGTTTCTTTGTTGGCGATGGCGAGATTTTTCTTTGCCGCAATCGCGCGAAGAGTCGGAACAAGTCCCGCAAAACCGATAATCGAATTGAGCACCGTGTCGGCGTCGCTTTCCTCACAAAGAGCTGCGGCGCCGTCCTTTCCCGAAAGAACGCGGCAGGAAGTATCGGCAAGGGCGATCTTTAATCCTTTTGCCGCTTCTTCGTCGGCGACGGCGCAAAGCGGAACGTGAAAGCGCCGAATCTGCTCTTCCAAAAGTGCCGTGTTTCTTTGTGCCGAAAGCGCCCGAACCGAAAGCCCGAGGTGCGCCGCTGTTTCCAACGCCTGTGTTCCGATCGAGCCGGTCGAGCCCAAAATGCAAAGAGACTTTGTTTCCATAGGAGCGTTCCTTTCGAAAATGCCGAAAAAAGCGGCATATACGGCTTGAGAGAAATCCCGAAAAAGGACTTCTCTCAAAACGAAAAATTATAAAATTCGGTTAAAAATGCTGATGAAATCGGGGTTTCCCGTCAGAATGAACAAAAACGGCGCGACCGCCAAAATGCTGTCAAACCGATCGAGAATGCCGCCGTGACCGGGGAATATTTTACCGTAATCCTTGATCTTGTAATCGCGCTTTATTGTCGAGGCGGTAAGGTCGCCGAGCTGCGAAACGGCGGAAATAAACGCGCCGATCAGTGCGATGATCGGATAATTCGGCGTTATGTCCGAAAGCTCGTGCGCGACCCACATCGAGTAGAGAACAAAGGCGGCAGAACAAAAAAGTATACCGCATATTGACCCTTCGATCGTTTTTTTCGGGCTTACCGACGGGCAAAGCTTGTGTTTTCCGAAGATCCGTCCGCCGAAATAGGCGAAAATGTCGGTGACCCACGCGCCGATGAAGATGAAAATGTAAATATAGCGCCCGATCGAGCTCACGTCGCGCAGACGGATAATGCTCGTAAAGGAAACGGTGATGTACACCGTCGTCATAAAGACGACGCCGATGTCGGCGGTGCGAATCTTGTCGACCTTAAAGACATGAATGAACATGAGGTACATAAGATATACAACGGTAATGCTCAAAAGCACGCCGTATGCCGTCGCAAAGCGGGTGCGGGCAAGAAGCGGTCCCGCCGCAGCATAAAGCAGCGACGGAATCGTGAGAAACAGATGCTTTCGCAGCCCGACACAGCCGAGCATTTCGTATACGCCGAGAAAACAGCATATTGCCGCCGCGATGTTAAAGACGGGCGTTCCCGAAAAAATAAGGATCGGGATGAAGATCAGCAAAAGTACGATGGCGGTAAGAACCCTTTGTTTCATAAAACCTCCGCTCACAGCCCGCCGAAGCGACGCCGGGTCTTGCCAAATTTGTGAAACGCCTTATATAGATCCTTCTTTCCGAAATCGGGCCAGTAGGTGTCGGTGAAGTAAAACTCCGCATACGCCGCCTGCCACAGAAGAAAGTTGGAAAGGCGCATTTCGCCTCCGGTGCGGATAATGAGATCGGGGTCGCCGACCGGAGAGGTGTAAAGATGCGAGGAAATGTCATCTTCGCAAATTTCGGTTTTTCCCTCGGCGATCAGCTTGTTTGCAGCATGGCAGATCTCGGCGCGGGCACCGTAATTGGCAGCCACGTTGAGATTGTAATGCAGATGCGCGGTTTTTGCCTCGCCCTCCTCCATTTTTTGAACCATTTCGGGAGGAAAATGGGATTTGTCGCCGATGATACGCAGACGAATTCCTTTTTTCAAGCATTTCTCCACGCAAATGTCGAGATAATCGTCCATCAGCTTTAAGATGTAACGAACCTCCGAATCGGGACGTTTCCAGTTTTCGGTGGAAAAGGCATAAACCGTAACGGTTTCGACGCCGGCTGTAAAGCACATCTCCACGACATCCTCAAAGGTTTTGACACCCTTGCTGTGTCCCGCCGTGCGGGGAAGTCCCCGCTTTTTCGCCCAACGGCCGTTTCCGTCCATGATGAACGCAACGTGTTTCGGAAGCACCTTCGGCAAAAGATGTTCGTCAAGATGATTCTTATCCGAAAAAAGTCCCATGGTCAGATTTCCATGATCTCTTTGTTCTTCTTATCGGTGACGGTATCCACGTCCTTCGAATACTTTTCGGTCAGATCCTGAACGTTCTTTTCGGTGGTCTTCAGCTCGTCCTCGGTCATTTCCTTTTTCTTCTGCATTTCCTTTGCCTTGTCGTTTGCTTCGCGGCGGATGTTGCGCAGAGCGACCTTTGCGCCCTCGGCAAGCTTCGATACCTGCTTTGTCAGCTCGCGGCGGCGTTCCTCGGTCGGCTGGGGAAAAGCGATGCGGATGACCTTGCCGTCGTTCTGGGGGACAAGACCGATATCGGCGACCTGGATCGCCTTTTCGATCGCTTTCAAAAGCGAGCTGTCCCACGGAGAGATAACGATGGTGCGCGCGTCGGGAACCTTTACTTCGGCGACCTGATTGATCTGAGTGGGCGAACCGTAATAATCGACCGTAATCTTGTCGAGCACCTGGGGATTTGCGCGTCCCGCGCTGATGGTGCCGAGTTCGGATTCATAAGCCGCGAGGGATTTTTTCATCTTGTCTTCGAATTCTTTTGTGTTGAGTACCATGTCGTTTTTCTCCTTTGTATACGGTGTGTAAAATTGTATTTAAAAAAAATGCTTTCGTTTTCAGCGCTCGTTGTTTACGATCGTTCCGAGCTTTTCGCCGTTCACGATGCGCAAAATATTTTCGGGATCGTTCAGACCGAAGAGCAGGAGTGAAAGATCGTTCTCGCGTCCCATTGCCGCGGCGGTGCTGTCGATGACGGTAAGGTCGTTTTTCAAAATGTCGTCGTACGAAATGTGGTCGAGCTTCTTTGCCGTCGGATCCTTCTTCGGGTCGGCGGTGTAGACCGCATCGATATTCTTGGCAAAGAGAGCGGCGTCGGCGCAAAGCTCGACGGCGCGAAGAATCGCGGCGGTGTCGGTCGAGAAGAAGGGGTTGCCCGAACCGCAGGCGACGATGACGATCTTCCCTTCGTCGAGATATTCCATGGCGCGGTCGCGCACATACGGCTCGGCGATCTGCTGCATGGGGATGGCGGTCATGACCTTGGCGGAAAGCCCCGCGTTTTCAAAGCCCGTCGCCAAAGCCAGCGAATTGATAACGGTCGCGAGCATTCCGATATGGTCGGAACGGGTGCGGCTGATCTGTGTTCCCGTTTTACCGCGCCAAATGTTGCCGCCGCCCACAACGACGGCGATCTTTACGCCTTCTTCGGCGCAACGCTTGACCGATGCGGCGACCTCGGCGATAAAATCAAAATTCAAAATCCCGTCCGCTTCCTTTGAAAGAGCTTCTCCGGAAAGCTTGAGTAAAATACGGTTGTACTTCGGCATAGTGATCCATCCTTTGTTTTAATAACTTTTGAAAATCAACTGTTTTGCTTAATAAACTCCAAAACCTCTTTTTCGGTGGGAAGCGAGGGGAGCGCGCCGCATTTTGTCACGGCAAGACCGCCCACTGCGTTGGCATAACGGCAGGCACTGCGGATGTTGCCGGAACGGAGAAATTCGTATGTCAAAGCCGCCGTAAAGGAATCGCCCGCCGCCGTCGTATCCACCGCCGTTACGCGATAAGAAGGAACGGCTTCTCCGAAATGACCGTCGTATACGTAGCAGCCCTTTTCGCCGAGCTTCAAAACGATGTAATCGACGTTTATACGTGAGTAAAGGTCAAGGCAAATACGGATATAGCTGTCGGCGTCCACGGGACGGATACCCGTGTAGGCATAGGCCTCGCTCTCGTTGGGCGAGAAGACCGTCAGCTTTCCGAGCGCGGAAAAATCAAGCTCGGCAGGCACGGGACCGCCGTCGACAATGACGGGTGTGTCGTTTTCGTTCGCCTGCTTTATCGCATAATAAACCGTGTCGAGCGGAATCTCAAACTGCGTTAAGAGCGCGTCGGGATACGACATAAAAGCGTCCTCGACATCGGCGCGGCTCACAGCGGAGTTGGCGCCGGGAAAGACGGTTATGCGGTTGGCGCCGCTTGCCTCCACATGGATGGCGGCAAGCCCGGTCGGGAGTTTTTTGTCGACGATGACGCTGCGGCAGTCGATCTTTTCGTCGGAATATACTTTCGAGAGCATTTTTCCGTAGGTGTCGTTTCCGACGCGGGTACAAAAGACGACATCCGCGCCGAGACGGGCGGCGGCAACGGCACAGTTCGCACCTTTTCCGCCGGGAACAAATTCGTAATTGCCGCGCGAAAGCAAAGTCTCACCCGCGGCGGGAACCCGTTCCGTGTTGGCGATGAAGTCGATATTGGCACTGCCCACGACCAGTATACGCGGTTTTATTGCCATATATTTGCACTCCTTTCCGAGGAAAGTAAAGCTTTACCCATAAATATCCTATTATCGATTATTATAAACGATTTTTCGTCGGATGTCAAGCACACAATGCTCTTCGCACAAGGCTCTTCAAAAGATTTTTTGTTTTTTCATTCGGCTTTCACACAGGATTCACATTAAAAGCCTACAATTTCGTTAATATAAAGTGGGAAAATACTGAAAGACATATACAGAAAGGAAAAAGCGCCATGAGCAAGCTTTTGGTTGTGGATGATGAAGCCAAGATCCGCGAAATCATCAAAAAATACGCCGAATTTGAAGGACACGAAGTGACCGAAGCGTCGGGGGGACTTGAGGCGATCTCGCTTTGCCGCGAAAAGGAATTTGATCTTATCATTCTCGATATCATGATGCCCGATCTTGACGGTTTTTCGGTTTGCCGTGAGATCCGCAAGAGCTGTTCCACGCCCGTTATCATGCTCTCGGCACGCGGTGAGGAATATGACCGCATTCACGGCTTTGAGGTCGGAGTGGACGACTATGTCGTAAAGCCTTTTTCGCCGAAGGAATTGATGATGCGCGTCGCCGCCGTCATCAAGCGCTCGGGCAGAAGTGAGGGAGAAGTGGTCAAGATCGGCGGGCTCTGTATCGATTTTACGGGCCGCATGGTCACGATCGACGGAAAAAACGTCGATCTCACCCCGAAGGAATACGACCTTCTTTTCTATCTTGTCAAAAACCGCGGCATCGCGCTGACAAGAGAAAAACTGATCAGCAACGTGTGGGGATACGACTTTTTCGGTGACGACCGCACGCTCGATACGCACATCAAGCTTCTTCGCAAAAATCTCGGCGAATACAGCTCCTATATCGTTACTCTGAGAGGAGTGGGTTATCGTTTTGAAGCGGCAAACAACGGATAAAGCGCGCAGGCAAAGAAGCCTGAACAGCGGGGTCTTTCGCGGCTTTATGGCTTTTGCGCTCTTTCTCATCGCAGTGCTTTGGATATTGCAGATCGTTTTGCTCGAGAGCTTTTATAAGCAGATCAAGACCCAGATGCTCAAAAGCACAGCCTCGTCGGTCGTCACCGCCATCGAGGCGGGCGGCACGG
>URJL01000043.1 GCA_900548115.1 uncultured Eubacteriales bacterium
TCCGAAACTCGGGCACACACTTGCCGACACAAAAATTCAGTCGGTAAAGGATGTGAGCGCTCTTTTCGGCAGAAAAGAAAGATACTCCGCCCGAAGGGCAAACATACGACAAAAAGAAAAAAGGAAGCCGTTTTTTCGGCTTCCTTTTTCTTCCTGTTTTTCTCCGTTATCGAAGAATCTCAAGCTCCACGATCTCGCCGAAGGTCTCGACGTGTCCGTTGTTGATACCGACCGTACCGCCGAAATAAAGGGGGCGGTCATCGGGGGTGAAAACACCGTTCTCGGTTTCGACGGCAGATGTTTCGAGCGTTACGTAAAGGTCGTAGCGATCGTCGTAGACAGCCGTCGTATACGTGCCGTCTTCAAGAAGAACGTTTTCCTTGGCGGGCTGTTTTAATACCTCGCCGACAATATGACCGACGCTCCCGCCGTATTCCGCGTCGGTAATCTCCTCGGTCTCCGCCATGACCGCGTCGACCGACACCTGTCTCAGACCTCGTATGTAAAGCGTGTAACGCGCCGTCACCTCATCCTGCGCGCCGGCGCGCGTTTTTCCCGAGGAAAGCTTAAAGCCCGTGATCAATACGGCGCAGAGCAAAAGCAAGATCGCCGCAAGGTCGATCAAATTGATTTTCCCGAAAAGCTTGCCTTTTTCGTCGATTATTTTCATGTTATTTTCTCCTTTGAACATTCGATCGTACGGTTTGTGTATCGTTTCGGCGTCCGTTTCGTACGGCAACAGTTACAGTATACCACAAACTCTTTACAAAGTAAACAGAAAAATATCTTGCGAAACGAAAGAAAATATGCTATCATAGAATGTAAACTTGTCATTTTATGAGGAAACCATGTACGACGAAGAAAAAAAGCCCTCCGCGGCGAAAAAAATATTCAAAGCAATCGCCTATGCCCTTATTGCGGCAGTGTATCTTACTCTGTTTATCCGTTTTTTTGTCAGCTGTGATTCGGCGGTGATGAAGCAAATTATCAAGACCGACGCGACCGAGGAAATTTACCGCGAAAAGGGCGATGTGGACATTCGGCAATACGAGATTCGCAACTGGTACAAAAGCATCGACGACGGAAAAATTTTGTCGCTCGACAATCTTTATTATTTTCCCGAGACGAAAAACCTTCAGGTCAGCGTAAAATTCAACAAAAAGATCCTTGCCGATCCCGACCGAACCTATTCGTCGGAGAATCTTCCGTTCGCCTTTTATCTGGAGGACGAAACGCTAAAGACCTATTCCGATTACACCGCCGTTTACGACGAGCGCTATTCCTTCGGCTATATCCGTCTCAATTTTTCGGGCGTATCGCTCGAGATCGACGGCGAGACCGACGAAAACGGCGAACAAGCCGTACATAATTTCGAATTGTATATTCAAAAGAAAAACGCCGACGAAACGGTGTCGGATTTCGAAAGCTTCAGTCTGTATACCGGAAGCCGTGCATACAGAAAAGTTTATTACAAATAACGGATAAAGAGGAACCGACATGAAAAACAACACGAAAAGAATTCTTTTCGGCGTGATCTATGCGCTTTTTATCGCCGTGTGCGTTTTGCTTCTGCGGCGTGAAAGCGGCGTTTGGCGCACATTTCCCTTTCTTTTGATTTTGCCGCCCGCCGCGACGCTTTTTGTCGGGCAAAAGACCGTGACCGTTCTGATCATGGCTCTTTGCGGGCTTTTTGCGGCGCGGATCGACGGCGAGAGCCTTCCCCATGCGTTGCTTTTTGCGCTTTTTGTCGGGCTTCTTTCGACGATCGGCGTTTTCATCAAGCGCTTTCTTATCACGGCGCGGGCAAACGACGGACGAAAGACGCTTTCGCTCGTTTGCGCGGGCATTCTTGCCGCGGCGGGAATCGTGTTCCACACGTTTGTTTTCGGCACGCCGACGGGCTGTGTCTCCGCCCGAAACGCGGCGCGGGCTTATTTTTCCGAGACCTATGCGCAGGACGCCGTACAGGTCGGCAAGACCTTTTACGACCCCTTTGCACACCGCTATGAGAGCACGGTTTTCTTCACGGACGGCGAAAGCGAAAGCCGCAAAAACGCGCGCTTTTACCGCGAGGGCACGGGCGTTTTCGACGGATACCGCGCCTATCATGAAGCACGTCTTCTGTCGCAAAGGCGCGATGAAATAACGCTTCTTCTTTCCGAGCGCTTTCCCGAATACGTGTACATCGTCGAGGGAGTCTCGATCGACACCGAAAGCGTGCTCGACGAAAATTCGACGGTCGAAGAATTTCAAAAAAACATGACCTTTTCGGTCACCTTTTATACGCAGTTTTCAAACGATGCGGAATACGAAGCGGTCTGTGACCGCATGAGACAGGCGCTCCCCGTCGGCACGCTCGTCTTTGTCGCCGCCGAGAACCAAAACGTGCCCTGACGGCGCGGCACTGCTCGACATCCGCACATTTTTTACTTAATCAAGGAGTTACAGATCATGGATCGTAAAGAAATTATCGCGCTCGGAAACGAGACCGAAAAAGAATTGTTGAACGAGGGCGTTTTCGCCCGTCTTGAAAAAACCGCTCTTATCTGTCAGGACCGCGTCATGCGCGCCTTTGCCGACTGTCGGATCAGCGAGTCGCATTTTGTCGGAACGACCGGCTACGGCTACGACGACCGCGGACGCGACACGCTCGAGCAGGTCTATGCCAAGGTCTTCGAATGTGAGGACGCGCTGGTTCGCCACACGATCGTATCGGGCACACATGCTCTTTGCGTCGGGCTTTTCGGACTTCTTCGTCCCGGAAACACCATGCTTTCCGTGACGGGCAAGCCGTATGACACGCTCGACGAGGTGATCGGTCTGCGCGGCGAGGGAATGGGCTCGCTGCGCGATTTCGGAATTCACTACCGCGGCATCGAGCTTTCGAACGGAAAGATCGACATTGCCGCCATGGAAAAGGCGCTGGCGGAGGATCCGTCGATCACGATGGTCTATATTCAGCGCTCGAAGGGCTACGCTCTTCGTCCGACCCTCTGTGCCGAGGAGATCG
Organism: uncultured Eubacteriales bacterium; assembly: GCA_900548115.1. GTDB lineage: Bacteria > Bacillota > Clostridia > Oscillospirales > CAG-382 > UMGS1052. The sequence goes on from URJL01000043.1 coordinate 3,011, forward strand.
GCGAGGCAATCCGCGCCGCCCATGCGGCAAAGCCGTCGGTCTATGCCGTCGTCGACAACTGCTACGGCGAATTCTGCGACGAGCACGAGCCGACTTATTACGGAGCCGATCTTGCCATCGGTTCGCTCATCAAAAATCCCGGCGGCGGAATGGCGGAAACGGGCGGTTATCTTGCGGGAACGAAAAAGGCGGTCGAGCTTGTCTCCTACCGTCTGACGACCCCCGGCATCGGCAAGGAGGCGGGCGCCTCGCTCGGACAGACAAAGCCGATGTACAAAGGATTTTTCTATGCGCCCCACACCGTTTTGCAGGCGCTCAAGACCGCCGTTTTTGCCGCGCGTCTTTTCGAAAAAATGGGATATACCGTATCGCCTTCGGCAAACGAGCCCCGTCATGACATCGTGCAGACGATAACGCTCGGCTCGGAAGAAAAGCTTTTGAAATTCTGCGAGGGAATCCAGGCGGGCGCGCCCATCGATTCGAACGTCATCCCCGAAGCGTGGGAGATGCCGGGATATGCCGACCGCGTCGTCATGGCGGCGGGCGCTTTCACCTCGGGCGCATCGATCGAGCTTTCGGCGGACGGACCTGTAAAACCGCCGTATGTCGCCTATATGCAGGGCGGACTTACCTATGAGAGCGGAAAGCTCGGCATTCTGCTTGCCGCCGAGAAGCTCTCCGCCGAAGAAAAATAATTCGTCGGCGGACAAAACCGACAAGGCGGGCAAAGCAGACAAAACGGAAGGAAGAAGTACATGAACCAATACGAAAACCCGTCGGTCGGCGAAGTCTTTTTGATGCCGAAGGCGGTGACAAAGCACCTTTGCGGTGCAAGCAAAAGCGAGCTTTGCGTACTGCTTTATCTGTTTGCGCAGGGCGGAGCTTTGGACGAAAAGGCGGCGGCGCGCGCGCTTTCGCTCTCGGAGACCGAGGTGGAAAACGCCCTTTCCTTCTGGCGCGGCGCGGGAATCGTGACGCGAAAGGAAAATAAGCGAAAAGAAAACGAACGGGAAGAAATCGAAAAAGAACCGACGAAAACCGACGCGTCCGATTCGGTCGCGATCGTGTCGGAAACACCTTTTTCCCGCCGCACGGCGGTCATTTCGACAAGCGAGCTTGCCGACGCGATCGAGCAAAACGAGGATGTGCGATCGCTTTTAAGCTTTGCTTCGCAAAAGATCGGAAAGATCCTGACCCCTGCCGAACAGACCAAAATTTTTGCCCTTTCCGACGTTCTCGGCATGCCCTTTGACCTGATCATGGGCGTGATCGAATACTGCTGCTCGGAGGATCACAAAACTGTGAATTATATCGAGCGCACCGCAGCGCGCATGTTCGAAGAGGACGGCATCACGACCTTCGGAGCGTTTGAGGAATATCTGAGCCGCAAGGAAAAACAGAAGCGGTACGGGCGAGAGGTTCGGAAGATCATCGGCTGCGGCGAGCGCGCCTTTACCCCGTCCGAGCAAAAAATTCTTGCGAAGTGGGAAGCCGAAGCGGTTCCGAACGAGCTTTTGTCCGCCGCTTACGAGCGCACCATCAAAGCCATCGCCAAGCCCTCGCTTGCCTATATGGCAAAGATCCTCGAAAGGTGGAAAACGCAAGGAGTAAAGACTTTAAAGGATCTTGAGGACAACCGTCCGTATTTTTCGGAAAAGCCCGCCAAGATCGGCAAGACCGAATTTCGTCTGGAGGATTTTGCCGAAAAGCCCCCCGCCGAGGACGGCGCAAAATGATGCGGCGGTTCGTGCTTTTTATTCTTTTTCCGCTCTTTGTTTTTTGATTTTCGTGAAAGGCGGTTTTTTATGAGCCAAAGTCTTATCCTCTCTTCGCTTTCCCGTACGGGAAAAGCGATTCTGCGCGTTTACGACGGCAGCGCGATCGAAAAGGCGTACGCCTCCTTTTGCGCTTATTTTGCAAAAAAAGCCGAGGAAAGCGTTCTTCTCGATTTTCTGAGAAACCGTTTCATGCAAGGCGAAGCGGTCAAAAATTGCGCGACGGCAAAGGTTTTGCGTTCGCCCGTGACGCTTGCACGCAAAATTTACGGGCAAAACGAAGACGGCATTTCGCAAATTAAAGAGAACAGTACCCTTTTCGATCTTTTTGCCGAGCCGCTTCGTATGCCGCTCTCGGGCGCGGGGCATTTGCTTTTTGCCTTTTCGCTCGGACTTTTGCCGAATCTTTTTCTTCATCGCGGAAAGCTGAATCTTTTGCTTACGGCTCTGCTTTTCGTCTTTTCGCTTTTGTTGTTTCTGTTTCCCGTTCCGGTCGGAACGGCGCTTTCCGAAAGCCGGCTGTGCGCTTTTTTCAAAAGAGTCGTTCTTTTGGACGAGGAAAAAAAGACCTATACGCCGCTTGGCGGCTTTGAAAAGATCCTTTGCCCGCTGTGTTTTCTCTTCGGACTTTCGGCGCTTTTCTGTAAAAGCTTCGGCGCGCTTCTGCTTCTTTGCGGCGCAGCCGCTTTGTTGCTTATCGCGGCAAAACCGTATCGCGGCGTCTGCCTTTTGATTCCGCTTGCCGCAATTTTGCCGACGATGGCGCTTGCGGGGCTTACGCTGTTCTGCGCCTTTGCGGCGGCGCTTCATCTTTTGTTCGGAAAGACCGCGCCGCGCGGAAAATCGCCCTTTCTTCTTTGGATCGCCGCGTTTCTTGCCCTCTCGTTCTTTGCGGTGCTGGGCGGAGCGGCGCCCGTTTCGGGAATGAAGATCTATCTTATCTATCTTGCATTTGCCCTTTCCTTCCCGCTTATTCTTTACACGGTGCGCACGCGGCGCGATTTTACCCGCATTCTGACCCTTTTGTGCGGCGCTTCGTTTTTGGTGGCGCTGTACGGCGTGTTCCAGAATTTTTTCTTAAAAAATACGACGCAAAGCTGGGTCGACTCCTCCATGTTCACCGAGATCGAACGGCGCGTTTATTCGACGCTTGACAACCCCAACGTGCTGGGCGAATATCTGATTCTGACGATTCCGCTCGCCGCGTGTCTTTTGCTTTACACAAAGCGACCCCTTTCGAAATTTGTCTATCTCGGCGTGAACGGCGTTATGCTTTTGTGCCTTATGTACACCTGGTCGCGCGGGGCGTGGGTGGGCGTTGTTTTGGCGCTCGGCTTTTTCCTTTTGCAAAAAGACCGCCGTTTTCTCATTCCGTGTCTTGCCGTTTTGCTTCTCATGCCGTCGGTCATGCCGGCAAGTATTCTTCATCGGCTTACCAGTATCGGCAACATGAAAGACACCTCGACCGCTTACCGCGTTTCGGTTTGGCAAGGCTCGATCCGCATTATCCGCGATTACGGCTTTTTCGGCGGGATCGGTCTCGGCTCGGACGCCTTTTTAAAGGTCTATCCGCGCTATGCTCTCAACGGCGCGGAATTTGCGCTGCATTCACATAATTTCTATCTGCAATGGATCGTCGATATGGGCTGGGGAGGGATTCTTGTCTACTTCGGCTTCATTCTGACCGCTTTTTCGTGCATTTTGCGGGCAAAGAAAAACCGCGACCCGAAAAAGATCGCCGCGCTTGCCATGTCGGGCGGCCTTTGCGGCTATCTTTTCCACGGAATGGCGGAAAATCTTTGGTACAATTACCGCATGGTTTTGGTATTCTTTATCTATCTTGCCCTCATCTGCCTTGCGGCGGGCGGCGGGAAGAACGAAGAGAATATGCTTTCGGAGGAAACGACGTGAAAAAGATTCTTCAGGTTCTGACCGATACCAACATCGGCGGAGCGGGAATTTATCTTCTCAACTATCTTGCGGCGCGCGATCGTGACGATTTCGAAACAGCCGTTGTTCTGCCGCGCGGCGCGGCGTTGATCTCATCGGTCGAAAAGACGGGCGCGCGCGTAATCGAGGCGGAAAAAATCGCCGACCGCTCGTATTCGAAAGAGGGAACGAACGAGCTTTGTGCGATCTTTCGCCGCGAAAAGCCCGATCTTGTCCATACGCACGCCAGCCTTTCGGCGCGCATTGCCGCTAAAAAATGCGGGATTCCGATCGTCAATACGCGACACTGTCTGGAGGACCCGAAGCCTTTCCCGAAAAATCTTATCTATCGCGCGCTCAATAACGCCCTCAGCGACCGTGTGATCGCCGTGTCGCGTGCGGTGGAAGAAAATCTTCTGCGCGACGGCATCGCGCGAAAAAAACTGCGCATGATCTATAACGGTATCCCGCCCCAGCCGCAATACACCGAGGACGAACGAAACGCTTTCCGCGAGGAATTCGGACTGTCCGGCGTCTGCGTCGGGATCGTCGCGCGGCTCGAGCCGGTCAAAAATCACGCGCTTTTTCTTCGCGCCGCCGAGCTTTGCGCCCTTGCGCGGGAAAAGAGCGGCGAGCCGGAGCTGACCTTTGTCATCGCGGGGGGCGGAAGCCTTGAAAATGACCTTCGCGAGAGGGCAAAAACCGACGCTCCGCACGCAAAGGTGCTCTTTTTGGGACAGGTCGAGAACGTATCGCGCCTGTTTTGTGCGCTCGATGTCGCGGTTTTAACCTCGACGCACGAGGCGCTCAGCCTTTCGCTCATCGAAGCCATGGCGCAGGGACGCCCCGTCGTTTCGACCCGTTCGGGCGGACCGGAGGAGTTGATCACGCCGAACGAAAACGGATTTTTGTGCGGTCACGATGAAAAATCGCTTTCCGAAGCGATTCTTGCGCTTGCGCGCGACGGCGCGCTTCGCGAAAAATTCGGACGGGCGGGCAAAGCGCGCGCCGCGGAATTTTCGGCGGAAAATATGGCGCGTAAAATCGAAGACGTATATCGCGAACTTTTAAAATAAAAGGAGTCGACACCACAATGGCAAAGAAACGCTTTAATCTTTTGGATCTTCTCATTATTTTGTTTTGCGTGCTTGTTTTGGCGGGCGGAACATGGTTTTTGACCTCACGCGGGAAGAAGGCGGCGGAAAAGCCCGAAGAAACGATGCTCGCGGTTTTGGAGGTCAAGGAACAGTACGGCGCGTTCGAATCGATGCTTTCGCGCGGCGAAACGCTTTATGACAACGTTCAGAACGTCGAATTCGGAACGCTTGAAGATTACACCATCGTCCCGTCGGTCGCCACGACCATATCGCAAAAGGACGGCACTGTGCGCAAGGCCGAAATTCCCGACCGATACGATTTTCATTTGGTTCTGCGCATTCCGAAGGACGAAAAGATCGTCGTCGGAAAAAATCTGTCGCTGAAAGCGAAGCTGTACAAGTGTGCGGGATACGTTATCGAGATTCGATAAAACCGACCCGACATAAAAAACGGAAAAAATAAGAATGAGAAAGGAGGAAAGACCGTGAACAAAGCTCCCGAAAAACCGAACGCCGTGCGCGAGGAAAGAGAGAAAAGGGCGGAAAAGAAAAAAGAAAAAAAAGCAAGATCCGCGCGAAAAAAAGCGCAAAACAAAAGCGCGGCGGTTCTGACCTCCGATTTTTCCCGCATTAAGTATACGTACAAAGAGGGCAGCGGCAAGCGCCCGACCGCGCCCCTGCGCCCTGCGGCGAAGCCGCCGCGAAGATTGTATTCTCCCATCGAAGCGGACGAATTGAAGCGTCGCGCGGGGCTTACCGCCCCCACGCCGCGCAACGCCAAAACACGACGTGCACGCCGTTCAATTCTCGCTCCCGCCCCTCTGCCGCCGACCGTTTCGAAAAATCCGCTTCGGCGCAAGATCGTGGGCTTTTTGACCGAAATACGCGAGCATTTGTCGCATCTCGATTATATCACCGTGGGACTTACCGCCGCTCTTTCGATCATCGGAATTTTGGCGGTTCACAGCGCGACGCTGACAAAGGGCACGTCGCGCTTCGATATCATGCAGATCGGCATGACGACGGTCGGATTCGGACTGATGCTGCTTTTGTCCTTTGTCGATTACGACAGCCTGACCAAAAATTTTCGCTGGGTTTTGATATTAAACTGCGCCATGCTCTTGTTTACGGCGATCTTCGGCACGGGCGCCGACGGCGGAGGGGATACCAACCACAACTGGGTGCGCTTCGGACCGATCGGAATTCAGCCCGCCGAGATCGGCAAGATCCTTTATATCATCACGTTCGCCTCGCACATCGACAACGTAAAGCACCGTATCAATCACATAAAAACCCTTTTCGGGCTGATGCTCCATGCGGGGCTTGTGATCGGACTTGTTTTGATGGAAAAGGATACGGGACAGGCGACGGTGTATTTTGTCATCACGGCGGTCATGCTGTTTGCCGCGCGGCTCAGTCTTTGGTATTTTGCCGCGGCGGGCGTTGCGGGACTTTCGCTCGCGCCGATCCTTTGGCAGCACCTCGATCTTTATCAGCAGGAGCGGATATTGGTCGGCTTTAACCCCGAGCTTGACCCGCTTTACCGCGGATATCAGGCGATCCAAAGCAAGACCGCCATCGCGGCGGGTGGGCTTACGGGTCTCGGATACCGCAAGGGACTTGTGACGCAAACGACGCTTCTTCCCGCAAAGCAGACCGATATGATCTTTGCCGTCATCGGAGAAGAGGCGGGCTTTGTCGGCGCGATGGGAACGATCCTTTTGCTGTTCGGGCTTGCGGCGCGCCTTTTCCGAAACGCACTTTGCGCCGATAAAACGGCGGGTGCGCTCATCTGCGCCGGCGTCGGCGGTATGATCCTGTATCAAAGCATAGAAAATATCGGTATGTGCCTCGGGCTTTTGCCCGTTATCGGCATAACGCTGCCCTTTGTCAGCTACGGCGGCTCGTCGGTGCTCGGCATGTATCTTGCCATGGGCGTGGCGCTGTCGGTGTACGCAAAGAATAACCGCCTGTATTTCGGGGGTTGATTTTTGCTCTCCTTTGTGTTATACTTGCACCGTAGGTGCAAGTATAAGCTGCCCGCAAAGCGGGCAATTTAGCTGAACTTTGCGAAGCAAAGTTCAATTTTGCTGCCGACGAAGTCGGCAATTTCGCCTGCGGCGAAGCCGCGATTTAGCTAAAATTCGTGAAACGAGTTTTAATTGCCGCCTGCGCGCCCGGCGAAATGCAGCCCGCTCCGCGGCTGCGCGAAATTGTGCGCTGCGCGCACAGCGAAAATCATAAGGAAAAATCTTTTCCAAGGGGACCGAGCCAAACGGTCGTGCGACTGCAGGCGAAAGCGGCAGCGTAAGGAAAGTCCGGGCTTCACAGAGCGAGGATAACGGATAACGTCCGCCGAGGGTGACCTTAGGGAAAGTGCAACAGAAAAGTACCGCCGCGCCGCACGGCGCGGTAAGGATGAAAAGGCGAGGTAAGAGCTCACCGACGAGATGGAGACATTTTGTGCCGTGTAAACCCTATCCGAAGCAACGCCTTCGGGATCGAAAGCGGTTTTGCTTTCGCTGTTGGCTCGACAGAATTCCCGATGGCGGCAAAGAGCTTTGCGGCAACGCAAAGACAAGATAGATGACCGTTCACGACAGAACCCGGCTTACGGCTCGATCCTCTTGAAAAAGATTTTTCCCTTTTGAAAAAATCAAAGAACATAAACAATGCGGGAGATTTTTCCCGTTTTTCTGCGTCAAGGAGGCGTTTTTCTTATGGAATACAAAATTTCCGACCGTATGGCGGTCATGAAACCGTCGGCGATCCGTGAGATCTTTAAAAGTCTCGGCACACCCGGCGCCATTTCCTTTGCCGCCGGAAATCCCGCGCCCGAATCCTTCCCCGTGGAGGCATTCGAGAAAATTTCCGCCGACATTTTTCAAAATAACCCCGTAACGGCGCTGCAATACAGCGTGACCGAGGGATATCCGAAGCTTCGCGAGCTTGTGAAAGCGCGCATTTCGACCAAATTCGGCATTGACGTTTCGAAAAACGAGACCATCATTACCTCGGGCGGACAGCAGGCGATCGAGCTTGCCTGCAAGGCGCTGTGCAACCCCGGCGACGCGGTGATCTGCGAAAATCCGAGCTTTATCGGCGCGCTGAACGCGTTTCGTTCCAACGGCGCGCGCACGGTGGGTGTTGAACTTGAAAGCGACGGCGTTTCGGTCGAGGGCTTGGAAAAAGCGCTCAAAGTCGAGGGAGCAAAGGCAAAGCTTCTTTATCTGATCCCGACTTTTCAGAACCCCGGCGGGATTACGATGTCGCTCGAAAAGAGAAAGAAAGTGTATGCGCTTGCGCAAAAATACGACGTTGTGATTTTGGAGGATAACCCCTACGGCGACCTGCGCTTTGACGGCGAGGATTTGCCGACCTTAAAGAGCATGGACACCGACGGACGCGTGATCTACTGCGGTTCGTTCTCGAAAATCCTGTCCGCCGGAATGCGCATCGGCTTTGCGTGCGGTCCCGAAGCGGTCATTACCAAAATGGTGGTGGCAAAGCAGGTCGAGGACGTCCATACGAACATTTTCTTCCAGATGATGTGCGCCGAATACATCGAAAAATACGATCTGGACGCGCACATTGAGACGATTCGTGCACTGTATCGCGAAAAATGTCATGCGATGCTCGACGCGCTGGAGCGCGAATTTCCGAGGGAAGTGACCTTCACCCGTCCCGAGGGCGGACTTTTCATTTGGTGTACCGTGCCTGAGAATCTCGCGCTTTCGGACTTTCTGCGTCGTTCGGCGGAGGAAAAGGTCTTTGTCGTACCGGGTACGGCGTTCAACTGTGACGAAAATGCGCCGTCTCATTCCTTCCGTCTGAATTATTCGATGCCGTCCTTTGAAGAGATCGAAAAGGGTATTGCTCTGCTCGGCAAAATTTTAAAGGAAATGCTAAAATAACGTTCGTATTCTGCGCGAAAGCCGAAAGAAGGTCCTTTTATGATGCATTCGTTTTTGCTGATCGGTCAGTCCAATATGGCGGGGCGCGGTTTTCTTGCCGACGCGCCCGCGCTCGATAATCACGGGCTGTATGTTTTCCGAAACGGAAGATTTCAGCCGATGTTTCGCCCCGTAAACCCCGACCGCGCCTTTTCGGGAACCAATCTTTCCGAGCGCTTTGCCCGCCTTTATGCCGACGCTTACGGCGTCGAGGCCGGCGTTATACCGTGCGCCGACGGCGGAACGGCGATCCGACAATGGGAAAAAGGGTCGCTTCTTTATGACAACGCGGTAAACTGCGCCCGCCTTGCGGCGCGCACCTCGGTCATCGCGGGCGTGCTGTGGCATCAGGGCGAGACCGACTGTTACGGCGACGAGCCGAAATTTTACCGTGCGCGGCTGGAAAAGCTGTTTTGCAATCTGCGCCGCGACGCGGGTCTTGACGATGTTCCGATTGTCGTCGGCGGACTGGGCGATTATCTTCGCGATTTTACCGACGAAGAAGTCCGCCGAAATTATGCTCTCATTACCGAGATCACGCGGGAATACGCGAAAGACACGCCGCTTGTCGCCTTTGCCGACGGAAGTGAGCTTCCGTGCAACCCCGATCATCTGCACTTTTCCGCCGCGGGACTCGAAAAGTTCGGCGAACGCTATTTTGCGGCATACGAGACCATAGCAAAAGACGCCCGCCTTGCTGTCGGCGGAACCTCCGACGAAGCCCGTACGGCGCTGGAGGCGCTGTGAACGGCGGTCGCGGCTGAATTGAATAAGTGACGAAAAGAGCGCCGACGAAAACCGTCGGCGCTCTTGCTTTTCGCAAATTTATAAAACTCAAAAATAAGGCGTTTCGTTTTTACATCATAAGAACCGTTCCGCCCAGCTCCTTTACCGCCGCGATCTCGCGGGTGTGGCAGGAGAAAAGAAAGATCTGGAAATGCTCGGAGACCGTTTTCAGCGCGGCAAGCGTGCGGCGCATACGGTTTTCGTCCATATGGGCAAACGGCTCGTCGAGGATCAGAACGGGGCTTTCACGGAAAAGGCTTTCGCAAAGCGCTATGCGCACGGCAAGATAGGCGGCGTCGAAGGTGCCCGCGCTGAGCTGTCCGTCCTCGCGGAAGAAGCCCTCTTTTTCTGCGCTTAATATGAATTCGGGGGTGAGCGAAAGCGTGTCGTTTTCGTTGCCCGTAAACAGGCGGAACAGCTCGCACGCACGCTTTGCGATGCGGGGCGAAACACCGCAGCGCATCTCTTCGCACGCGTCGTTCAGCGCCGTAAGAGCAAGAGCGAGCGCGTCGGCATTTTCGTTCGCCTCGGCAAGCTGTGCCTCCAGAGCCGTCCGTTCGGCGAGAATCTCCGCGGGCTTGCGGCGGGTCGACGAGGGCGCGGCGGCGGCGCGGATATATTCTTTTTCCTTCTCGGCAAGCGGTCCGCGCGCCTTCTTCAAAAAGTCAAGATCGCGCAAAACCGTTTTTTTGTCGCGGCTCGGCACTTCGGAAAGCAGCTTTGCCTTTTCGTTCAGGCTCGGAAGATCGTTGGTCGTAAGATAAGCTTCGTAAGCGCTTTCGCGGCGGCGAAATTCGTTTTCGGCGTTTGCAAGCGCCGCAAGCTTTTTCCGCATGGTCTCGACAAAGCCGTACGGATCGTCGGTCTCTGCGCCGCATTTTGCAAGCAGTGTCTTCAGCGCCTCGACTTCGCGCCCGAATTCTTCGGTTCGCTGCGCAAGCTCGTCGGAAAGCTGTTTTTCACGTGCGGAAAGTGCGGAGAGCGCATCGCGCGCGCGGGGATAATCGTCGCAGAATTCCGCAAGTTCCGAAAGGCATGAAAAGCCGTTCTCGGCAAGATAATTTTTTGCTCCCGCACGTTTTCCGAAGAAAAGCGCCGTAAAAAGAAGAAACAAAAGTGCGCCCGCGCCCCCCGCCGCCGCGAGAATGAGCGCATAAGACGGAAGAATCTTCAGCGCAAACAGCACGGAGACACCGACGGAAAAAGCGAGAAAGCAAAGGGCGGCGACGCCGCGCGTTTTTGCCGCGGAAAAGAGGGACTTTGCACGCAAAAGGATCGTCTCGGGCTCATCGGAAAGCGTTTTGACGCGCGAAAGAAGCGTGTTTTCCTCCTCTTTTTCGGAAAGAGCGCGCCGCGCTTCGTCGAGCGCCTTTTCGGCGTCCTCCCGCTGTGCGCGCGAAAGATTGACCTTTCCCGCCGCCGAAAGAATTTCATCGAGCAATTCGGCGCTGAGCGCATCGCCCGAAAAATCGGCTTTCTCTTTTTCATAGGCCTTTTTTGCCGCGTCGAGCGCGTGTTTGCTCGCAAGCACCGCGTCGAGAACGGCTTTGGCTTCATAGGCTTCGATGTTGAGGAGTTCCTTTTCGAGAAGAGCCTGCTTTTCATCGTTGCGCTCGAGAGCTTTTTTGGTCTCCGCAAGCTTCGCTTCGGCGCCGAGCAGCACTTTGTGCGCCTCGCATTCCCGGTCGAAATCGTGACGCAGCGTGCGGATTTTATCTTCAAGCTCCGCACATTTGCCGCTTCCGCCGCGCCCGCGGTAATAATTGCGCAGATCGCGCAGCTTTTTTTCGGCTTTTTCAATGTTGACGCTCTCGTCGGCGGACAGAACGATATTCTGCACGCTCTCCGACAGCGAATCGAGACGGTCGGCGGAAACGTCGTTCTCGCGGATATACGCCATGCGCGAAAACGCCGTGTCGTCCACCCCCAAGAATTCTTCGCCCGGGGTCTTCCCGAAGCGTCTTTCACGCCCCGTTTCCGCTTCGACGACCGAAAGAACGTTTTTTGCGCCGCTCGATCGCGAGAGCCAAAACGCCGTGCCGTCCGACAGCGTGATCTCGGCTTTGCCCGCCGCCGCGCCGCCGTTCCACGGCATAAAATGCAATTTATCGTTGCCCGCCGCGTTTCGCGCCCCTTTGGTCGGGAAGCCGTACAGCATAAATTTCAGATAAGCGGCAAGCGTGCTTTTCCCTGCTTCGTTTTCGCCGCAGACGAGGTTCAGCCCGTCGGAAAAACGAAAGGTACGGTCGGAAAGCTTTCCGAAATGGGATATTGTTACGGAATCAAATTTCATGCGCTTCTCCTGTTTTTCCCGTTTTGGTCAAAGTAGGGGGCGTGGTGTCAAGGTAAAAGTAATTTCCGCGCACTTTTCTTCGGGAATAAAATCGATAAAATAAGCGTTTTCGCTCTCGCTTTCGTTTCCGTCTTTTCCCGAAAAACGCGGAGTAAAGGTGTGCCTTTCGACCGAAAGGCGGCAAGGAACCGACGGGGTGAGAACAAAGTCGGAGATCTTTGCAAAGCCTTCTTTTGCGTCTATATTCGGCTCGATTCGGGTCACAAAGCGCTCGGTGAAGTTTTTCGACCCGTCGAATTCGTCGCGCAAAGTAAACCCGTTTTCGGTGAGAAGAAAAGTGCGGGTCAGCTTTCGCAGCGTTGGAATGCCGTAAGCGGCGGCAAGATCGATCGAAAATGTGTTTTCGTCGGAGAATAAGACCGTTCCCGCATATTCCGCCCCCGCTTTCTGCGCCTTTCCGTTTACGATCGGAACGCTGTGTGAGGTCGAGGCGGCGCACAGAAATTCGCCGCCGTAGCGGCGGTCGGGGTCGAAATACCCCTTTTTGTAGCTTTCCCAGCCCAGATCGTCGAGAATGAATTTGCCGTCGGCAAGATACACAAAACTGCCGATGTCGTTGTGATTGTGCGGCTCATCGTTGTGTCCCGCCTTGGCGGCAAAGGCGTTTTTTCCGCCCGAAAGCCCTTTGGCGATGAACCAGCCCGCCTTTTCGTATACGACCGTTTCGCGTTTTTCGACCTTCGGTTTCTCTTCGTCCGTGCGCGGCGCATAAAGATTGCGGATAAAGGGGGCGAAGCGATAGCGAACGTCGTCGCCGAAGCCTGAAGCATATTTTTCGTCGGGCGGTGTGATGTCGGGGTAATGCTTGCGAAGAATCGCATACAGTCCCGGCTCGAAAGTAAGGGTGTGCGGCGCGTCGGAAAAGGGAATGACGAAGTTTTCGGACAAAAAGGAATTTATGCCGAAGCGGGCAAGCCGCGCGACCTTCGGTTCGGCAAAAAGATCAAAAGCGCCGTTCGAATACTCGTACCACGCGTCGGCAAAATACGAGAAAAAGCCAAATCCGTAGGCAAAATATAGGCTTCCCTCAAGGCAGCAGCCGTCGTCGGGAATTCCCTCGAGGAAATCCGAAAGATTGCGGTGAAGATTGTCCTTCACCTTTTCGAAAAGCGCGTAATTCTTCGTCGCCAAAAGCGAACAGCCCACGCCGCAGGAGCAGACCGCGCCCCAGTTGTTGTGTCCGAAGGGCGGAAGCTTTTCGGCGTACGGCGTAAAAGTGCGGCGCGAAAGCTCGTAAAGAATACGTTCGTTTACCGCGTCGGGCAGAAGATGTCCCGCGGCGGCGTACAGCTCGGAAAGAGCCATTGCCGTTTCGGCGGCGAAAAGATCGATTCGCTCGACGATCTCTTTCGGCTTCGAATCGGCGGCAAGATGGGCGGGAAGCGCCCAGGTGTATTCGTCGCAGATCGCAAAAACGGTGTCGCAGAGTGCGGGAAGAAAACAGTCGAGATCCTTTCCCGTGAGCACCGCCGCGGTAAAGGCACACAGTCTTTTGCGGTGTTCCATGTATTCCCGTTCGTATTCAAGGCGGCTTCCCGTCTCATGAAACAGCCGAAAATTGCGGTACGAGAGCGGACGATCCTCCTCACAGCGCAAGATCCACGCCTCCTCGACGGCTTTTTTCGCCCGCGAAGGATCGGGAAGCGGATAAGGAAAATTCGGGTACATAAAAACACTCCTTTGGGCATGTTTTTCGGCATGAATTGGGGTTTATTTCGCGTCGGTGCCGCTCGGCGCCGCCATTTGCCGCTGTGCCATGACAAGACTGTAATAAATGCCCTTTTTGCGTATCAGCTCCTCGTGCGTTCCGACCTCGGCGACCTCGCCTTTATCGAGCACAATCAGCTTTGTCGCGTTGCGCAGGGTGGAAAGACGGTGGGCGATGGCAAAGGTGGTGCGATTCTTGATCAGAACCGACAGAGCGTCCTGAATGGTCGCCTCGGTGACGGTATCGAGTGCGCTGGTCGCCTCGTCGAGGATCAGAATGCGGGGATTGTTGAGGATGGCGCGGGCGATGGCGATGCGCTGGCGCTCGCCGCCCGAAAGGGTGTAGCCGTGTTCGCCGACATAGGTGTTGTAGGCGTCGGGCAGTTTTACGATGAATTTGTGTGCGCCCGCAAGCTTTGCCGCCCGCACGACCTCATCGCGTGAGGCGTCGGGCTTTGCGTAGGCGATGTTATCGTAGATCGAGCCGGTGAAAAGAAACGTCTCCTGAAGCACAACGCCGATGTGGCGGCGAAGCGATTCCTGCGTAATATCCTTTATATTCACGCCGTCGACGAGAATTTCGCCCTCGTCGGGGTCATAAAGACGCATGAGCAGATTGATCATCGTGCTTTTTCCCGAGCCGGAATGACCGACGATACCGATCATTTCGCCCTTGCCCGCCGTGAAGGAAACATCGTGCAGAACCTGCTCGTGCTGATCGTAGCCGAAGGACACGTGACGGAATTCCACTCTTCCGTCGATCTCTATGTCCTTTGCCCCCGCCGCGTCGGCGACGTCGGGTTCTTCGTCGATGATCTCAAAGCATTTTGCCGCCGAGGTGGCAAAGCGCACAAGCACGCGCGGCATGCGCGAAAAATAGCGCAGAGGACCGTAGATAAGGCTGATATACGCTGTCATCTGCGTAAGCTCGCCGAGGGACATCTCCTGTCCCAGAATTCTTTTTCCCACGTAATACAGAACGATATATTCACCGATTCCCATTAAAAATTCCGAGGTCGGGATCAAGAGATTCCACAAAGTCTCGTTGCGGATGCGGATATCCCGTTCGTCGCGGACGGTTTTATCGTATTTTGCCGATTCATTGTCCTCCATACCGAAGACCTTTACGACACGGATACCTTGAAAAATGTCGTGCATGATGGAGTTTGCATGGCTTCCGATCTGCCACTGACGGTGATACAGCCGCCGCATGAGCTTATGCGTGCGCGACAGAAGCAACAAAACAAAGGGACAGGGAAGCACGACCAATATTGTGAGAAGCGGATCTTTTGCGATCATGACGATAAAGAGGGCGCAAAGCAGAATAAACTGCTGACAAAGTTCGGGCGCGTCATAGGTCAAAAATTCGTTCACGACCTGCGTATCCGACGTTATGCGGTTGATCAGATCGCCCGCCGTGTGTTCGGAAATGCTTCCGAGCGACATATACTGCACCTTGTCAAACAGCTTTCCGCGGATATCCACGACCATTTTACTGCTGACCTTTAACAAAACACGGCTTCGTCCGATCGACAAAAGACGGCTGAACAGCTGGGTGAACACAAGCGCGACAATCACGGTGATCAGCGAGGTAAGTCCGATGTTGGCGGCGTCGGGGCTTTTGATGTAATCGTCGATCAAAATACGGCTGATCATCGGCTCGACAAGATTCAGCGCGCTGACAGCAAAAAACAAAAGGATCGCAAAAAGAAGAGTCGGCAAAAACGGGCGGGCAAGCGAGAAGAGATGCCCCGCCACTTTTTTTGCGCCGCCGCAATGCAGACAGGTCGACGAGCCGCGCAGATACGCTCTGCCGCATTTCGGACAGAAGCGCTCCCGCTTTTTGGCGGAGTGCGTCGGCTCTTTTTTGTGATACAGATCGTACAGCGCGTCGCCCGCGTCCATTAATCCTTCGCTGTATTTTCCGCTTGCGCGGCAAAGCTCGCAATAATCGTCCCCGACGCGGTATTCGAGCGCGACACAGCCGTAAAAACGGGTGTATTGCACGCCCGAAAGCTCTTCGACGGAAAATCGGCGAAGAAGCGGCTCGTTCTCGGGAGAAAGAGCGGGAACGCTTGCAAGATACAGCGCCTTTTCGGTCACAGCGCCGAAGCCGATTCGGCGTTCGTCGCGTTCGTTTAAGTCAAAACGAAAACGCTCGATTACGCGCTCGTCGCCGAGTGCGTCGGAAAGAATCTTCTTGACCCGGTCGGTGGGGGTCGGAGCGTGGGAATGGAGGTGAAACAACATGGAGGAATCCTCTTGTAAGTTGAAAGTTGAAAATGGAAAGCGGAAAGTGAATGCGGAAAGGGGGCGGAGGGGGAGTACGTCCTATCGGAAAAGCTTCGGCGGGCGACCGATGGTCGCGCCTACGGCGAGTATTGCCGTGAAATTGAATTCTGATGGTCAGAATTCAATTTCACATTACCCTTGCCATGTCGGCGAAATTTTGCCCT
>URJL01000044.1 GCA_900548115.1 uncultured Eubacteriales bacterium
TCGGTCACGGTGTAAACGCCGGGCATCAGGTTGTCGATCTGAATCTCGCCCTTGGCGTTGGTCTTGACGGTCTGATTGACGCCATTGCCGGTAACGGTGAAAGTAAGGTTGTCTACCTTTCCGTCCTCAGAGGTCTTGATGATCTTAGCAGAACCGTATGATACCTTCAGATTGAGAAATGCCTGCACGGGGTCATTGACCTCTTGGGCGTAGCTGATGACATCCTGAATACCGCTTCCGGGAGCGTATCTTCCATCCGTCCAAGTAATGATTCCTCGGCGGGTTGCACCGGACTTGCTTGCAGTAATTCTCACGCTGTCAGAGGGTGCGGTAGCCGCCGTAATGACGAGCTTGTTTCCGCTGACGCTGAAAGAAATGCCATCCTCATTCGCAGAAAAGCTATAATTGGAAAGGACATTGTTGCTGTCAGTCAGAGTTGCGGTGTAGTTCGTGCCGTTCCAAGCAAGCTCGACATTCTGCGCCTTGCCGGGAGTTTTCGCCATAAAGCTGGGAATAGCAGAGTGACGCTGTACGCTTGCTTCAATGCTGTTGTAGTAGCTGATGAACTGGCTATACAGAGGGTGCGCTGTGCTGACAACACTCTTGACGGCATCATAGCTGCCGGGACTGATATGATTGAAGTCCTCATCTCGCTCACCGACCACGGTTTCCCAAATAAGAACCTGCGTCGCCATCGCCTGTGCCAGTGTTTCGGCATCGCTTGCGTTCTGAGAACGCCAAGAGGTACTGATCGGTCCCGTGTAGCCGTACTGCATAATACGACCGATGAACAGTTTCATATCGTAGGGAGAAATAGTGCTGTTGAAATCCGAGGGGAGGTTATCCCAAAAGGTTTCATCCTTGCTGGTGTATCTGTCGCCAGTGTCCTGCGGCGTACCCGGCTCAATGCAGTAGCAGATATTTCCGTCATACGAGTGCATTGCTCGAATGGTAGTGTACTTGGACTCACCGGAATACCAACCGTTCATATAGTGAAGATTGGAGTGTCCCCAAGTACCGCTGTAGTCGAGATTTGCATCTCCGCTTCTCGGAAAAGAAATGAGATAGACTTCCGCTTGCTCTCCTGCGGCAAAGGCGGTAGTCGTGCCAAGTCCGATAAATGCGGACAGGCACATCACGAGAGAAAGCAGTCCTGCAATTCCTCGCTTGAAAAAATGTGTTTTCATTGTGTTGATTACCTCCTTGAAAACGAAAAACGCACCGTACTTTGACGATGCGTTTCAGTGTGATTTGATTTTGTTGTTATGCGTAGCCGATATACACCTCAAAGGAACCGGTTCCGGTCTGCTCATACCAAATCCAAACATCCGTGATGTCGGGATCTTTGGCGTAACGGCTCAAGTAACCCTTGATGTCCCTTTCGGTGTATTTGCATTGCGAACCTGCGGCAATGGGATTGTCCCAGCAGTACACGGCTTCGCTGTTCAGCGTAAGACCGACACTCTCGGCATAGCTCTTGGCAAAGCCGATCCAATAGCCGATGTCAAATGCCGGCTCTGTTGGTTCTTCCTGCGGCGGTTCGGTCGGTTGTGGTTCTTCCGTTGCCGGAGGTGTGGGCTGTTCCTTTTCGGACGGTGCAGAGACTTCCGGATGGTGCTCGGACTCGTCAGGTGTCTTGGACGGTTCGCTTACCTGTGGCGGCGTTGTGCCGCTGTTAGGCTGTTCGGATGCCGGTTTTGTTTGAATACTGCTATCCAACACGCCTGCCGTTGCTTCTGTTGAACGGTCATCGTCTTTCGGCTCTGTACTTTGGGGCTGTTCAACCTCAGTTTTCTCTGTTGCCTGCGCCGTTTCTGATTGGTAAGGAGCTTTATTACTCTCCGAAGAAGAAACCGGGGCGGGCTGTTCTGCAATCTGCGAGGTGTTGCTGCACCCCGAAGTCAGGCACAAAAGGACAATGAGAAAAAGAACTGCGATTTTGGATTTCATACGCTTCACTCCCTTCGACCACATTCTACCCGATGATAACCGTTCAGACAAAGATGCGTTTTGAAGCGCAACTTTTTATCATATCGCCGGTGGGCGCAATTCCAAACTGTGCGATCTCCGAGCCTCTCTTAGATAGACTTATTTAGAGAGATAGAGATAAAGTTAGGAGATAGATTATTTATTCTCGGATAGTCTGGAAGTTCTGGGGATGGAGTGTGAGGAAGGGGACAGCGGAAAACATACTCCGTGTGCCTATCGGCTGTCACGCTCTGCCCGCTGGCGCAGGAAACGACTGTAATGCTCCAATGCTTTGACCACATAATCCTCCGTTTGGCTGACGGGGATATTCTTCGGGATCAGGCTTCGCACCTTGTCCCCACGCAGGACGATTTTCTCACGCTGGTTTGGCTTTTCCTCGCTCATAATGGCAGATACTACTTCCGGTGTGAGTTTGCCTTCCGTGAAGAACTTCCGCATACGAATGGTCTGATCGTGGGACGGGGTACATTGGTTCAGGTCAATTTCATCAACCACCGCCCGCTGGCTGTCCTCGTCCAAATAGGATAGCTCCACCGCAGGACGCATTTTGATTTTCCCTTCGTCCACAAGGTCAAGAAGTTCTTGGACAAGGTTTGTCAGACGGATATAGCGATGAATTTGATTTCTGCTATCGCCTGTTTCTTCTGTTATGGCTTCAGAGCTTCTATCAAACTTCGTCCCCACTGGGGACAAAGTTAAATCTGAACGCTGTCCTTGCCGCTTCATCGCTTCCAGCCGCATTTTATAGGCAAACGCCTTTTCTGAGGGAAGTATCTGCGACCGCTGGTAGTTGCTCTCCACCATCAGCACAGTGGCGGCATCACGGTCAAGGTCTACGACCTCGCAACGGAGTGCTTCAAATCCGGCAAGTTCACACGCTCGTTTTCGCCTGTGACCGGAAATCAGCTCATATCTGCCGTCCTCTTTTTGACGCACGGTAGCCGGAGTAATGACTCCTCGCTCCTTGACACTCTCCACAAGCTGTATCATATCCTCGTCGTCCCGTACCTTAAATGGGTGGTCGGGAAAATCGTCGATCAGCTCAAGGGGAATATCTCGGATTTTACTGAGCTTGGCATCGTCCCGAAGCTCCTGTGTAGAAAACAGGTCATCGAGCGTCGGCAGAGTGAAGTCGCTCTTTCTTCCTGCCATCGGCAGACACCTCCTTTGCGAACTCAGCATAAGCCTTTGCAACAGGACTGCTCGGCTCATACTTGTAGATGCTTACGCCCTTGGAAGCAACCTCTGCGGCTTTCACTGCCATAGGAATGGAGGAACGGTATATCTTAATAACGCTCCCAAAGTTCTTTCGCAGTGCGTCGGCAGTGCTTTTTGCGAGGTTGGTGCGGTTATCTACGATGTTCAATAGGATACCGTCGATTCGCAGGCTCGGATTGATGTACTGCCTGACCTTTCCAATGGTCTGCATCAGTTGGGTCATTCCCTTTGCCGGAAGGTATTGCGCCTGCACGGGAATGATTACGCTATCTGCCGCCGCCAAAGCATTCAGAGTTACCATACCGAGCGAAGGCATACAGTCAATCAGTACATAGTCATAATTGTCTTTGACCTTGCTCAGATAGCTTCTCAGAATGGTTTCACGGCTCATTGCGGTCACAAGCATCATTTCCATAGCAGACAGCTCGATGTTGGCAGGGAGCAGATCGACATTTTCCTCGTGATGCAGAATGCCGCTTCGTGGGTCTGTATGATCTTCACGGATAACCCCGGATAGCTTATCGGTAATGGTCGTCGTAAGACTGTCATTATCTCGCCACCCAAGGCAAGTTGTGAGGTCGCCCTGCGGGTCGGCATCTACAAGGAGCACCTTCTTGCCGAGTCGTGCAAGCCCGACACCCAAATTGACCGTTGTGGTCGTTTTGCCTGTGCCGCCTTTCTGATTGCAGATAGCAATGGTTTTACAGTTTGGCATTTCGCTTTTCCTCCTTCTTATTAGATTTGGATCGCTTGATCCACCAAAACACAGGAAGCGGAGTCCTGTGCTTTGGTGGTCGCATTTAACTCGATCTCATCCCCCAAATGCGTAAAAGGAAATCAACAGGCGTTCGGCTGCTGACCGAACTCATAGGAATCTCACCTCTGCCGGGTACTCCGCCAGCCCCATAGGGAAGTATCATTGTCCCTGAATCGTTTCATCGCCTTATCCGCAGCAAGCGGATATTTCAGAATGGTTCGGAATCGCTACCAACCTTGCTTTCCGTGATAACCCTTGTGGGCAGGAAGTTCGTGGCGCACCTTCATCCGGCTGGGGCTTTCACCCCCGATCAGGAATGTACCTGTTGAATGTCTATTCGATTTTCAAGGTTCGTGAGGTTTTTGCCCTCACTAACCAACTGGGAAATTTTTTTCGATTTGTACGAAGTTTTTTTGAGATTTTTCAAAAAATTTTTTTCGACCACCTTTCAGGGATAAAAAAAGCCCCTATCACATCACAGAGATGTAATAGGGGCAGAAATAGAAAAAGCCCGCTGACCGAAATCAGCGGGCTTAAATCATATGAAATTATCGTATGCTATCGGAACTTGTCTGCAATCGCAAAATTCCAAACGCATTTTTGGCGTAAGCTCGGAGTAAATTGGCGTAAGTTGTGGCGTAAGCACCGACAATTTTAGGTCAATCAATAGAGCTTTGCGCCTGCCGGAATGTGAGGATCGACCATCAGCAAATGCAACTTTTCTTCACCGTTTTCGTGATGCACGGCTGAGATCAACATACCGCAGGAGTCGATACCCATCATCGCTCTCGGAGGCAGATTGGTGATTGCAATGCAGGTCTTACCGACCAGTTCTTCCGGCTCATAATATTCGTGAATACCACTCAAAATGACCCTATCTACGCCGGTTCCGTCGTCCAAAACGAACTTTAAGAGCTTTTTGGACTTCTTCACAGCTTCGCATTCCTTGACCTTTACGGCACGGAAATCACTCTTGGAGAAGGTGTCAAAATCGACCTGATCCTCAAACAAAGGCTCAATCTGAACATTGGAAAAATCAATTTTTTCTTCCACAACGGGAGCCGTCTGAGTAGCCTCCGCAGGAGCCGAAACTTCCTTGGAAACCTTCTTGTCGGAGTCCAACGGCTTCATTGTCGGGAAAAGCAAAACATCGCGGATCGAATAACTGTCGGTGAGCAGCATGACCAATCGGTCAAGACCGAATCCGAGACCGCCGGTCGGAGGCATACCGTATTCGAGCGCATTGATAAAGTCCTCGTCCACCTCGGCGTTTGCACCCTGCGCGCGCTTTTCGGCGACCTGCTTTTCAAAGCGTGCCCGCTGATCGATCGGGTCGTTCAGCTCCGAGAAGGCGTTGCCCATTTCGCGGGCATAGATAAAGAATTCGAAGCGTTCGGTAAACGCGGGATTCGACGGCTTGCGCTTGGCAAGGGGCGAATTTTCGACGGGATAATCGTAGATAAAGGTAGGCTGGATCAGGAATTCTTCGACCTTTTCGTCGTAGATCAGCGCGAGGATATCGCCCTTGGACTCTGTTCCCGAGACCTCGAAGCCCATCTTCTTCGCACATTCGCGCGCGTCGGCATCATCTTTCCATTCGTTGTAATCCGCGCCGGTATACTTCTTGACGGCTTCCACCATCGTGAGGCGTTCCCATTTGCCCGACATATCGATCTCGGTGCCCTGGTACATAATCTTTTCCCCGCCGCAGATCGTGCGGGCAAGATACTTGTAAAGATCCTCGACAAGATCCATCATGCCGTGATAATCGGTGTACGACTGATACAGCTCGACCGACGTAAACTCGGGGTTGTGCTTGATGTCCATACCCTCGTTTCGAAAGATTCTGCCCACCTCATACACGCGGTCAAGGCCGCCGACGATACAGCGCTTCAGATACAATTCGGTCTCAATGCGCAGATACATATCGATGTCGAGTGCGTTGTGATGCGTCACAAACGGACGGGCGGCGGCGCCGATCTCAAGCGTGTGCAAAACGGGGGTATCGACCTCCAGAAAGCCTCTTGCGTCAAGGAAATTGCGGATCTCACGGATAATGCGGGAGCGCTTGACAAAAACGTCCTTGACCTCGGGGTTTACGATCAGATCGACATAGCGCTGACGGTAACGAAGCTCCTGATCTTTAAGACCGTGGAACTTTTCGGGAAGAATCTGAAGGCTCTTGCAGAGAAGCTTCAGTTCCTTTGCATGTACCGAGGTCTCGCCGGTCTTGGTCTTGAAAACAAAGCCGGTAATGCCCACAATGTCGCCCACATCGTATTTTTTAAAATCCGCATAGGCTTCTTCGCCGATGTCGTCGCGGCAGATGTAAGACTGAATGCGTCCCTTGCCGTCCTGAATGTGGCAAAAGCTTGCCTTACCCATCACGCGCTTCGCCATGATACGCCCGGCGATCGAAACGGTCTTTCCGTCGTAGGCATCGAAATCCGAGAGAATCTCGGTCGAATAGGTATCGACGGGATACCGCACTTCCTCATACGGATTCTTTCCCGCTTCGCAGAGAGCCGCAAGCTTTTCACGGCGGATCTTTAAAAGGTGGTGAATATCCTGTTCCTGCGTCGGGGTGTTGGTGTTGTTCTGATTTTCGCTCACGTTTGCACCGTCCTTATTTCTTCGCGTCCTATCCGTGCGGAAAAAGACGCCGTTTTTCTTTTTTGATACCGAATTCTCAGTGTCTCGAAATGGAGAGAATCCGCATCTTAACATTTCCGCCGGGAGTCTCGACGATGAATTCGTCGTCGGTCTTTTTGCCCAAAATCGCGCTTCCGACGGGTGAATCATCCGAAATCTTACCTGCGAGCGGGTCGGCTTCGGTCGGTCCGACGATGGTATATTCCGCTTCCTCGTTGTCATCAACGTAGAAAACCTTGACCTTGGAGCCAACACTTGCGGTGTCGGTCTTGACGTCGTTGTTGTCGACGACGCGGATGTTTTTGAGCATTTCTTCTATGTCGGCAATGCGTTTTTCGACCTTGCCCTGCTCGTCCTTTGCTTCGTCGTATTCGCTGTTCTCGGAAAGGTCTCCGAAGGAACGCGCCGTTTTAATGTTTTCGGCAACTTCTTTTCGTTTGGTCGTTCGGAGATATTCGAGCTCCTCTTTGAGCTTCTTTAAGCCTTCGCTTGAAACGGTAATCTGTTTTATCTGTGCCATTGCATAGTCTCCCTTCAAGTCATTTCCATACCATGTTATTATACCCCTTTTTTCTTCTTCTGTCAACTCTTTTTTCGGCGGAGTGAAATGCGTTTTTTTCGGCAAAAAAATTATGAAAAATTATTTCGAAAAGGGGTTGACTTTTCGGCACCTTTGTGCAATAATACAACAACCGAATAACGCTCCGCCTTTTTTGCGGGAGAAAGCGAAGGTGCCGCCATGAACCGAACCGTCGATGCCAAACACATGCCCAACATCGAAAACCTCAGCGAGGAAGAAATCATCCGTCTCGAAAACGCCTTTCTTCAAAACAACTGTACCGGCTCGGGAAAGTCAAAGCCGCTTACAAAGCTTTGGAAAATGTGCAAGGGCTATTACGGAAAGCTTCTTCTCTCGGCGCTGTTTTGCGTTTTGCAATTGAGCGCGTCCCTGTTTCTTCCCATCGCCACCTCGAACATTATCAACGCGCTGACCGAGCGCACCGACGATTCGGCGCGCATTATCCTCACGAACCTCGGCGTCGCGGTCTTTCTTTTGCTGATCAACTACCCCATGCAGCATATTTACCGTCAGACGCGCGACGACGCGGCGCGCTCGATCGAAGCGGCACTGCGGGGCAGTATCGTGACCAAGCTTCAGAATCTGACCATTCAGTTTTCGAAAGAAATGGAATCGGGACGCATTCAATCGAAGATCATGCGCGACGTCGAAGCGATTCACAACCTTTTGGTCGGACTGCACACCAACGGCATCCACATTCTCGTCAATCTCACCGTGACGCTCACGGTGCTGGTCATTAAGGGCAACTGGGAGATCATCCTGTTCTTCCTCATCTGTGGTCCGCTTGCCGTCTTTACGGCGCGTCTTTTCAAAAAAGGACTGGTGCAGAACAGTTCGCGCTATCGCCGCTCGCTCGAAGAGACCAACGCCCGCGTCGTAGACATGGTGGGATTGATCCCCGTGACCAAAGCGCACGCGCTCGAGGGCGTGGAGATCGAAAAAATGTCCCGTCAGATCATCTCCACCGCCAAGATCGGCTATGCGCTTGACAGCGCGTCGAATAAATTCACCGTTATCAACTGGCTGATCATGCAGGCGTTCCAGGTGCTCTGTCTGATATTGACCTCCTACATGGTCTTTACGGGACGCATGGCAATCGGTGATCTTACCTTATATCAATCGTATTTTTCGACCTTTGTCAGCTACATTTCCTCCATGACCAATCTTATCCCTACCATCGCCAGCGGCTCGGAGGCGATCAATTCGGTCAGCGAGATCCTCGATTCCTCGGATGTGGAGGACAACCGCAGCAAGCGCGTGCTGAAAGAGTTCAAAGGCAACTACGAATTGCGCGACGTAACCTTCTGTTACCGCGACGGAAACAAGCCGATCCTGCAGCATTTGAATCTCACCGTGAACGCGGGCGAAACAGTCGCGCTCGTCGGCGAATCCGGCTCGGGAAAGTCGACTATCATCAACCTCATCACAGGCTTTAATTTTTGCTCGGACGGCGCGGTTTTGGTGGACGGCGTGGACATTAAAGAATTGGATCTTCGCGCTTACCGCAAACATATCGCGGTCGTATTGCAAAACAGCATTCTGTTTTCGGGCTCGATCCGCGACAACATCACCTACGGTTCGCCGCATGTGAGCGAGGAATATCTGCAAAAGATCATCGACCTTGCGTGTCTTCGCGACGTGATCGATTCGCTTCCCGAGGGACTGAATACCCTTGTCGGCGAACACGGAAACCGTCTTTCGGGCGGTCAGCGCCAGCGCATTTCCATCGCCCGCGCGCTCATCCGCAACCCGCAGGTCATTATTTTCGACGAGGCGACGAGTGCGCTCGACACCGTTTCGGAAAAGCACATTCAGACCGCCATCGACAATCTTTCCAAGGACAAGACCACGTTTATCGTCGCGCACCGACTTTCCACCATCAAAAACGCCGACAAGATCGCCGTCATTAAAGACGGTCATTGCGTCGAGTTCGGAACGTATAACGAGCTTTTGGAAAAGAAAGGCGAGTTTTACCGCTTCCGTCAAATGCAGGTATAACAGAAAAGAGCGGAACCCGTACGGGTTCCGCTCTTTTGCAATCTTTCCGAGCCTTCATTCGCTCAGCCGCTCCGCCAACATTTTGAAGATCAGCGACGGATGCACCTCGTTTTTTCCGTTTCCGTCGCACAATACGCATACGGCATATCGCGGCTCTTCGGCAGGAAAATACCCCGCAAACCAGCTGTGGATCACTTCTTTTCCGTCTTTCTTCTGACCGCTCTGCGCCGTCGCCGTCTTTCCTCCGCACGAAATGTCGCCCGCCGCCCGATAGCCCGTTCCGTCGGCGACGCAGGATACAAGAAGACTTTTCAGCGCCGTGACGGTCTCATCTTTCAGCGCCGCCTCGCCGTCCTTTTCGTAACGGGCAAGCATTCCGCCGTTCGAAAGACTTTTGACAAGCGACGGCTTGCGGTATTTCCCCGTGACCGCCGTCGAGACCATCGAGCACACCTCGACGGGCGACAGGAGCATACCTCCCTGCCCGACCGACAGATTGGCAAGCTCTGCGGGGTACAGCGTTCCTGCGGGAAAAACGCCCTTGTCACACGGCAAAAGGCTTACGCCGGCATGCCGAAAAAGTCCCATTTTATAGGCGGTACTTTCGATCGTCTCTTTTCCGAGCGACAGCCCGAGGTCGATGAAATAGGGGTTGCACGACTGCGCAAACGCTTCGCGCAGGGTGAGCGTTCCGTGACCGTTTCGGTTGTGACAGTGAATGACCGTGCCGCCAACGTCGATAAAGCCTTTGCAGGTGTAGGTGCGGAAAAGCGACGCGGGGTTTTCTTCGAGCGCTGCCGCGGCGACCGCCGTCTTAAAGACCGAACCGGGCGTAAAGCCCGAAAGAGCGCGGTTCAAAAGCTCTCCCCTATCCGAGTCAAGATAGCTTGCCACCTCCGACGGAAGATACGACGGGCGCGAGCAGAGCGCGAGGATCTCGCCGCTTTGCGGGTCGATCACTACGACCGCTCCGCAGTCGAGCGTTTCGTCGCAAAGATCCTCCGTGATCTTTTGTATTTTTTCGTCGATCGTCAGCGTCATGCCGTCGTTTTCGTTGTATCGGTCGTCCGACAGGGCAAAAAAGCCGCCGTCCATCACCGCTCCCGTCGCATCGGCTTCGTAGCGGACCGACACCGATGAAGCGGTCGTTTCGGAAAGATATTCGTCGTATGTCCCCATAAGTCCCGTCATTCCCTTGCCGTCGCGGTTGCGATAACCGAGAACATGGCACAAAAAAGCGTCGTTCCGCGCACGGTACAGCGGATAGCACGCGCCGTACTCCGCATCGACGCGCCGCCGCGTATCGGCGCAAAACGGCTCGCCGCGATACAGCTTTTCGACGTAATACGACGCCGCCTCTCCTCCGGCCCCGGAAATCGCTTCCGCCGCGTCGGTATATTTTTCGACGGGGATACTCTTCGGATTCACGACCGTCCGAAAGCCGTCCGCCCGTTCCGAGAGAAGAATCCCGTTTCGGTCGCAGATCGCGCCCTTTCGCGCCGTCACCTCCAATCGTCGGGTGTACTGCCCCGCAAGGACATTTTGC
This sequence comes from uncultured Eubacteriales bacterium, assembly GCA_900548115.1. Lineage (GTDB taxonomy): Bacteria > Bacillota > Clostridia > Oscillospirales > CAG-382 > UMGS1052. Next base: position 10,741 of record URJL01000044.1, read on the forward strand.
GCGCGGGAATGATGGTCGGCAATGCGGTAAAAGCGAAGCGTTATCAGCGCCGTTGCGGCGAGAAACGCCGCATATACGAAGATCAGTCGCTTTTCGTTCCGCAAGCCGTTCCCGCCCGTTTTAAATCCTTTTCTTACGCTTTTCCTCTCTTTTTCGGCACTCATTTTCTGCGCTCCTTTTTCCGTCTTTCTCTTTGTGATTTTTTCCAAAATCCTTTTTGATAATACCGCCTATCGGAACAAATCGTCCAAATTTTGAAAAATCTTTATTTTAACACTTGACGAAAACAGAGTTTTCCTGTATAATGAGAGCATAAATTCAGATTGCGGTTGCAACTGACGGATCACGCGAGTTCACGCGAGGAAGCAACCGACAATGTTTTTTGTCGACCGTCTGGGCAGTTCTATTCAATAACGGAGTAGAACTGCCCTTTTTGCTTTTTGATTCGAAAGGAGAAGACGTATGAAAAAAGTAGCCGTCCTGTTGGGCAGTGACAGCGATCTTCCGATCGCCTCCAAAGCCGCCGAGGTGCTTCGCGCCTTGGAAATTCCTTACGAAATGCACATTTATTCCGCACACCGCACCCCCGACGAAGCGCGCCGCTTCGCGCTGGAGGCACGGGATCGAGGCTTCGGCGTTCTGATCGCCGCTGCCGGAATGGCGGCGCACCTTGCGGGGGCGCTTGCCGCCAACACCACCCTTCCCGTCATCGGTATTCCCTGCGGCGGTGGGGCTTTCTCGGGTCTTGACGCTCTGCTTTCCACCGTGCAGATGCCGTCGGGAATCCCCGTTGCGACGGTCGCCGTGGGCGGGGGCGCCAACGCCGCGCTTCTCGCCGCCGAAATGCTGGCGATTGAGGACAAGACTTTGGCGCAAAAGCTTTTGGAAAAACGAAAAGACGACGCCGAAGCCGTTCTGCAAAAGGACGCAAAGCTCGGCGAAGCCTTTAATCACCAATAAACAACAAGGATACGGGAGGAACAAAAAATGACAGCAGAAAAGAAAGAACTTTTGTATGAAGGCAAAGCAAAGAAGGTATTCGCAACAACCGACCCCGAGGTGCTGTACGTATCCTATAAGGACGACGCGACCGCCTTTAACGGACTGAAAAAGGGAACCATCCGCGGAAAAGGCGCGATCAACAACCGCGTTTCCAATTACATGATGGAAATTCTCGAAAAGGAGGGCGTTCCGACCCACTTGGTAAAGGAGCTTTCCGACCGCGACACGCTGGTCAAAAAGGTAAAAATCGTTCCGCTCGAGGTCATTATCCGCAACATTTCCGCCGGCTCTTTTTCCAAGCGCTACGGCGTGGAGGAAGGGATCGTTTTCGACGAGCCGACCATTGAGTTTTCCTACAAAAACGACGACCTCGGCGACCCGCTCATCAATTCGTATCACGCAGTCGCTTTGAAGATCGCGACGAAAGAGGACATCGAAACGATAAAGGTCCTCGCCTTTCGCGTAAACGACGTGATGAAGCGCTTCTTTAAGAACATCGGCGTGGATCTTGTCGATTTCAAACTCGAATTCGGAAAAACGAGCGACGGGACCGTTATTCTGGCGGATGAGATTTCACCCGACACCTGCCGTTTTTGGGACAGTACCACGCACGAAAAGCTGGATAAGGACCGCTTCCGCCGCGACCTCGGAAACGTCGAGGGCGCTTATCACGAAATGATGAAGCGCATTTTAGGAGAATAAACCGTTTTTTGCCGAAAGGAGACGCACATGAATCTTTCTTCCAAATCCGAAAGCTACGCCGCAGCGGGCGTGGATATCACGGCGGGCTACCGCGCCGTCGAGCTGATGAAATCGCACATTGCCCGCACCCTTACAAGCGGTTGTCTTTCCGGAATCGGCGGCTTCGGCGGTCTTTTTGAGCTTGACCTTACGGGTATTGCCCATCCTGTTCTGGTCAGCGGAACCGACGGCGTGGGAACAAAGCTGAAGCTCGCCTTTTTGACCGACATCCACGACACCGTCGGCATCGACTGCGTTGCCATGTGTGTAAACGATATCATCTGCTGCGGAGCAAAACCTCTGTTCTTTCTTGACTACGTAGCGTGCGGCAAAAACGTGCCCGAGCGCATCGCCGCCGTAGTTTCGGGGGTTGCCGAGGGCTGTGTGCGCGCGGGCTGCGCGCTTATCGGCGGAGAGACGGCGGAGATGCCGGGCTTCTATCCGCAAAACGAATACGATCTTGCCGGCTTTTCGGTCGGTCTTGTCGACAAGGCAAAAATTCCCGATCCGAAAAACATAAGAGCGGGCGACGTTCTGATCGCCCTGCCCTCAAGCGGCGTTCATTCCAACGGTTTTTCGCTGGTTCGAAAGGTTTTCGATTTTGAATCCGATCCTTCGATCCTCGAAAAACCGCAGGCGACCCTTTCGGGAAAAACGCTCGGCGAGGCACTTCTTGCCCCGACAAAAATTTACGTAAAGCCGCTGCTTTCGCTCTTTGATGCGCTCCCCGTAAAGGGCGTTTCGCACATCACGGGCGGCGGCTTTTACGAAAATATCCCGCGCAGTCTGCCCGGGGGGCTGGGCGCTTCGATACGCCGCGCGGACGTGCGGACAAATCCGATCTTTGAGCTTATCGAAAAGGTCGGCAGAATTCCGCTGCGCGACATGTACAACACCTTCAACATGGGCGTCGGCATGAGCGTCACCGTCGACAAAAACGACGCCGACCGTGCCGTTGCGATTTTAAAGGAAGCGGGCGAGGACGCTTATATCCTCGGTGAGATCGCCGAAAGCGACGAAGCGGTTCTGCTTCACGACTGAAAAAGAGAGAGGTCTTTATGCGAGTACAAAACATTGCCGTTCTCGTATCGGGAGGCGGAACTAATTTACAGGCGCTTCTCGACGCGCAAAAGACGGGCAGGCTCCCGCACGGAAGGATCACGCTCGTTCTCTCCTCCTCGCCGCGCGCCTATGCCCTGACCCGTGCAAAAGAGGCGGGGGTCGAGGGGATCGCCGTCGACCGCAAGAGCCTTTCGCAAGACGAGTTCGAAGCGGCTCTTTTGCGGCATCTTTCGGAGCATTCGATTGACGTTCTTGTCCTTGCGGGATTTCTTTGTCTTTTGAGCGCGGACTTTGTGCGGCGCTTTCCCGAGCGCATTCTCAATGTTCACCCGTCGCTGATCCCCTCCTTCTGCGGCAAGGGGTTTTACGGCCTGCGCGTTCACGAAGCGGCGCTTGAATACGGCGTAAAGGTGACGGGTGCGACCGTGCATTTTGTCAACGAGATTCCGGACGGCGGAAAGATCCTGCTTCAAAAAGCCGTAGAGGTAAAGGAAGATGACACGCCCGAGAGCTTGCAGAAGCGTGTCATGGAACAGGCGGAATGGGTGCTTTTGCCCCGCGCCTGCGAAGAGGTATGCGCCGCGCTTTGTGCGCGTCCGGAAACAAAATCCGAAGAAAAGTAAAAAAGCGAAAAGAAAAAAAGGAGAAGCGTTATGCAGTATACCGTTTTGTCGGCAGGCGAATATCTTTCCCGAAATTCTTACCCCGGGCGGGGCGTTCTTCTCGGCGTAACACCCGACGGAAAAAGCGCCGTATGCGCCTATTTCATTATGGGGCGCAGTGAAAACAGCCGCAACCGCATTTTCAAAAAACGCGGAGACGATCTTTTCACCGAGCCGTTTGATGTGAGGAAAGTCGACGACCCCTCGCTTATTCTGTACCGCGCGCTCGGAACATGCGAAAACGATCTTGTCGTCACGAACGGCGATCAAACCGACACGGTCCTTTCTTTTCTCGAAAGCGGAAAAAGCTTTGAAGAGGCGCTGACCGGCCGCACCTTTGAGCCCGATGCGCCGAACTTTACTCCGCGCATAAGCGGCATTTTCTCTTTTGACGGCGAAAAGAGCACTTATAAACTGAGCATTTTGAAAAGTCTTGACGAAAACGGCTCCGCCTGTGCGCGCTATTTTTACAACTATCCCGCAAAGCGCGGGCTTGCGCACCTGATTCACACCTACGAAAGCGACGGAAATCCTCTTCCGACCTTTTGCGGTGAACCGCGAAGACTTGCGGCCGAAAACGACATTGATGTCTTTGCCAAGGCGCTTTGGGACGCATTGAACGAAGAAAACCGCATTTCACTTTATGTCCGCTACACTGCTCTTTGCGGCCGAACCTATACCGAAAGAATAATCAATAAGCATCAAACCGAAGCAGAATAAAATCAGACTCGATAAAGGAGATACGCGATGAACTCTTTTTCGCTCAAATACGGCTGTAACCCCAACCAGACCCCCGCGCGGGTCTATATGGAAAAGGGCGAGCTTCCCTTTGAAGTATTGAACGGAAGACCCGGCTATATCAATTTTCTCGACGCGCTCAACTCATGGCAGCTGGTGCGGGAGCTTCGGGCGGAGACGCAGCTTCCCTGCGCCTCCTCCTTCAAGCACGTAAGCCCCACCTCCGCCGCCGTCGGAAGACCGCTTTCGGAATCGCTTCAAAAAGCCTGCTTTGTCGATGACATTCCGGATCTTTCCTCCTCTCCCCTTGCCTGCGCCTATGCGCGGGCGCGCGGGACCGACCGCATGTGCTCCTTCGGCGACTGGATCGCGCTTTCGGATGAATGCGACGAGCTTACGGCACAGCTTATTAAGCGCGAGGTATCCGACGGCATCATCGCCCCGGGATATTCCGATAAAGCGCTTGAAATTTTAAAAACCAAGAAAAAAGGCGCGTATAACATCGTCAAGATCGACCCCCGTTACATTCCCGACCCCATCGAGCACAAGCAGGTGTTCGGCGTCACCTTCGAGCAGGGGCGAAACGAACAGAAGATCGACGAAAGTCTTTTGCGCAACATCGTGACCGAAAACAAAATTCTTCCCGAAAGCGCCGTGACCGATCTTATTGTCGCGCTCATCACCTTAAAATACACTCAGTCGAACTCGGTCTGCTTTGCCTTTGACGGACAGGCGATCGGCGTCGGCGCAGGTCAGCAGTCGCGCATCCACTGCACCCGTCTTGCCGGCGGAAAAGCGGACACATGGTTCTTGCGGCAGCACGAAAAGGTCTTATCTCTCCCCTTTCTTCCGACGCTTTCGCGCGCCGACCGCGACAATGTGATCGACGGTTATATCAACCGAAACGAAGAGGACGTCTGTGCGGACGGCGTTTGGCAGAAATATTTTGTGAGCCGTCCCGAACCGCTGACCGACGCCGAAGAAAAAGAGTATCTTTCGAAGATTTCGGGCGTCTCGCTCGGCTCGGACGCTTTCTTCCCCTTCGGCGACAACATCGAGCGCGCGCACCGCTCGGGCGTTTCGTACATCGCACAGCCGGGCGGCTCGATCCGCGATGACGCGGTCATTGACGTATGCAACAAATACGGCATCGTCATGGCGCATACCGGCGTGCGTCTTTTCCACCATTAAAAAAGCCCTTTTCCGCAGAGATTGAGTGAGGTAGCACATGAATATTTTGGTTATCGGAAGCGGCGGGCGGGAACACGCCCTCATAAAATCCATAAAGAAAAATCCGTCGGTCGAAACGGTCTATGCTCTTCCCGGGAACGGCGGGATCGCAAAGGACGCCGTCTGCGTCGATATTAAAGCCGACGAATTTGAAAAGATCGTCGACTTTGCCGTGAAAGAAAAGATCGATTTTGCCGTCGTCGCCCCCGACGATCCGCTGGTCGGCGGTCTTGTCGATCTTCTGAATGCAAAAGGCATTCCCTGCTTCGGTCCCGACAAAAAAGCGGCGATCCTTGAGGGAAGCAAGGTCTTTTCGAAAAATTTGATGAAAAAATACAAGATTCCGACGGCGGAATACGCGGTATTCGAAAATTCCGCCGACGCGCTTTCCTATCTTGAAAGCGCCTCCTTCCCCACCGTCATCAAAGCCGACGGACTTGCTCTCGGGAAAGGCGTCGTCATCGCCGAGAATCTTTCCGAGGCGCAAAACGCCGTCCGCTCGATCATGGAGGACAAGGTATTCGGCAAGAGCGGAAACGAGATCGTCATCGAAGAATATCTCGAAGGTCCCGAGGTTTCGGTCCTTGCCTTTACCGACGGAAAGACCGTCGTTCCGATGGTCTCTTCGATGGATCACAAGCGCGCCTTTGACGGCGACCGCGGTCCGAACACGGGCGGCATGGGGACGATCGCGCCCAATCCCTATTACACCGAAGAAGTCGCGCGGGAATGCACCGAAAAGATTTTTCTGCCGACCATCTGCGCCATGCGCTCCGAGGGTCGCCCCTTTATGGGCTGTCTTTATTTCGGTCTTATGCTGACCGAAAAAGGTCCGAAGGTCATCGAATACAACTGCCGCTTCGGCGACCCCGAAACGCAGGTGGTTCTGCCCCTTTTGAAGACCGATCTTCTCGAGATTCTTCTCGCCGTGTCGCAGGGACGTCTTGCGGACATGAAGATCGAATTTGAAGACGGCGCGTGCTGCTGTGTCGTTCTTGCCTCAAACGGCTATCCCGCAAAATACGAAACGGGTTTCCCCATTACGCTTCCCGAAGTCCTTTCGGAAGGCGAGGAGATCTTCGTTTCGGGCGCAAAGGAACAGAACGGGCGGCTCGTGACGTCGGGCGGACGCGTTTTGGGCGCCTGCGCCAAGGGAAAGGATCTTAAAGAGGCGATCGAAAACGCCTACCGCCTGTCCGACCGCATTTCCTTTGAAAACGCCCGCAAGCGCGGGGACATCGGAAAAAGAGCGCTTTCGGCGCTTCAAAAGTAAGAAGGAGAAGCCATGGTATACAGAATATATGTGGAAAAACGCCCCGCCTTCGCAAACGAGGCGGCGTCCCTTTTGTCGGATATTCGGCTATCGCTTCGGATGCCGAACCTTACCGCGCTTCGTATCCTGAATCGCTACGACGCGGAAAACATCGAAAAAGAACTTTTCGACCGCGCCGTAAAGACCGTTTTTTCCGAGCCGCAGGTCGATCTTACGTACGATACGCTTCCCGATCGCGAAGGCTTTACCGTTTTTGCCGCGGAATATCTTCCGGGGCAGTTTGACCAGCGCGCTGACTCCGCCGCGCAGTGCATCGGCATTCTGTCGCGAAAAGAAAATCCCGTTGTGCGCAGTGCCAAGGTCTATTATCTTGCAGGAGAGCTTTCGCGCGAAGACGTCGAAAAGATCAAGCGCTTTATCATCAATCCCGTCGAGAGCCGCGAAGCGTCGCTCGAGCCGTGTACATCGCTTTCGGTCGATACCGAAGCGCCGAAGGAGATCGAGTGTCTTTCGGGTTTTCTTGCGCTTGACGAAAAAAGCGCAAAAGACTTCATTCGCGAACGCGGACTTGCCATGGATACGGACGATCTTCTTTTCTGCCGCGATTATTTCCGCAGCGAAAAACGCGAGCCGACCGTGACCGAGCTTCGCATTCTCGACACCTATTGGTCGGATCACTGCCGCCACACAACCTTTACGACGATACTTGACAAAGCCGACTTTGTCTCGCCGCTCCACGCGCGCGCCTATGCGCGCTACGAAGAAACGCGCCGTGTGCTTTGCCGTGAGGAAAAGCCGAAAACGCTTATGGATATCGCCACGATCGCGGCAAAAAAGCTGAAGCACGACGGATTCCTTTCCAAATTGGACGAATCGGAGGAGATCAACGCCTGCACCGTCAAAATCAAAGTAAACATCGACGGAGAAGACGAAGATTTTCTTTTGCTCTTTAAAAACGAAACGCACAACCACCCGACCGAGATCGAGCCTTTCGGCGGTGCAGCTACCTGTCTCGGCGGCGCTATCCGCGATCCGCTGTCAGGACGTTCATATGTATACCAGGCTATGCGTGTGACCGGTGCGGCAAATCCGCTCGTTCCCGTTGAGGACACTATCAACGGAAAGCTCCCGCAGAGAAAGATAACTGTCGGCGCAGCTAACGGCTACAGTTCATACGGCAACCAGATAGGTCTGGCAACAGGTCACGTTGCCGAAGTTTACCACCCGGGTTATGTTGCAAAAAGAATGGAGATAGGCGCTGTTCTCGGAGCTGCTCCTGCAAGCAATATAAGACGTGAAGCTCCTGTTCCAGGCGATATCGTTGTTCTGCTCGGCGGCAAGACAGGCAGAGACGGCTGCGGCGGTGCAACAGGTTCTTCAAAGTC
>URJL01000045.1 GCA_900548115.1 uncultured Eubacteriales bacterium
AAGACGGAGAAAGCTTTTGCTTTCTCCGTCTTTTTTTATTTTCCTCTCGGTTTTTGTGTACTCTTCCCGTTGTCGCCAAAAGGCATCAAAAGGCATCAAGCGGTGCCAAAAGGCGCTGAGGGGCGCTTATTAACGGAACGCCGGGTGCGCTCTCGCCGCAGACAAACGGCACGGCTTTCGGGGATGATTTTCATTTTCACTCAGCGGACTTGGCGGAGACGGTTATCGAAAAATGTCTTCTTTCAAAACCGAATGTCCGCCCACACAGGCAGATGATCGCTTGCGGAGTCTTTGCCGATTCCGCTGTTCAGAAGCTCGATCTTGTCGTTCAGAAAGATATAATCAATGCGGCTGCTCGGCTTTTCGGTCGGAAAAGTGCAGACGCACAGATCTTCCGCGCTTTGATACTTGCGAAAAAGCGGGGACAAGACCGCGTCCGTCGGCACGGCATTGAAATCGCCAAGCAAAACAGTTGGCACTTTCTCCGAGTCCAGCAATTTTTCACAAAGTGCAACCGCGTTTTTTCGTTCGGCGTCCGAAAGCCCGAAATGCGACGACAAAACCGTAAGCTTCTTTCCGTCGTCAAGCGAAAAGGTACATCGCAAGACCGATCGGCTTTCCACGTTCTGCGGGACTTTTCCGTCCGCGATCGAGTCGGGAATCGGAATCACCTCCGCCGATTCGATGGGAAAGCGGCTGACCATCGCGTTTCCGTACGGCTCGGTTCCGCCGACGAGGGTCGAGCGACCGAATACGGAGTGAAATCCCAGCGAAGCGCCGATCGTCTGCGCCTGTTCCGTATATTCCTCCGTCAGCCCCTTGCCGCGCACTTCGTTCAGCACACAGATATCCGCGCCGACGCGGCGAACGGTGTCTGCCGTTTTTTCAAGATCGATCACCGCGCGGTGTTCGGCAAGCCGAAGCGCGTGATCCTCTCCGTGCTGAATATTGTAAGTCATAATGCGAAGTTCCATATTTTTCACACTTTCCGTTTCCGACCTTCCGACCTCCCGACCTTCCGTCAGTTTCTTTTTTCGCAAGGCTTTCTTTTTCAAAAAGCATTCTTTTCGCAAAGCATTTTTTCGTAAAGCAAAAAAGGCGCCGAAAGCGCGGGGGACAAAACGGTTGAAAAAGCCGTTTTTAAGCCCGTGCCTTCGGCACAATTTCCTGCAGTTTATTCTTTCGTTCCGCCGATTGCCTCAAAGGCTTCTTCGGGAATGATATCGTAAAAATATTCCACCAAAACCGTCTTGTATTTGGTTGCGCAATCGCTCACGATAGCGTTGAACTCACCGATACAGGTATCACACAGACCGTAATATTCATCACGGATCTCCGACATGATCGCACCGTAATTTTCGGTAACGTATTCGGGCGTGATCAGCTTGGTTTCACTGTCGGCAATGATATCCGCCAAAACGCCCTGCATTTTCTTATAGAAGGGGGATATTTCACTCTGATGTGTAAAGCGCTTGCGGCTCTTGAGGTCGGCAAGCAGCTTCTCCATCTCTTCGATCACGATATCGTCCTGTGTGAGATCTTCGACGGGATCGGGCTTTTCGGGATCAGTCGTTCCGCCGGTACTGCCGCCCGTGCTTCCACCCGTGCTTCCGCCCGTGCTTCCGCCTGTGCTTCCGCCGGTACTGCCGCCCGTGCTTCCCCCCGTGCTTCCGCCGGTGCTTCCGCCCGTGCTTCCACCGGTGTTTCCACCGGTGCTTCCGCCGGTACTTCCGCCCGTGCTTCCGCCCGTGCTTCCACCCGTGCTTCCGCCGGTACTGCCGCCCGTGCTTCCGCCCGTACTTCCGCCGGTACTTCCGCCGGTACTTCCGCCCGTGCTTCCGCCGGTCGTACCCTTATCCTCCGTCTTCTCCTGAACAAACAGGGCAAAAAGACGGGCAAACTCGTCACGGGTGATATCCTGCTTTGCGCGGAAGACGCCGCCGTCCTCGAGCTTCATAAAGCCGTTGGAAATGACGGTCGCCACGCTTTCCTTCGCCCAGTCGGACACCTCGTCCGACACAGTGACGTCCTGAATCTTGTAAAGCCCCAAAATGCGGTTCAGGATCACACAAACCTGCTCGCGCGATACCGTTGCGCTGCCGCGGAAAGTGCCGTCCTCATAGCCCGCAATATAGCCCTGCTGTTTGGCAATGAGCGCGTCGTCATAATACCAGTTTTCCGCCGTCACATCGGGAAAAGTCTCCTGTGCCTTTGCCGTGTAACCGAAAAGCTTATTGACCATTTTGCAGAATTCGGCGCGGGTAAGGCTGTTTGCGGCACGGAAGCTTCCGTCCTCATAGCCGTGCAAAACACCCGCTTCCTTCAGCTTGGAGACGGCTTTTTCAAGCTCCGAACCTGTCGGAACATCGAAGAAAACGTCGCCGAGCTTTACGACGACCGGCGTTCCGTCGATCGGAGGAGCCGTTTGCTCCTCTGCAATTTTCCCCGCCGTCGTCGGCTGATCGGCAAAAACTGCGGCGGATGACGCTGTAAGAAGCGCCGCAAGCAGCAGAGAAAGAACCATTTTTGTCTGTTTGCGCATATGCATACCTCTTTTCTTTTTCGCCGTGCAAAACGGCGGCTCTTGCCGTTTTCGAAGGAATCCCGCACCTTTTTTTCACGTTATCGAGAAAAAGCCGCGGAAAATTTGTCCCCTGAAAACGTTGTGGGTAAAACAACGTTTACCCACAACACTCGATCGATTTTTTACTTCAGGATCTTTTGGATCAGTACATAATCGCTGTTGACCGTGAGCTTATATTCCGTATTGTCGGCATTGTGTTCAACCTTCACGGTAAAGGTGCTGCCGAATTTTGCGGTAAGCTTCGAGACAACCTTCTTCGCGTCGAGCGACTTTCCTTTCACGGTAATTACCGTGCCACTGACCGAAATTCCCTTCTTGCCGTCGGCATACTGCTTCAGCAAATCGGAAAGCTTCTTCGTAACGGTCTTTACGCCGTCGGTTACGGTCACGGTCTCGTTGTCCGAGCCGACCGTAACGATTACGGTGTTGTCTGCATCAAAGCCGAGCTTATCGTAGATCAGATCCTTTGCCTTATCATAGGCCACGGGAAGCTTATCGGTGAACAGGGTCTCGGTCGCCGTGTTCCACAAATCGGAATTGTTCTTGTCAACGAGCTTGCGTACAAGCTCCCGTACGCGATTTCTCGCCTCGTCCACCTTGCCGTTCTGCAGGAAGGTTACTTTATCGATCAGACGGTCAAGATAGCCGCCGATGCGCGAAACGGTTGCTTCAATCGCATCGTCCAGTTCGCTCTCGGGTACGTTATCGACAAACCATGTGCCGGCATCGGTCGAGAGAACGGCGAGCTTATAAATCAGCGCGTAGTAGTCGGAAGCCGAGCGCATATAGTAGCCGTCGGTCTTCTTGTCGAGAATCGACTCAACCTTCAGAAGCTGTTCAATCTCGGCAATATACGGATTAAGGGTATAATACTTGTTGTCCTTGATGGCGGGATCGATCTTGCCGACGAAGAAGCGGTCATATTCGGGAATAAGAACCTGCTCTACGGGATCGACCGTGATGAGACAGCAGGTGTTGACATACTGCTTCGTGCCGTCGTATGCGGGATCGGTCACGGTTGCCTTTACGGCATCAACCTGTGTACGGTAAGCGTCGAGCGTCTTGTTGAAAATGTCCTTTGCAACCGCGTCATCGAGAATCTTGAAGATTGCCGAAGGAAGCTTTGCCTTGATCTCATCGTACGTCGTGCTTGCAAGCTTCTTGCTCAGCGCAAGGATGATAAACTTGCGGTCGGCGTCCACGAGGAAGGTATCGTCATTCTTGAGGCTTGTGATAAATTCTTCAATCTTGTCTTCGTATGCTGCGGAGGCAACCTCTACAGCGCGGTCGACAAAAGCGGCATCCTTATCGGTTGCGGCATGGATCGTGTCGGCTGCTTTATCGGCAAAGCTGTCCCGAAGCGCATTGTCGGTACTAACAACCTTGCAAACCTGTTCAATCATGGAAGCAAGATTCGCATCGCTCGAAAGAATATATTCGATCACAGCCGCCTTGTCGGTACGGATGCGATTCTTTGCCGACACGGGATCGGCTTCGATCATAGCCATGATCTGTGCGTCGGTATATCCGGGAAGGAGCGGGCGGAGGTACGGAAGCAGGATCGCTCTGCCCTCGGGCGTCTCCACGAGATAATCGATCCAGAAGCCTTCGTTATCGTTCATGAACGAACGGAGCAAGTTCTTGCCGTCCGCCGTCTTGAGATAAGCGGCGGTTGCGGTATATTCGCTCGACGAGGTGTTTCCGAGATGCGAAGCAACCGTTTTGATTCCTTCGGCAAGAAGCGTCTTGTCGTTCAGGATCATGTCTTCGATGGATTCCTTGGTATAGCGGCGGATCGTCCCCTCGCCGAGAAGGTTGATCAGACGGTAATTGTACATAAAGTTACCGATCTTTCCGTCGTTTCCTACCGGCGTATAGCTTACGCCAAAAGCGTTGATGCTTCTGCCGTAGGCTTCGCCGAGAATCTTCTGCATTGCCACAACGGCACTGCTGTTTGCAAGGTAAAGTCCGTCGAGCACGCTCTTGACCGCTTCGGTGTCGGGCGCATACGGAACGTCAACGGCAATGTTGCCCGCCGTGCCGAGATAACTCGAAAGATTGAGATGAACCTTTAAGAAGGTGAACATATAGTAGACATCGAGGTCGCGGTAAACGGCGATCGTGCTGTCAAACTTCTTCCACTCGGTGCCTTCCTTGAAGTACCAGTCACCGGGAACCATGTGTTTTACATCTTTGTTGTAGGTTGCGGAGATATTCGACTTGTTTGCAACATAACCCGCAAGCTCGGCTTCATCCAAAGCGTCGGTCGCGGTCGTGATGTCGGCATCGGCAACCTTTTCACCCGATGCGATGTTTTCAACCTTGTTGCGTTCTTCGTCGATTTCCCAGAAGGTTACGGTAAAGGTTTCCCCGATCCATTTTGCATAAACGGTAATGCTCGCCGTCACCTTTGTGGTATCGGTAAATTCGATTCCGTGTTCGTCAAACCATCCGCCAAAGGTAAAGCCGGTCTTGATCGGCGCGGTCGGAAGCATTACGGTCGTATTGTACGGAATGTTTTCGATCTTGTGATATTCATCCGCGCCGTTTTTGAAGATCACGGTGTAAAGCGCCGTCGTCCACTTTGCCTTGACCGTGATGTTGTCGGTCACGGGCGTCGCGGCGGTAAATTCCTTTTCGACGCCGCCCTCGGTGTAGAACCAGCCGGCAAACATAAATCCTGTCTTGGTCGGCGCGGTCGGAAGCGCTGTGGTCTCGTCGTATTTTACGTTGACGGTCGTTGCACTCTCGCCGTTGTCGGGATCGAAGGTGACGGTAAAGGTCTTCTTTTCGTAGTAAGGGTATACCTCGATATCGTTGTTAACCTTTACGGTGCTTGTAAATACGGTCTTGCGGTTGTGGATTTTATCACTGTCGGTCGCATAATAGTACCAATACTTCGCGTCATAACCGGTCTTTGCGGGAATGGCGGGAATCTTGGAGGCGTCAAGCGTGCTTCCGCTGCGTACATTATAGGTCGCGCCGGTGATGAGCGTGCCGTCTTCGTAACGGAAATTTACCGTGTAATAGTTTGCAACCGTTCCGCCTCCGCCGGGAACCACGATGATGGGGGGCTTCTTATCCTCCTTCGGTCCCGTTCCGGCGTCCTTGTTGCCGACGCGGGTGGTATCGTGATTCAGTCGACCGGTACCCGATGCGCTTCCGCCGTCGACCGTACGGTCAAGGAAGGTCGCGGGGGTATTGTAGACTGCGTTCTTAAAGAGCGCTTCATCGCTGTAGTGCAAGAAGTTTACGGTTCCGTTCACGTCGTTGGTGACGATGAGCGTACCGAGCTTCACATTCTTGAAGGTTACGGTTCCCTCGCCGCCGCGAAGAAGAATGCGCCCCTTCACATCGACGTTTTCGATTATGATATCGGCAGTGCTGAGACCGTCACCGATGATGAGATCGCCGTTTATGTAAGAGGAAGAGATTCGAACAGTATTGCCCGCGCCGATGTTGTCGCCGGTGATGATGACCTCTCCCTCACTGTTTCCGACCGTAATTTCACCGCCGACACGCACATACGCCGCAAAGATATTATCCATGATCTGGGCAAATTCCTCGCGGGTTATGTAGTTGCGTCCGCGGATGGTGCCGTCGCCGTAGCCCTGAACGTAATGACGGTCAAGGAAAGCGCAGACAGCTGCCTCGGCGTAACCGTCGACCGTGTCGCGGTCGGTATAGTTATAAAGCAGTTCGGTTCCCATTGAGCTTACGACCAGCGCGCGTGAAATGACCACCATCGCGTCCTCACGCGTAATCGGCTCGTTCGGACGCATGTTGCCCGAATCGTCGCCCGCAAAGGTCTTCATGTTGACTGCCTTTGCAATGTCGTCGTAGAACCAGTCGCCGGGATTTACATCGCTGTATTTGCCTGCAATATCCGCCTTGATCTCGGCGCCGAACGCGCGGTTGATGATCGCCGCCATCTGCGCTCTCGTAAGGCGCTCCTGCGGACGGATTGTGCCGTCGCCGTAGCCGGTAAGAAGTCCGTTGTTCACGGCGTCGGTCATGGCGGCATACGACCATCCCGTAGGGAAGTCGGAAAATCCGGCAAGGTTCGCAGCCGATGCCGTAAACGGTACAGCCGTAAGGATCAGCATTACAGCCATCACCGCTGCTAAGATGCTTCTGAGTTTTCTCATGCTCTTCATCCTTTCTTATGTGTAACACTCCGAGTCGGCACGGACAGAAAAAGAATCTCCGTCCATCATACCGACTATACAACATATATATAATATACCGAAATTGCGTTTTTGTCAAGCAAAAAACAGGCGTTTTCCATAAAAACGTGCAAAAAGTTTGTTTCACACCGCGTCGACTGCGGCATGAACAACAGTGAAAAAAGGGTCTGTGCGATACTCACCGTTTCGTAAACTTTTTGTTAAGTTTCGTTTCCTCGCGATTTTTTTCATTCTTCTGCGAGCGGTTCGGGCGTGAATCTTTTCCGATCGTTCCCTTTGCGCCCTTTTTCCGCACCGAATAACCGAACGAGCCGAGCTTTCGTCCGAGCGCGAAATATTCGCCGTGGGCAAAAGCGGCAAGGCGGGCGCGGTCAAGGTGCAGCCGTCCCGCTCCGTCGATCAGCGTCTCGTCAACGTCAACCGCAACGATATCGGCGATAAACATATCGTGCGTGCCGAGCGGAACGATTTTTTCGACGCGGCACTCAAGACACAGGGGGCTTTGCATGAGCATCGGGCACGGGATGGTCTTCGCTTTCTCGCGCAAAAGTCCGCAATGCTCGAACTTATCCAGATCCCGACCGCTGCGTACTCCGCAAAAATCGGCGGCGAGGATCATATCCTCGGTCGTGAGATTAATGACAAAGTATCCGCTCTCCTTTATAATATTGTAGGAAAAACGTTCGGGGCGCACCGAGATATAGGTTTTCGGCGGTTTTGTGTTGAGGATTCCCGTCCATGCGACGGTGAAAACATTGTCGCGATTGCTCTCTTTATCGGAGCAGGTGACCAGCACCGGCGGTATGGGAGCGGTAAGCGCTCCGCCTTTCCAATTGATTTTACTCATACGGCATCCTTGCTTTTTTTGTTGGACGCAAAAGCGGGAAAAAAGTTCCCGCCCGCGCCGTTTTTTCACGTCTTTTGTTTTTTCTCTTATCATACCGTTTTTTTCGCTTTTTGTCAACCGCGCACCGCCCGAAACGGGAAATTATGAAAAAACGAAACAATTTTGAAAAAAACCTTGCAATTTTCAAAATCCTGTGCTATACTACAGGGAGAAAAAGGATGATACGGAGTGTAAAGAGCGGTGCGAACCGCTCTTTACGGTTTATTCAGCCCTTCTTTTGCATATCCTATCATCCGGGAAGGAACACACGGAGCACCATGGAAAACAAAGCGAAAAAGAAACCCGTCGCCGCGATCGTCCGCGAGCTTACCGAAAGTGCCGTCGAAGAGTGCGGCTGCCGTCTGTGGGACGTCGAATACGTAAAGGACGCGACCGGCTGGAATCTGATTCTCACCATCGACAAGGATGAAGGAATAAGCCTTGACGACTGCGAAATGGTGAACGACGCGGTGGGCGCGATCCTCGACGAAGCCGATCCGATCCCCGACAGCTATTGCCTTGAGATCTCTTCGCCCGGACTTGAGCGCGAGCTGCGCACCTACAGTCACATGAACGCCTTTTTGGGAAGCGCGGTTCTGGTTCGTCTCTACATCGCTTACGAAGGAAGCAAGAGCCTTGCGGCGACGCTTTCCTCCTGCGACCCGGAAAACGACACCGTGACCCTCACACCCGATGGAAAAGACCCGATCGTCCTGGAGCGAAAAGCGATCGCCAAAATGACGGTCGTCGCCGACTTATAAAAACCGAAATCGAAACCGAAAACGAAACGGAGGAACCGAAAAAAATGGCAAACGAGCAAAAGGAATTTTTCCGCGCTCTGGATTTATTGGAGAAGGAAAAAGGAATCCCGAAGGATTATATGATCGAAAAGATTGAGGCGGCGCTTCTGACCGCCTACAAAAAGGAAACCAAAAACTCCAACCTGAAGGTAGAGCTGAACCCCGAAAAACAGGAGATTCACGTTTACAAGCTTTTGGAGGTAGTCGACCCCAACGCGCTGACCATCGTACATGAAAACGCCGAAGGAGAAGACGACGATGTGGATTTCGATTTCTACGACGACGGCGACGAACCGTTCGACACCTTCGATCCCGAGACGCAGATCAAGCTCGAGGACGCGCGCAAGATCAAGACTTCTTACGAAGTCGGCGATTTCGTTCAAGTGGAAATTAAGCCCCGCAGCTTCAAGCGCATTCCGGCACAGACGGCAAAGCAGGTCATCATTCAGGGCATTCGCGAAGCCGAGCGCCGCAACATGATCAACGAATACGAAAACAAGAAAGAGGACATCGTCACCGCCGAGGTAACGCGGATCGACCCCGAAACGGGGAATGTCGGTCTTGCCATCGGAAAGAACGTCGTGACCCTCTTCAAAAACGAGCAGATCCCCGGTGAGGTCTTCCGCGAAGGAGAGCTGATCAAGGTCTACGTCATGGAGGTCAAGCGCGACACGAGCGGTCCCGCCGTTCTTCTGTCCCGTACCCATCCCGGTTTTGTCAAGCGCCTTTTTGAATTGGAGGTTCCCGAAATTCAGGACGGCACGGTCGTCATCCGCAGCATCGCCCGCGAGGCAGGCTCGCGTACCAAGATCGCCGTCGAATCGCGCGACCCCAACGTCGAAGCCATCGGCGCATGCATCGGTCCGAAAAATCTGCGTAAAAACAACATAATGAAAGAAATTCACGGCGAAAAGCTGGACATCATTCTGTACAGCGACGAGCCGGAGGAATATATCAAATCCGCCCTGTCCCCCGCCGACGTTCAGTCGGTCATCCGTCTGGACGAGCGCTCCTGCCGTGTGATCGTCGCCGACGATCAGTTGTCGCTCGCCATCGGTATGCGCGGTCAGAACGCCCGTCTTGCCGCAAAGCTTACGGGTTGGAAGATTGATATCAAGAGCGCTTCCGAAGAAAAGAAAGCCCTTTACGAAAGTGCGATGAGCGGTGCGGACGAACCCTCCACCGCCTTCGGCGAAAAGCTTGCCGAGGCTTTGAAGGAAGCTTCCCGCGGCGAGGAATCCGAAGAATAAAAAATCGCAAAAGCAGAAAGGATACGGAAAACGCACAGGATATGAATAAAAAAATTCCCGAAAGAAAATGTCTCGGCTGCGCCGAACGCCGCCCCAAAAACGAACTGATCCGCGTTGTGCGGACTCCCGAAGGAGAGATCCTCATCGACAGAACGGGGAAAAGATCGGGGCGCGGAGCTTATCTTTGCCCCGAGCTTGCCTGCTTCAACAAAGCCCGCAAGGCAAAGCGCTTCGAATCGGCTCTCGAGGTCGAAATTCCCGCCGAGATATATGAAAAGCTGGCCGCTACCCTTGCGGCGGAAAGCGAGGATGCGGATGAAAAAAACGTTTGACGATACGCTTTTGCTGTACGGCGACCCCACCTCCCGCGCGCTTTTGAAGGAAACTCTTCCGAAGATTCTCGGCGCCCTGGGACTTGCGATGAACGCGGGCGGTCTTGCCGTCGGAAACGAAGCGGTCACGCTTGCGCTTTCGCGCGGGAAAGCAAGACTTGTCTTTTTGGCGCAGGATCTTTCCGAAAACACCCGCGAAAAGCTTCTCGGAAAAATTCGTTCGGCAAATGTCCGCTACATTCTTTTACCGTGCGGTATGGATACCCTTGCCCGTCATCTGGGCAAAAGCGGTCTTGTTTCGGCGGCGGCGCTTGTTCGCCCCGGCTTCGAAAAGATCGTTTTCAAGAGCATGGAAAAAGCGTCTTGTGCGCACAACATAACGGAGGTGCAGTGATATATGGCACAAACTACCAAGAAGAATAAAGTCAATTCCCTTGCGAAGGACCTCGGGATCAAAGGAAAGGAACTGGTGGATTTTCTCGCCGCCAAGGGAATTCCCGATAAGTCCGCGTCGGCTTCTCTCGAGGACAGCGAGGTCTCGCTCATTTTAACGCATTATACCAAGAAATTTGAGCTTTCGGATATCTCCGATTATTTCGCCCTTGCGACGGCAAAGAAGGAACCCGTCGCCGAAGAAAAGGCGAAGATCGAAGAAACCCCCGCCGCAAAAGAGCCAAAGGCGGAAAAGAAGGAAAGCGCCGAAAAATCCGCGCCCGTCCGCGAGGAAAAGAAAGAAGAACCGAAAGCGGAAAAGGCAGAAAAGAAGGACGAAAAGCCCGCTCCGGTCAAGGAAGCGCCGACGGAGACCGCAAAAGCGTCCGAAAAAGCGTCCGCACCCGCAAAAGAGCCGGTCAAAGCAGCTCCCGCCGCGCCCAAGCGTCCCGCCATTTCGCAGGCAGCCATCAACTCCGCCGCCTCGATCGCACAGCGCGCCGCCGCTCTTGCCAACCGCGCAGGCGCGGGAGACAAGCGCCCGCAGCAGAACCGTCCGAACGGCGACCGTCCTTACGGCGAGCGCAATTCCTTCGGCGATAAGCGCCCCGGCGGAAACGCACCCGTGCGCGATAATGTTTCGCGTTTCAACGACCGCTTCAACAAGCAGTCCGCGACCCCCGCAAAGCAGCCTACCGAAATTTTCGGCAAGGACGGCTTTGTAAAGGTTCCCGCCGCACCCGCTCCGCAGAAGCCCAAGAACGCTTTTGACAAAAACCGCGCAAAATTCGGAAAGCCTGCCCCCGGACGCGACAAGGACGACGATTACGGTCAGTCGGTTCGTCAGCCCAGCATCCGCCCGATCTACGACAAGGACGGACGCGCCCGCAGCCGCTATGCCTCCGAACGTCCCGCAGCAGCCGTCGACGAGACGGTCCAGCGCCCCGAGAGCGGCGTGCGCAACGACTCGAATGTGCGTCTTGTCGACATTCGTTCGCACGAAGTCGATCTTTCGAAGTATGACGAGCGCCTCGACAATCTTGTGCCCGACCGCGTAAATACCGACGAGGGCGGCAAGAAAAAGCAGAAAAAAGCCCAGTCTCCGCAGAACCGTGCGGGCGGGCGCATCAACCGCAACGAATCGGCGGCACGCGGATTTTCCGCTCCCCTTCGCGGCGGAAAACTCGGCAAGAAGGGCAAAATGCCCGCCGCTCAGCCCGAGGTCAAGAAGTTCACGGGACCGATCACCCTTCCCGACGAGATCATGATCTCCGACCTTGCCGCAAAACTTAAGATCACCACCGGCGAAGTTATCAAAAAGCTTCTCATGATGGGTCTCGGCATGGACGCGGTCGGCGCAAACAAGTACGTCGATTACGATACCGCGTATCTGCTTGCCGACGAAATGGGCATCACCGCCGAAAAAGAAGTGGTTCTTTCGATCGAGGATAAACTCTTCTCGGACGAAGAGGACAAAGCCGAGGATCTTCAGCCCCGCAGTCCCGTCGTCTGCGTCATGGGTCACGTCGACCACGGCAAGACCTCGCTTCTCGACGCCATCCGCCACACCAATGTCACCGCGGGCGAAGCGGGCGGCATTACGCAGGCGATCGGTGCTTACCGCGTCAAGATTAACGGACGCGACATCACCTTTCTTGATACTCCCGGTCACGAAGCCTTCACCGCCATGCGTGCGCGCGGCGCAAAGGCGACCGATATTGCCATTCTCGTGGTCGCCGCCGACGACGGTATCATGCCGCAGACGGTCGAAGCCATCAACCACGCCAAAGCCGCCGGCATTTCGATCATCGTTGCCATCAACAAAATGGATAAAGTCGGCGCGAATGCGGATAATGTAAAACAGGCGCTCACCGCGTATGACCTTGTTCCCGAGGAATGGGGCGGCGACACCATCTGCGTTCCCGTTTCGGCGCTCAAGCATCAGGGCATCGACGAGCTTTTGGAAATGGTTCTGCTCGTCGCCGATATGCAGGATCTCAAAGCCAACCCCAACCGCGAAGCGCGCGGTATCGTCATCGAAGCCAAGCTCGACAAGGGACGCGGTCCCGTGTCGACCGTCCTCGTACAGAACGGTACGCTCCGTCAGGGCGACGTCGTTATCGCCGGCACGGCGATCGGCCGTGTCCGCTCGATGTGCGACGAAAACGGAAAGCTTCAGAAGACCGCCGGACCGTCGGTCCCCGTCGAGATCACGGGTCTTTCGGAGGTGCCCGAGGCGGGCGACGAATTCCGCGCCGTAGCCGACGAAAAGATGGCGCGCGAGCTGGTCGAAAAGAGAAAGACCGACGCCAAGGAAGAGGAATTCAAGGCAAACGCCAAGGTTTCGCTCGACACGCTGTTCGATCAGATCAACGAGGGAACAAAGGAGCTTGCCATCATCGTCAAGGCGGATGTGCAGGGCTCTGCCGAAGCCGTCAAGTCGTCGCTTGAAAAGCTTTCGAACGATGAAGTTAAGGTCAAGGTCATCCACTGCGCCGTCGGCGGTATCAAGGAAAGCGACGTTATGCTTGCCGATGCCTCCAACGCCATCATCGTCGGCTTCAACGTCCGCCCCGACAAGGGCGCGACCGATTCCGCCGAGCAGAAAAAGGTGGACATCCGCACCTATCGTATCATTTACGAATGCATCGAAGAGATCACCGCCGCCATCAACGGTATGCTGGCGCCCGAATATAAGGAAAACGTCATCGGTCACGCCGAGGTGCGCCAGACGATCCACGTTCCGAACGTCGGATTTATTGCCGGTTCGTATGTTTTGGACGGAAAGATCGCCCGCAACGCGCAGATTCGCGTCGTTCGCGACGGCATCGTGATCGCCGAGGACAAGATTGCCTCGCTGCGCCGTTTCAAGGACGATGTAAAGGAAGTCGCGCAGGGCTATGAGTGCGGTATCGGTCTTGAGCGTTTCAACGATATCAAGGAGCGCGATATACTCGAAGCATTTGTGATGGAGGAGATCAAGCGCGAGATCTGACAAGAGACAGAACGCTTTATTCGCCGAACCAAGGAGTCTGAATTTATATGCCATCCAAAAACAAAGGCGGCGCGGCGTTTAAGACCGCCCGCATAAACGAAGAAATTTCAAGAGAGCTTACCGACATTCTGCGCACGGTAAAAGACCCGCGCGTATCTGCGTCGTTTTTGAGCATCGTCGGCGTTGAAACGACACCCGATCTGAAATATTGCAAGGTGCGCTTCAGCGTGTACGGCGGGGACGCAAAGGAAGTCGGAAAAGGCTTGCGCAGTGCGGCGGGCTATATCCGCCGCGAGCTTGCCGCAAGGCTGAATCTGCGTCTCACGCCCGAGCTTACTTTTCTTTCCGACAACAGTCTCGAGCACGGTGCGCACATTTCCGCGCTGATCGACAGTCTGCGCAAGGAGTCGCTCGAAAAGAAAGAAAAAGAAGTGCAAGGCGAAAAGGAGAGCGAAACGTGAGAATTCTCGGAGTGGATTTCGGCGATGTGCGTACCGGTTACGCCGTCTCCGATCCGACCGGTTTTCTTGCCGGCGGTATCGGCACCGAAAAAGCAAGCGGACTGCGCGAAGCGGTCGAGATCACCTGCCGCAAGGCGCAGGAAAACGGTGCGGAAAAGATCGTTGTGGGGCTTCCGCTCAATCTGAACGGAAGCGAAGGCGACCGCGCCGAACGGGTGCGCACCTTCGCCCGCATGGTGGAGGAAAAAAGCGGTCTTCCCGTCGAATTCTGCGACGAGCGCCGCACCACCATCATGGCGGCGGGCTATATGCGCGAGACGGGAACTTTCGGAAAAAAACGAAAGGCATCGATCGACACGCTCTCGGCGCAGATCATTCTGCAAACGTATCTGGACAAGCAAAAAAGCATAAACGCAAAAAACAATGAAACATGATTTTTCGTTTCGGACAGAGAAAACCGTTTTTCGCCGACCCGAAGCGAAAAAACAAAGAAGCAAGCGCCGACAAAGGGGCGTGAGGCGGGAAGATTTTTCAAAAAATACGAAAAATACGTCTCATCCACTTGACAAGCCGAGGGATTTTGTGTATAATTTATTTATATCGGCAAAATGTGTTCGTGCGCTTTATACCGACGAAAATTCCCGATGAGAAAGCGAGGTGCTAAACATGGTTAGAACATATCAGCCCAAGAAGCTTCAGAGAAAGAAAGAACACGGCTTCAGAAAGCGTATGAAAACCGCAAACGGCAGAAAGGTTTTGAAGAGAAGACGCCTGAAGGGCAGAGCCAGACTCACCTATTGATTGCAGTCCGATTTCATTCTGCCAAAGAAAAGCTCTCCCGAATTTTTCGGGCGGCTTTTGGTTTCAAAAATGCAAAACAGGGTGTCCGACCTCCGACATACACGCTTTGTCGGGACTTGTCGTGCGCCCTTTTTTGCTGAACACCCCCGTTTTGCGCCGCCGCGCACGACGGGTGTCCGAACTTTCAAAAAATGCAAGACGTGCAAAACAGAAACGGAAAGGAACGGTCACGCATGAGAAAATTGATTTTGCCCTTGACCGAAAACCATCTGTTTTCCAAGGCATACACCAAGGGAAAATGCGAAACGACAAAATACATCGCCGTCTACGCGCTTCGCAATTTCCGAAAAAATCCCGACGGGAGCGCCATGAAAACAAAACTCGGAATCACCGTCAACCGCAAGCTCGGCAAGGCGTGCAAGCGCAACCGTGTAAAACGACTCATCCGCGTCGCCTATCGGGAGAATTATACTTACATCAAAGACGGCTGGTTTTTGGTCATCGCCGCGCGCAGTGCCGCGTTTGCCCCGTATGTCAAATCGAGCGACATTTCCCGCTCGCTGAAAAGCATCGTTTCCAAAGAAGATTTTTTTGATATGAAGGCAAAGCCGAACTCGAAAAAAGCGGGCGCAAAAGCGAACGGCGCAAACGCAAAGAAAAAATCATGAAAAAATCCCCGTTTTGCCGTGCGGCTCTTTCCTGCATCGCTTTTTACCGCGAAAAGCTTTCCGACAAAAAGAAAGCGCCGACCTGCAAATATTATCCGAGCTGTTCCGAATATGCGTTCCGCGCGTACGAAACGCACGGCTTTTTCCGTGCCACGCTCCTTTCGCTGTGGCGCCTTTTACGTTGCAATCCGTTCAGTCACGGGGGAATCGATTATGTCCCCGGGACGCCCGAGCGAAAAGAACGGCAGCGGGATCTGTGGAAAAAGAAAAAAGAACCGAAAAAGGTCTCTTTTCCCGCCGCGAACAAAAAACACATTTGAAATTGCAAACATCCGAACGGGGCTTTCCGCCCGGCGAAAAGCTCTGCTCTTTGATAGACTGCGAATTCAAAACCCAAAAAAGGAGTAACCCCACTATGATGCTTCATTTCTCCCGTCGGACGGCAAAGCGCGTCGGCGCGCTCTTTCTGTCCGCCCTGCTTCTTTCTTTCACCTCCGCTTCGGTCGGAACGGTCTTTGCGGACAGCGAGGACGCCGCCGTCGCGGACGCGAACCTTTCGACGGATAAAGACGTCGCAAACGACACTTCGGCTGTCGATGAAACAAAGAATGTCGATGAAAACAGCCAAGACGAAAATGCCGACTCCGACGCCGCAAAGAGCTGTCTCTTATACACATCTCCGAGCCCACGAGACAGGCAGAAATCTCGTA
>URJL01000046.1 GCA_900548115.1 uncultured Eubacteriales bacterium
TCCACCCGTTCCCATTCCGAACACGGCAGTTAAGCTCAATCACGCCGACAATACTCGACTGGCGACGGTCCGGTAAGATAGGTCAGTGCTAACACAAGAGAGATGCTCTTTCGAGCGTCTCTTTTTTTGTTTTGTGTAACTTAAAGATCGATTCGGAGGGTTCATTCATTTTTTGACGGATGCCTCCGTTCTTGATCTTTCGTCATCGGATTTTTCGAATAAGATTTTTTGCTCCGGTGTCCCCGAACCGCTTGCCTTCCGGCACGCGGTTTCTTTTTTCCTCTTTTCGGCAAAAAACGCGCGCAGCGCGTTCGGTGGGGATGTACGCCGCGGACTACATTCTTACCCCATGCGCTGACGTTACGCGCGGAAGGGGCGGGTCGAAGCGCACGCGGAGCGTCCGCCCCTTGCGGAAGAGTGACGTGCGTTTCTCTTATATGTATGTGATTTTATACTTCTCGTCGCTCCTGTCCATCCACAATCGTATCCAATTAAAAGTAATTTCCTTCTTGCTTTACTACGGGCTTTCCGCTGCATTTTATTTGCTTAAAAAACATACCAATTTCTATAAAGACAGAAGCAGGTTGATTTTTAGTGTGCTTTATGTTACAAAACTTACATTTGTTGAATAAAAATATGTAAATGGCGATAAATATAATCGAGCAGATAAGAAAAATCTGCTTTTTGCTTACTGTTTTCTTTATATCGACATTTTTCATACTTAATGTCTATCGTAAAGAAAAAGTCGGCTAAGCCTTTCACGAGCCGCGAAAATATCGGCGAAAATCGATTGTATTTGTTTGATATAAAGGGTATGGTATAATGTATACTATAACTCAAATGCCGGGATGAAAAAATTGAGAATGCAATTAGCACCGTAATCACCTTAACGAATCAAAATATGAGAGGCGGAAAATCAAATGGACGTTTCCTTTTAAATTGGCAATGAAAAGTTTAATTACAGAGTATGTGCTATGATGATTTCCGACGGCAAAATTTTAGCAATGCACGATGAGAGCTCTCCGTACTACTATTTACCCGGGGGAAGAGTTGCGATAAGAGAAACTGCGGAAAACGCCGTTATCCGAGAAGTTCGGGAGGAATTAGGTGTAACACCTAAGATTGTTCGCCCTGTTTGGCTAAACCAAGTATTTTTTACGGAAGATGTTGATAATCTGCATTACCACGAATTGTGCATTTTTTTAATGGATATAACAGATACCGATTTATTATCGCGAGACGAAAATTTCACAACAAACGAGGTTGACCGCATACACATCTTTAAGTGGTTGGAGTTTACTAAATTAAAGGATGAATATTTTTACCCGGTGTTTTTGAAAAAAGACATTTTCAATATTCCGGATATATTTACGATTCGTACAGAAACCGAATAAGTAAATTCTTGTTTTCGGGCTTAAATGTTTGCTTTTTGGTATTGTAAGCAGCTCACAAAGCCGGATGTGACGTAAAGCGGTGAATCCATTGGAAACGGTGCTTTTCACAGCTGCGCGCAACTCGTCGGCATTAACGTGCCGAACACGGTGAAGAGTATTGGAAACGGCGGCGGTATATACCGATTATGTTCCGAATGCAAAGAAAATTATCTTTTCTGCCGACACGCCCGATACCGTTTCCGATCTCCCGCCCCCAAGCACTGCGCTCGGAACGTTCACTTTGCCGATGATGTTTCGAAACGGGCGGGCTTTGAATTTGTCGGCTGTGCAGCCGTTTCGGGCGGTGAGGTTTTCGTTCTGCCGGGTGAACAGATCGAGATTTATGCGGACACGACGTTTTATGCCGTCTGGAAAAGCTCATATAAAATGTCGCTGTCTCCGAACACTCTTAGGAACAATACGTTTGAGTCTCTTCCAAATGTCCCGAACGGCGATTTTATTGCCGAAGTGACGCTGACCAATATCGCTTGTATGGTCGCTGTATCCCTCTGACCGCGACACACGGAAAGGGTGGGCAGATGACGGATCTGTGACCGTGTACATCGATCTTGCGGCGGGGCAGTCGATTACGATCAGCTCGGCATTTGACAATACTGATAGAAACATTTCTTGTATCAAAATCTTTGTTCTCCGCGATTTGCAAATGGCTCTTTCTCTGTGTCCTGCCGTTGTGCGATATTCTTAAAAGGAAATAACCGAAGACAATTTTTATATAAAACAGGAAAAACGGAAGCACAAATACGCGCTTCCGTTTTGTATTATTTTACGCCGAAACACTACACTTCGTCCACTTTGCGCAGTCGGCTGCGGTAAGCGGTCGGAGAAAGCCCCGTGCGTTTTGAGAAAAAGTTTGAAAAGTCGCAGACCTCGCCAAAACCTGTCATGCGCGCCGCTTCCGAGACCGACAGCCCTGTATCCGAAAGGATTCCGCAGGCAAGCTCGGTTTTTCGTTTCAGTATATATTCCTTCGGCGAAATGTGCTCGTACCGCCGGAAAAGGTTGTACATATATCGCTCGTCGATGTGGATCGCTTCGGCGACGGCGGAGACGGGCAGGCGTTTGTGCAAATTTCGCTCGATGTAAAGCTTTGCCCGTGCGACGTGCGCACGCGGCTTTGCGGAATTTTCGCTTCCGGTTTCGCGGCAGAAGGACAAAAGCTCGAAAAAGACCGACAGAGCTTTTTCATGCGAAAGCGTTTTGTTGGTAAAAAGACCGGAGCACAGCTCCAAAAGCGGCAATCGGAAGGAATACGAAAAGAGCCCGTTTTCATCGGGACAAAGCAGCCTTTCGACATACTTTTTTGCCAATTCCTCCGAAAAAATGACCCAAAAATAATTCCACGGATGCGCGTCGGAGGAGTGATATTCATATTCCGCGCCGCGCGAAATAAAAAAGCCCTGTTCCTCACGGACCGTATGCCCGCAAAACTCTCCCTCTCCGCTGATCACGAAGTGCAAAATACAGTAACTTTTGCCGCGTCCGCTCCAATGTGCAAGGGTGGCGTCCTCTTCCAGCCCGAAGCTTTTAACGTAAAAGGGGTCGGCTTCATCCAATTGTACCGGCAGATATTTTCCCATGGAAAGACCTCCGTCTTTTGTGAAATTTGCAAACCGATGTTACAGTATGATTTTACCATAAATGTACTTGAATTGTCAATTGACAATTCCGACTTTTTTTCTTACAATAAATACACTTACAGCCGTAAATCAAAAAACGGCGGAAGAATAATAAGCACAGAAAATCTTTCAAAATCTCCGTTTTGCTTTGATAAAGACGGAAAAAGGAGGAAGAATCAGATGAATATTGTAAAATGTCACCCGTTTGACGGAAAACCTGTATTTCATTTGCCGACGGTTCTCGGCGCTGCAACCGGAAAGAAATTTCTCTTTCGCATTCCCGTAACCGGAAAACAGCCGATCACCCTCACGGCGGAAAATCTGCCCGAGGGACTTTCTCTTTCGGATCGCGTGCTTTCGGGAAAAATCGAAAAGGACGCGGATTATTCTCTTACCTTTACGGCGCAAAACGACGAGGGAACGGCGAGTGCCTCTTTGACGCTTCGTGTGCGGGAGGGACTTTCTCTTTTGACTCCGCTGGTCGGATTTTGTTCCTGGTCGGCATTCGGAAGCCGCGTTACACAGGCGGATATAGAGCGCTCGGCGGATCAATTGGTCGAGTGCGGGCTTGCCGATTACGGCTTTTCGCACGTAAACCTCGATTCGGGCTGGCAGGGCGTGTACGGCGGAAAATATGACGCCATCGCACCGAACGCCAAATTCCCCGACATGAAGAAAATGACCGATCA
The DNA here is from genome assembly GCA_900548115.1 of uncultured Eubacteriales bacterium. Lineage (GTDB taxonomy): Bacteria > Bacillota > Clostridia > Oscillospirales > CAG-382 > UMGS1052. The sequence goes on from URJL01000046.1 coordinate 3,760, forward strand.
TATACACCGCTGCGGACTGAAAGCAGGTATCTATTCTACGCCCATGCTTACGGCGTGGGGCTGTCCGGAAGAGTTCGCGTCGATTCCCGGCTGTACCGTCGGAGAACCCGATCTGCGTTTTACGTGGTACAACGGCGGTGTAGGAAAAGAGCATCGTGAGGAAAACAACGTTCGACAGTGGGACGAGTGGGGATTTGACTATCTGAAATACGACTGGGCGCCCACCGAGCCTGTCAATGCCGATTTAATGAAGCAGGCGCTGAACAAGGCAAGCCGCCATTTTTCGTTCTGCGTTACCGTTCGTGCAAGCGAAGCCTACGGACCGTATTGGCGTGAAAACTGCAATTCGTGGCGCGATAACGAAGATTCGATCGACGAGTGGGACAACCTGAAACGCCGCTCTTATACGGTAGATGTGTGGAAAAAGTATGTTTGCCCCGGACATTTTTACGATCTGGATATGCTCGAGATCGGCAGAAATGCCTTTTACGACGGCGAAAACCGCCTGAGCGAGGATGAGTTGTTGTTCTCCTACACGCTTCGCGCCTTTTTCCTTTCTCCGATTCAGATCAGCACGCCGCTCGATCGGCTGAACGACTTTGAAAAGGATATTCTCTGCAACGAAGAAATGCTTCGTCTGCACCGCGACGCGCTGTGTGATTATCCGACGCGCATTGTCGGCGGCGAACACGACGCACTCCGCGTTTACCGCAGAACGCTTGAAAACGGCGATTGCGCCGTTGCGGTCTTCAACACCTCCGATGAAGAACAGAACGGCAAGATCTTGCTCGAAAACGCGCGCCCGATTTTGGATGTCTGGACGGGCGAAAAGAGCGAAAAGACCAATGTTCTTACTTACCGTGCGGCGGCGCACGGCGTTGCGGTTTACCGCATTCTTTATTCCGAATAATGTTTTGAACAACTCGTTTCTATCGATCGGAATCGGCGTTTCGCACCTCCTCGGCGAAATGCCGATTCTTTTTTTGAAAAACGAAACGGCGCGGAGCGTTGACATTGCCGCTCATTTGTGATAGAATAGACCGTAAGATAAAAAAGTGCTGAATTTCCCGAAATAAACCAATTCGGAACAAATTCAAACAAAATGAATCGGGAATCCGATTTCGGAGGTTTTCATGACGCGAAAAGCAAAGAGACTCATCGCATTGAATAAACTGTTCCCCCTGCCTGTCCATCCCTTCAACACACAAGCGGAGGGGAAAATGTCATATGCCCGCTGGCAATTCGAAAAAGGCGAGGAAACACTGCGCAGCTATCATGGTTTTGCCGATACGAAAACCATCGTCGGCGGAAAAAATGTTTTGGACGTCGGCTGCGGTGCGGGCGGAAAATCGCTTTATTACGTTACGCAGGGAGCGCACAGCGTCACGGGAATCGACATTTTGCCGCAGTACGCCGAGGAATCCGCCGCTCTTGCAAAGGAACTCGGTATCAATGGCTTTACTTTTTATTGCAAGGACGCCGCCAAGACCGATTTTGCAAACGACTCCTTCGATACGATCATCATGAACGATTCGATGGAGCATGTCGGAGACCCCGCAGGAGTGCTTGCGGAAATGGCACGGGTACTGGCGCCGGGCGGACGGCTTTATATCAACTTTCCTCCGTATAATCACCCCTTCGGCGCGCATCTGAGCGACGCGATCGGAATTCCGTGGGTCCACGTATTTTTCTCGGACGCGACGCTGATCGAGGCGTATAAAGAATTGGTAAAGAATAAGCCCGACGGAGAAAATCGTGTGAAGTTCCGTATTTCGAAAAACGAAAACGGCGAGGAATATTTCTCGTATATCAACAAAATGTCGATTAAGCGCTTTAACGCTCTTCGTAAGGACGTTCCCCTTCGCACGGCGTATTACAGCGAAATGCCGCTGCGCGGCTTTCTTCGCCCGCTGTGCTTCGGCGGACTGAAAGAATATTTCGTAAAGCGCGTTGTCTGCGTTTTCGAAAAAGCTTCGCCGCTTGAAGAAAAATAAAATGGATTATAAAAGCATGTCCCCGTCGAGAAGACGGGGACATGCTTTATATTTCGTTTCGGAAATACCGCTCGATCAAGTCGGAAATATCTTTTGCGACAACACGATGCGTAAACTCTTCGTGTTCCCATAAAACGATTGCCGAGGTGTCCGCTTTTTTGTCTTTGGTGATACGGTAGCCGTAATCATCACCGCAGCCGTTTGTGGCAAAGAACAAAAAACGTCCGACTTTTTCCTCATATTCTTCCTCGCTGTCAAAGCAGTCGAAAAAGCCTTGCCGATTGAGAACGGCGCGTTCGCCGATCTCTTTCGCCGACAGGAATAACCACCCGTCGCCGTTCATCTCGGAAAGGAGCGCCGAAAGCTCGCTCGGGAAGGAAACCCCAACGGCTTTTTCGGCGTCCCGAATTTCTTGTTCGGAGCAGGGCGCCTGCGGTTTGACATAGGGAATATCCTTTGCGCAACGAAGCAACAATTCTTTATACATGCAAATTTTCTCTCATTTCATAAAAGCGGGATTGACTTTTTACGGCGAGACAATCTCGGTTCTTCCGAGATTGTTTTCCGCGCGGATAAAAAGAGTTTTTCCGTTCGGATCGGTATTGGGACGGATGTAAATATCGCCCAGTTGATTTTCCGAATTTTTTTCGACAACATTCCATGCGGCGGGAACGTGAACCGTAAGCGAACCGAGGTTGTTCTCCAATTTCATGGTGAGACCGCCCGGGTAGTTTTCTTCGTTTTGAATGAACACTTCAAGCTTTCCGAGATTGTTTTCAAAATAAACGTCTCCGACCGCAGCGGCGTCCACATAGCGAATTTTGGTGGCTAAGTTGTTTTCGGCGTGATTGGGCACGGAATGACCGTCACCGTTGACGAAATCGGTATATTTTTTATAACGGTACTTTTCTTTGAAAAGACGATGGGTTCCGATACAAAGCAAAAAGACGATCGCAACCAATATCCATCGGGAAATGAGCGGTGCGGTAAGTCCGAGTGAATCGGCAATATAGCCTTCAAATTGGACGTAAAGAATGGCGATCGGAATAAAAATCAGGTCTATATGCCGATGGGCTATCAGATAACCGCCCAGTATAAAACACAAGACCGTTGCGACAAGCTTTCCGGGAGAAAGCGTAAAGGGAAGCGGAATAAAGCAAATTAAAAGAAGAAAAACGGCGGCGGCAATGAGTAAAATACCGCTGAGAGTACGATTGTTTTTCATAATTGGATTCCTTTCTGTAATTTTTCGGATTCATTTTTTGTGTTTTCGTCCGACGGATCACGAATCGCACGCAAAAGGGTCAGCTTTTGGCGAAAAGGTTTGTAATAAAGCCGAGAAACATAGACCTTTTTGGGACTGCTTCGGAAGCTGACTTCACTTGCGCCCGTGATATTGCGCGCCACGCCGAGAACACATCGGACGTTAATAAGGCAGGATTTTGAGGCGCGGGCAAAATAAGAGGGGAGAAAAGCTTCGAGCGCATTTAAGGTATACGGCGCATAATACATGTGCTTCGCCGTGTGCGCCGTCACTTTTCCGTCCTCGGTCTCAAAAAACAGTATTTTTTCGGGCGAAACAAAATATTCGAAGCCCGCAAGCGAAAGACACAGCTCGGGAGCGGTGTCGAGCGAGCTTTGCAAAAGATTCGCCGCTTTTTGAATCTCGGGCGTGAGCGCACGGCAGCGAAGGATCAGCTCCTCTTCGCCGTCGGTCAGCTCGATCCGTATTTTCAATCGTCGTCACCTCGTTTCACTGTCTTTATTGTAGCGCATACGGAATAAATTGTAAAGACTTTTTCGCCGACAGGTCGTTTTTTGTAGGTGACAAGTAAAAAGATCGGCACGACAGGCAAACACGGGGATAAATAAAAGTTAATTTTTTGTAAACATGCGGGAAAATCCCTTTTTTTCCTTGCGGTGTTTTGTTATAATAATGCGGTAAGCGTGTACGCAAAAAGCGCCCGCGCGAAACAAAATCACACACATGTGCGCATTACGGGGCAGGGTGTCGCACAGCTGCGATCGCGCCGCCGACAAAACGCATGTGGAGGGTAAAACCCAAGGAGGAACTATCATGGCAGTCGTATCAATGAAACAGCTTCTCGAAGCAGGTGTTCACTTCGGACACCACACCAGAAGATGGAACCCGAAGATGGCGGAGTATATCTTCACCGAACGCAACGGCGTTTACATCATCGACCTTCAGAAGACCGTAAAGAAGCTGGAAGAAGCGTATATGTTTGTACGCAACGTCGCAATGGAAGGCGGCAACATTCTGTTTGTCGGTACCAAGAAGCAGGCTTCCGATGCAATTAAGGAAGAAGCCGACAGAGCCGGCGTGAACTATGTCAACGTAAGATGGCTCGGCGGTATGATGACCAACTTCAAGACCATCAAGAAGAGCATCGCCCGCCTCAACAGCCTTCACACCATGGAAGACAACGGAACCTTCGATCTTCTTCCCAAGAAAGAAGTTATCGGTCTCGTTAAGGAGATCAACGACCTCGAGCGCAACCTCGGCGGTATCAAGAACATGACCGAGCTTCCCGCCGCTATGTTCGTTGTTGACCCCCGCAAGGAAAAGAACGCCGTTGCCGAAGCAAAGAAGCTCGGTATTCCGGTCGTTGCCATCGTCGACACCAACTGCGACCCCGATGAAGTGGATTATGTAATCCCGGGTAACGATGACGCAATCCGCGGCATCAAGCTCATCCTTTCGGTTATGGCAGACGCCATCATCGAAGGCAGACAGGGCGAACAGCTCACCGAAGAAGCAAAGGATGCTTCCGAAGAAGCCGACGCCGAATAATCTATACCGATTTTTCCGTTTCCGCAGGAGCTTTCTTTCTGCGGAAACGTTCGGATAACTCCGCTTTTTTGCGGGGCACACCCTCGTCGGAAAATCGACGGGGGAACAACTCATACTAAGGAGGAAAATAAAATGGCAATTACAGCAAAAGACGTAGCCGATCTTCGTGCCAAGACCGGTATCAGCATGATCGAGTGCAAGAAGGCACTCACCGAAGCAAACGGCGATATGGAAGAAGCGATCAAGCTTCTCCGCGAAAAGGGACTTGCCGTTGCCGCAAAGAAGGCAGACCGTATCGCAGCCGAGGGCGTTGTCGACATTCTCGTTTCCGAGGACGGCAAGAAGGCTGCTATGGTCGAAGTAAACTCCGAGACCGACTTCGTTGCCAAGAACGCAACCTTCAAGGAATTCGTCAAGGATATCCTCAAGACCATCCTCAAGAACGAGCCCAAGACGGTTGAAGAGCTTTTGGCAGACAAATTCCTCGATACCGATGTTTCGGTTGAAGAGACCGTTAAGGAAAAGATCTTCACGATCGGCGAAAAGCTTTCGATCCGCCGTTTCGTTATCATTGACGAACCCGTTTGCGCAAGCTATGTTCATGGCGGCGGCACCATCGGTGTCATCGTATACGGCGATGCAACCGTAGATAAGGCGGAAGCATCCGCCGTTCTCCGCAACGCGGCACTTCAGGTTGCCGCAATGAACCCCGCATACGCTGACAAGGCAAGCGTTCCCGCAGCCGATGTCGAAGCGGAAAAGGATATTATCCTTGCGCAGATTAAGAACGACGAAAAGAACGCCAACAAGCCCGAAGCTGTCCTCGAAAAGATGGTTCTCGGCAAGATCGGCAAGTTCTATTCCGAAAAGTGCCTAACCGAACAGGAATACGTTAAGGCGGAAGGCAAAGAAACCGTCGGCGAGTACATTGCGGCTGAAGCCAAGAAGCTCGGCGGCACCATCACCCTCAAGGGCTTTGTCCGCTACGGCATGGGTGAAGGTCTCGAGAAGAGAGACGACAACTTTGCCGAGGAAATCGCAAAGCTTACTGGCAAGAACTGATTATGCAAGGACCCTGCGTTTTCGCAGGGTCTTTTTTGTTTTTTCGAGCGAAAAACGGGCGTTTCGGCGAAATACCCTTTTTTATCCGTGCGGAAAACGGAAAAATTGATTTTTGTAACAGTTGACAGATTTTGTGGAAAATGGTATAATAAGGGCGAATCGGCTTGCAACGCAAGCCTTCGCGTTCGACGCGCCGCACAGAGTGCGGTCGCTTTGCGAACGGTATCGTAAAAAAACACATTTGAGCCGAAATGTGTAAAATGCAGCAAAACAGATTCTTTGGAGGAGAAAAAGGATGCAGGATTTATCAAGAGAGATACCATACGGCGAGCTTGCCATTATCGGAACCCGCGGCACGGAAAAAATGCTCGAACGGATTCAGAAGTACATAGGCGAATGGCGCAAAGAGGACGGCAAGTACATCATTGAAGCGACCTTTCCCCGCTTCGGAACAGGCGAAGGAAAATGCCTTATTTCCGAATCGGTTCGCGGTAAAGATGTCTTTATTCTGGCGGATTGCTACAACTACAACGTAACCTACAAAATGCGCGGTATGGATATTCCGACGACACCCGACGAGCATTTTTGCGACGTTCGCCGTATCATTTCGGCGATCGGTGGTAAGGCAAAGCGCATTTCGGTCATTATGCCGATGCTCTATTCCAGCCGACAGCACCGCGTCGGCGGAAGAGAGTCGCTCGACTGCGCTCAGGCGCTGGCGGATCTCGCGTCGATGGGCGTGGACAACATTATGACCTTTGACGCGCACGACGAGCGCGTCCGCAACGCGATCCCGCTCAAGGGCTTTGATAACCTCATGCCCACCTATCAAATGTTAAAATCCTTCTTCCGTCACGAGTCGAACATTGATCTTTCGAATATCATGATCGTTTCTCCCGACGAAGGTGCGCTTGCCCGCGGCATGTATTACTCCACCGTGCTCGGCACACAGCTTTCCATGTTCTATAAAAAACGCGATTATTCGGTCGTCAAGGACGGACGCAATCCGATCAAGTCGCACGAATATCTCGGCGACGACGTGGGCGGCAAGGATCTGATCGTAGTGGACGATATCGCCTCCTCCGGCGAATCTTTTCTGCATATTCTGGATAAATTAAAGACGCGCGGAGCGCGCCGCATTTTCGGTTTCTTCACATTCGGTCTTTTCTGCAACGGTCTTGAGACGATGGACCGCTATTACAAGGAAGGACTGTTTGACAAGGTGTATGCGACCAATACGATCTACAATTCGCCCGAGCTTCTTTCGCGCGATTGGTTCGTTGAGGTAAATCTTTTGAAGTATATAGCCTACTACATTGAAGCGGTCAACATCAACCGCTCGATCAGTACCATCATCGATCCCTTCGAAAAGATCAAGGCAATGCTTTCCACTATCGAAGATAACGGTCACAAGATGTAATTTTTTCGCCCGATCTTTTTTGCGGATCGGGCGAAATTTATCTTTCCGTGACGAAAAAGAAAAGCCGAAAAAACAAAAAACGAGAGGAAATGTCGATGAAATGGATGGTCGATTCGCCGCAGACGGGCGATATTTTGCGCATCCGAAAGAATAATGTGTTTCATTACGGCATCTGCGTCGCAAAGGATCGCGCGGTCGAGTTCGGAGCGGCGGAGGAAGTGAAAAACGCACCTCACGAAGCAGTCAAGGTGCGGGAATGCCCAATCACCGATTTTACGAGCGAAGCTTCTTTTTGCGTCGGACGCGCAGAAAAGGGGGAGCATGCCTTTCCTCCCGAAACGGTCGCGGCGCGGGCGAGAACGAGGATCGGAGAGGGAAACTACGATTTTGTCCGCAACAACTGTGAACACTTCGTCTACGAATGTGTCGTTGGGAGGCATGTCGCCCCCGAAAGCGAAAAATTCGAGGCGCTGTTTTCCGCGCTTCCCAAGGCGTGGGTCTGCGTGTCGCCGTATCCTTTTTCTTTTGACGGCAAAAACGAAAGCATTTTCCCGACCGCGCGGCGGCGCGAGATCGAGCAAAGCCGCAGCGCGCGGGTACGCGAGCAAAAATATTACGTCTGGAAGCTTTTGGAAAAAGCGCTTGCGGACGGGTTCGGAATGAAAATAAAAAATGCGGATCTTCGGCGTGACGAAGCGGGAAAGTGGAAAAGCGATAAGGTATTTGTCTCGCTTTCGCATACGGCGGGCGTTTGCGCCGTTGCCGTGTCGAATGTGCCTGTCGGCATCGATATCGAAGCTTTTGCTTCGCCCCGCTTTAACGCACGCCTTGCGGCGCATATTTTGACCGAAAATGAAAAGAAGCGTTATGCCACGCTCGATGAAGATGAAAAAAGCCTTTTTTGCGCCTGTGCATGGACGGGTAAAGAGAGTACTTTCAAGCGGGAAGACAAAACGTTTTTCGTTCCGTCCGAGACCGACGGCTTCGACCGCACCGTGTTCGGACGCGTTCGGACGGACGGAGGGGAATCGGTCCTTGCCTTTTCGTGCAAAAAAAAGGCGAAGATCTGTTTTCGCGCTTTGGGCGGAGCACAGCTCGACAAAATCGAGTTTTGACAAAAGAGAACCCGAACCGCAAGGCTCGGGACTTTTTTGATCAAAAGCGTAAAAATTCATTCGACAAACTGCGAATCCACGTTGATAACGGCAAAATAGCGGCTGTCATACGCGTTGATCTGCCGTTTCAGATCTTCGACGACCGCCTCCGGATGCTTTTCGGAATAGGGGAGCACGATGTCAAAAATGACATTGGTGTGCGTGTTGCCCTTTACCATGCGAAAATCGTGGATGTGCAGATCACGGTGCTCCGCACGGATGTATTCCTCGATATAGCGGCGCACGTCGTCCAGTTCTTTGTCGTTTTGTACAACGGGGTCCATATGAATGGTGGCTTCGCACGAGAGCTTTTTGGAAAGGACGCGCTCCATGTTGTCGATCGCATCGTGCAGCTTCAGCATATCGCCGTCGGCGTCCACTTCAACGTGCAGAGTCACCATGCGGCGGCAGCTGCCGTAATCGTGGATCACAAGGTCGTGCAGACCGAGAGCCTCGGGAAAAGAGTAAACAATGTCGTGTATCTGCTTCACCGTCTCGGGATCGGCGGGCTGACCGAGCAGGGGAGAGACCGTCTCGCGCACCGAGCGCACACCGGTGATCAGAATAAAGACCGAAACAAGAAGACCGCAGTAAGCGTCGATGTCAAGCGCCGTAAAATGCGAGATCAGCATGCAGAGCAGAACAACGGTCGTTGCGACCGTATCGCTTATGCTGTCGGAGGCGGCGGCGCACATGGCGGCGGAGCGGATTTTCTTTCCGACCGAGCGGTTATACAACGCCATATAGAGTTTTATCGCCACCGAAAGGGCGAGAATGACGACGGCGGCCGACGAAAAGACCGTAGGCTCAGGCGAGCGGATCTTCTCGAATGAACTTTGCGCCAGCTGACACCCCATGAGAAGAATCAGAAACGAAACGACGAGCCCCGCGATATATTCGATCCGTCCATGTCCGAAGGGATGAGAGGAATCGGGCTTCTTTTCGGAAAGCTTGAAGCCGAGAAGCGTCACGATCGAGGAGGCGGCATCGGACAGGTTGTTGAAGGCGTCGGCGGTGATCGAAAGTGAGCCGCTCAGCGTTCCGGCAAAAATTTTTGCGCAAAAAAGCAGAAGATTGAAAAAGATTCCGACCGCCCCGCACAAAATGCCGTAGGCGCTGCGCACGGCGGGATCCGAATAGTTTTGTCGGTCGGAAATAAAAAGACGGGAAAGCAGAGAGATCATAGTTTTCGCCTCCGGTGGATTCAGAGCATTATTATTATATTATCACAGCGGAGCAAAACTGTCAAGTGTGCGGATTGTTCACAAACATTTCACCAAACGCGCGCGGCAAGGGTATATAATGCTGAATATAAGCGAGGCTTGTCGGTTTGAGCTCCGCGCACGGAACACAGACAGAACGAAAACGGTAACATAAAGAGGAGAGCAAAACGTGAATATTATCTTGATCGGTATGCCCGGCAGCGGCAAAAGCACCATCGGAAACGTCCTTGCGAAGCTTATCGGCTATCGCTTTCTCGACACCGATCTTGTGATTCAGAATATGGAAGGAAAGGTCTTACAGGATATCATCGACGAGGACGGGCTGCCCGTTTTTAAAACCGCCGAGGAAAAGGCGCTTTGCTCGGTTTATTGTGACGACACCGTTATCGCGACCGGCGGAAGCGCGATTTTTTCGGAGCGTGGAATGCGCCACCTCGGACGAATGGGGAAGATCGTGTATCTTAAGCTGAATATCCATGAGATTGAGCGTCGTCTTTCCAATCTTGCCTCGCGCGGCGTTGCGGGAGCGAAGGAAAAGACCATCGCACAGATCTTTGACGAACGCCGTCCGCTTTATGAAAAATATGCCGATTATGTCGTTGAATGCGACGGCGGAAGCGTTGCGGAAAACGCCTTGAAGATTGTCGATCTTGCCAAAAATGACATTATCGAAAGCCGTTCGTAGAGAACTATGTGCAAAATGTCCAAAAAACACAATTCTCAGTTGTGCTTCGTGACAAAATTGTCATTTTTAACGGGAATTCCCGATTTTTCTATGGACTTTTCCGTCTTTTTGTGATAGAATGACGGTAGTAATTACGAGGAGGTAATTCAAAATGATGAAGAAAATTTTGAGCGTCTCGCTGGCTTCCCTTCTGTTGGTTTCCGCTATGACGTTCGTGGCAAATGCAGAAGAAAATGTCTGCTACATTGAAGCAGGCGCTTCCGGAGACGGTTCGGAGGATAAACCGTTCGGCACGCTGGCCGAAGCTATCGCCGAGTTCGGCGGAAAAGACGGAACCGTATACGTATACGGCACGTACGATATCACGAGCGAAGCCAACCTTCCCGCGTGGGAAGGCGAGGTTACCGTAACCGGCGCAACCAAGGACGCGGTCATTCACGTAAACGACAGCATCGGAATCGTCTTTAACGGCGACATCGCATTCAAAGACATTCTGTTTGATATCGGAAAGTATGCTCACTTCAACGTCAACGGTCACAAGCTGACCATGGACGGCGGCGAAGACAGCCAGTTCGGCTATATGATGCACCTTTCCAATTTTAGCAACACCACGGTTGACGAAGCCTATACCGTGATCAACAGCGGTACGATCAACACCATCCACCTCTGCGGCGGTTATTCGACCTCTTACGCAAACGGCGTTGCCGGTGATTCGGTTATCGAAATCAACGGCGGTACTGTTAAGTCTCTCAATATTTCGGCAGACTCCTATATGGATAACATGACCGGTATTTCCATCGGCGGCAACCTCAGCATCGTTTACAGCGGCGGTTCGATCGGATCGATCGGCTTTAAGGAGACCACCAAGCCCGAAATCATGGGTTCGCTGAACTTCATCTTCAACAACGGCATGAAGGCAAATCTTCCCGAAAAGTTCAACTATCCGGAAGAGTCGGTTGCCGGCGGCGTATTTATGATCGATTCCGCAGTCGGCGGCAAGGTAATGCCTACCTCCGAGATCGGTGTATTCGAGCTTACCGCAGATAAGGGCAAGATCGCCAAGATCGACGGCAAGGAAGTTCCGAACGGCAAAGTTACCCTCGAAGAGGGCGAAACGGTCGTTGAATGGGTAGACGGCGTACAGCCCGAGACCGCGCCGACCGAAGAAAAGACCGAGATCAAGCTCACCATCGGCGACGCGAAGATCACGACCAACGGTACCGCAAAGGAACTTGACGTTCCCGCGCAGCTCATCGACAACCGCACCATGGTTCCGCTCCGCGCTATCTTTGAAGCACTCGGCGCATCGGTTGAATGGGACGGCGACACCAAGACCGTAACTTCGGTCAAGGGCGACACCACCGTTAAGCTCACCGTCGGCGAAAACAAGCTGACCGTAAACGGAACCGAAAAGGCTCTCGATGTCCCCGGTCAGATCGTTGAAAACCGTACCCTCGTTCCCGTTCGTGCCATCTCCGAAGCTTTCGGCTGCGAAGTAGGCTGGGATGCCGAGACCCGCACGGTTACCATCACCAAGTAATTTTCGTCGATAAAACGAAAACATACAGTCCGTCCGCTCTGCGGGCGGACTTTTTTGTCCTCGGACACGGCTTCGTAACAAACGCGGCGAAGAAGGTCGTAAAATTTGCCGGTCAATGTCTTCGGTTTTGTAAAAAACAGGCGGAAACGGGTGTTGTAAAACAATATACTCACAAAAAATCACGTGCCGAGCGTTCGTGAGGTTATATGC
>URJL01000047.1 GCA_900548115.1 uncultured Eubacteriales bacterium
GAATTCGTATTTCACGGCAATACCCGCCGTAGGCGCGACCATCGGAATTCGATTTCACGGCAATGCTCCCCGCAGGGGCGGAAAACACTTATGAAAAAGCGCAAGCTTTCTTCATATACTTATACATTTCGAAAACAAACTTTTGAAAAGAAGGAAGAAAAAACATGAAAACAAGCGCAAAATCCACCTTTTTCCTGTTCACCGCCGCCATTGTATGGGGCTTTGCCTTTGTGGCGCAAAAGTTCTGCGGCGAAGCCATGACGCCGTTCTTTTTCAACGGAATCCGCTTTCTGATCGGCGCGGTCACGCTGATCCCCGTCGTTTTGTTGTTTGAAAAAGAGAAAAAAGACCCCGCCAAGCTGAAAAGAACGATCCGCGCGGGCGCGATCTGCGGCGCTTTTCTGTTTATGGCGTCGGTCTTGCAGCAATTCGGCATCGATGCCGTCGGCGCGGGAAAAGGCGCTTTTATCACGGCGCTTTATACCGTTTTGGTGCCGATCTTTTATTTTCTGTTCTACCGCCGCAAAACAACGCTGAATATTTGGGTCGGCGCGGTATTGGCGGTCGTCGGCGTATTTCTTTTGAGTATCAATGAAGATTTCACGCTCGGCGCGGGCGATCTTGTTTTGTTTATCGGCGCGATTTTTTGGGCGTTTCACATCATGGCGATCGACCGCAACGTGGTCGACGTAAGCCCCATCAAATTCGCTTTGTTTCAGGCGCTTTTCACGGGTCTTTACGATCTTGTCGTCGCCGTTCTTTCCAAACCCGTTCTGACGGCGGTCATGAACGCGGCGCCGAATCTTCACCTTGAAAATTACATCGAGTCGATTTCGTTTGCGGGTATAAAAGCCGCAATCATTCCGCTTTTGTATTGCGGTATGTGCTCGACAGCGATCGCGTATACCTGTCAGATCTTGGGTCAGAAGGATTCCGATCCGACCTTTGCGACCATTGTTTTGTCGACCGAATCGGTATTCGGCGTTTTGGGCGGCGTTCTGCTCGGCGGAGAGACCATGAGCGGAAAAGGCATTTTCGGCTGCATCCTCGCCTTTACGGGCATTCTGATCTCCCAGCTCGATATAAAAAAGCTCTTCCCCCAAAAAAGCTCTTCGACCTGACCGCCCTTTCTTCCGCGTTCTCTTTGTCGCATCGGCAGAATAAAAAATTCCCGTGCGGAAAGCTTTTTTCGCCTTGCGCGCGCACGTTTTTCTTCGGACGAGGACGAACCGAATCGCCGCTTCATATACTGAAAGCACAGTCTTTCGTTTGAGAGGAGGAGATTTTTTTGCAAAACGTTCTGGAATACTTAAAATGGCGGGGAGATATCCCCTTTTCGGCTTTTTCCTATTGCGAGGCAGACTATCTTGTGTTCGCCCAGTTTTCCTATATGCCGCTTTCGGGAATCGTCTCGTCGGTGTTCCGCCCCGAACGCACGCTCGGCGAAGCGGCAAAAGAAGTTCTTTCGCTTCTTTCGGACAACACGGAGGAAAAGGACGCGCCGATCCTGGATCTTGACGAAAATCGGGTATTTTTGCGCCGTCTTATCGAAAGTCCGCGCTTTTCGGAATTGTACGTCAGCGGCTTTGCCGAAATTTTCGACCGCGAAGCGCAGGAGCAGTTCTCCGCCGTTTCCTTTACCGTTCCCGATCCGTCCGCGCCCGGGGGGTACAGTCTTGCCGTTGCCTTTCGCGGGACCGATTCGACGCTGATCGGATGGAAAGAGGATTTTAATATGGCGTTTTCCGACGCGATCCCGTCACAGCTCGACGCCGTAAAATATCTTGAGAGCGCGGCAAGCGCTTTTCCCGTCGGCGCACTTTATGTCTGCGGTCATTCAAAGGGCGGGAATCTTGCCGTTTATGCGTCGGCGTTCTGCGCCCGCGATGTGCAGGATCGGATCGTCGCCGTTCGAAGCCTTGACGGTCCCGGTTTTTTACCCGAGGTGGTCGCGCGCGAAGGCTTTTTGCGCATCAAAAGCCGAACGGTAACGGTCGTTCCGCAATCGTCGATGGTGGGCATTCTGCTCGAGCACGCCGAGGAATTTATCATCGTACGGAGCTATGCCGCCGTCAAGCCGTATCAGCACGATCCGTACACCTGGATGATCGACCGCTGCGGGTATGTGACGGTCGAGAGCATGACAAAATCCAGCAAATATCTGGACGAAAAGCTTGACCGCTTTGTCTCGGATATGACGCCCGAAAAGCGCGAAACGCTCATAAATGCACTTTTTGAGGTCGTCGAACAGACCGGAGCAAAGGACGTGCGCGAGCTTTTCAGCGCGAAAAATCTCATTATCATGCTGCGTGCCCTTCGCAAAACAGACCCCGAAGCAATCAAGCTCCTCCTGCGCCTGCTGCACGGAACAGTTTCTGCCCCTGCAGGGAGCATTTCCCGCGAAATAGAATTTTGATGCGTAATGAAGCCTTCCGATTGATTCATTATGGCCTTCGGTTAAGGGATGAAAGCTCTTGTGCGCTCGACGTTAGCTCAACATAACACGGATAATGTGAGAAGGGATTCCGACCATCGGAATCCCTTTTCATGGTAACCCCCGCCGTAGGCGCGGGCGACCGGTGGTCGCCCCTACTTTTTTCTTCCCGCTTTGTACAATTTTCCCAGCCCGAAGGGTGACAAAGCACGACCTGTAATTACGGCAAAGACAAGCATACCGTTCTTGATTGAGCGTAACAATTCTGTACAATCGGGGGATTTTTAAGGGCGCAAGCCCTTAAATTCCCTTTCTTTTTGGTTTCTTTTTCTTTCGGAAACGAAAGAAAAAGAAACTCCGCCCGAAGGGCAAACCCCACCCGTTTGCAGACGATAAAAAAAGAGGTATACAGTGAAAATGTCGTCACCGTTACGCCCTTATCCGAGCGCGCTCGATGCTGCGTCAACCGAATTTGTTATTGCGCATACGCCCATGCCGAAGGCATGGGCGCACCTCTTTCGTCACTTCGTGACACCTTCCCCTCGAGGGGAAGGCTCTGTTGCGCATCAAAATTTTATGTCAACATAACATAGGTAATGTGAAAAGGGATTCCGACCATCGGAATCCCTTTTCACGGCAACACCCGCCGTAGGCGCGGTAATACCCGCCGTTAGGCGCGGCACTCATTGCAAGTGCGAAATAGGATTCTGACCATCAGAATCCTATTTCGCGGCAACGCCCCGCGCAGCGGCGGCAACTGCTCCCCGCAGGGGCGAAAAAAACCGGCTTGTGTTACCACAAACCGGTTCATGAACTGCCAAAAATAGTCTATAACAAATTATATCATTCAAAGCATGAAAGCAAAACGATATTTTCCGAAAATAGACGCAGCCCTCCGCAATCGCTTTCTTACTTATACTTGCGCTTACGGGCAGCCTCGGACTTCTTCTTGCGCTTTACGCTGGGTTTTTCGTAGTGTTCTCTCTTGCGGAGCTCAGTGAGTACGCCGCTTCTTGCACACTGTCTCTTAAAGCGACGGAGTGCGCTGTCGAGATTTTCACCGTCTTTGAGTTTAACTTCAGCCATTTTTTTCCCTCCCTCCGCATAGGCAAAGAGATAATTTTCTTGTGCTACGTGATATTATACAGTAAAATGCCGATTTTGTCAAGGGCTTTTGCGTTCTTTTTTCGATTTTGAGAAAAAACGGAAAAAGGCACGCTTTGCACGCTTCGCGTGCGGTGATATTGTTCGCTTCGCTCGGCGTGATATTTTGCTTGCGCAAAGTGATAATGCTTCGCTTTCGCTCGGCACATAACTGCCGAAGGCAATATCACGCGCCGCAAGGCGCCTGTCACCGCGAAGCGATACCGCGCGGCGTAAGGCAATAAGCCGCATACAACGAAAAAAGCACTTGCGAAAGCAAGTGCTTTTTTCTTCGTGGTGACCCGTACGGGAATCGAACCCATGTTTCCGCCTTGAGAGGGCGGCGTCTTAGCCGCTTGACCAACAGGCCTTATTGCCTTACTATTATAACAGAAGGCATACGGTTTGTCAAGCCCCAATTTTGCGAAAACACGGAATATTTTTTGGGAATATTTTTTAAAGGTGCATACCGCCGTCGACGGAAAGATCAATCCCGGTGATATACCGTCCCTCGTTTGAGGCGAGAAGAAGAAAGGCGGCGGCGCAATCCTCGGGCATTCCGGCAAAGCCCGCGGGGATTTTGGAATAGACCTGCTTCGAATATTCGGGATCGGCAAGCGCCGCCTCGTTGCGCGGGGTCGCAATGACGCCGGGCGACAGGTTATTGACGGTAATGCCGAAGGGCGCAAGCTGAAGCGCGAGATTTTCGACAAGGCTCATCTGTGCGCATTTTGTCGCCGCGTAGATCGGCATCTGCACGTGCGGCTTATGCTGCTGAACCGAGCCGACCGTAATAATGCGCCCGAAACGCTTTTGCTTCATGGCGGGAACATATTTCTGCATCAATTCGAAATTGCTTTTGAAATTGACTCGTACCTGCGCGTCGAATTGCTCCGCGGGAAGCGTCTCCCATGCGTTTCGGAACTGTACCGACGCATTTAAGACCAAAAGATCGACATCCCCCGTTGCACGGTACATTTCTTCGGCACAGCCGTCCTTGGAAAGATCGCAGAGAACGGGAGTCGAGCCGGGAATTTTTTCCGCCGCGCGGATACATTTTTCCATAGAACTTGCCCCGTTGACAAAGACCTCTGCGCCGTGCTCGGCAAGCGCCTTTGCCGCGGCAAAGCCGATTCCCTGCGTCGCTCCGGTGACAAGTGCTTTTTTGCCGGTTAAATCAAACATGGTTTTTTCCTCCGAATTTTATTTGTGACATAATTTGCAAAAGACGATGGGTCGGCATACTTGCTGCCTCGCATTCGCCCATGCCGCAGGAAAAATTTCTCCCACATCACAAAGCGATGCGGCACTTTCGTCACGGCTTCGCCGTGATACCTTCCCCGCTTCACCGAAGGTCACCGTGTGTCTGGGGGAAGGCTTCAACACGGATAATGTGAAGTGGGATTCCGACCATCGGAATCTCTTTTCACGGCAATACTCACCGTAGGTGCGGGCGATAGCCAAAGAGGGATACGGCAAAGGCGGATTTTACGGCTACACACAAGGTTCAGTCTCGCCGAAAGTTTGTCATTGCGGCTCGCCCGCTTCGCGGGCGCACCTCATCCGTCACTTCGTGACACCTTCCCCACTTGATCGAAGATCACAGTGGAACTTGAACCGAAGGTCACAGTGTATCAAGGGGAAGGCTCGTGTACGCTCGGCGTTATATTGGTACAAACTCGTCGTTGTTATTTCCCGTTTCGTACAATTTTTCTCACCCAAAGGGTAACGAAGCGCGACCCGTAATTGCGAAAACGGGAAACATAGCGCTTTTGATTGAGCGCAAAAGCTCTGTACAATCGGGGGATTTTTAAGGGCGCAGCCCTTAAATTCCCTTTCTTTTGGTTTCTTTTTCTTTCGGAAACGAAAGAAACTCCGCCCGAAGGGCAAACACTGCCCGTTTGCGGGCGATAGCAAAAGGGGCTACAGCGAGAGCGTCGTGCGTTTACGCCCCCTCACCCAAGCGCGCTCTTTGCTATGTCAACTAAAATTGTTACTGCGCATTCGCCCATGCTTCCGCATGGGCGCACGGAAAATTTTACACGGGCAGTGTAACGGCAAGATTATTCTTCGAATATTTCGAAATCGAAAGCGCGGTCTTTACGGTTTTTCCGTCGGGCAGAACGACCGTCGCGCCGTAATCGCCGAAATAGCCGCGGAAGGTCGCTTTTCCGCCCTCGTCGGTCGTTGTCTCGGCTTCGGTGTGCCATTCTTTCAGCAATGAAAGGAGGGTATTATAGGCTTTTTTCGGCGTGCCGTCGAAGTTGATCAGTCCGCCGTAATAGATATTTTCGCCCTGTGTCATATCGCCGATCTCGGCGCCGTAGGCATAGCCGTCCCACAGATTCCAGTAAATGACCGCCTGCATATCTTTATGCGAGAACCAGATGCGGTAATAACGCTCCAAAAGCGCCGCCTGATATTCCTCGGCGTCCTCGCCGCCCGCCATGGGCGGAATCGTGACCTCTGTCACCTGAAGCTCTTTTCCGAAGCGGCCGTAGGTATCCATGGTGCGGTAAAGCTTGTCGGGGTCATAAAAATTCGGGTTTTCGGCAAGATTTTTCCAAATGTGGAACTGCATGCCGATTCGGTCAATGCGGCAGCCGTTCGCGAGCGCCTCTTTGATGAGAAGATAATAGCGCTGACGGTTGGGTGCGCCGATGTCCGCCAAAATCCAGTTATCGTCCTGTCCCTCGTTCATGATAAGAAAATTGTTCGGGAAATATTTGTCGGCGGTCTTATAGCTCCAGTCGACAAAATCCTCGGCTTCATAAAAAGCGGAAACGCGCGACTCGTGCCACCAAAGCTCGTTGGTCACTTCGATCCCGGGGATCTTGTCGGCGTACCGTTCGGAAATTTCGCGCATGCGCTTTTCCAAAAGGCGCTTTTGCTCGGGGATGGGCTTTGCCTTGTACCAATCGGGAGAAAACGTATCGTAATTCAGGCAGTGCAGCTTCGGCTCGATCCCGTTTTCCTCGCA
Organism: uncultured Eubacteriales bacterium; assembly: GCA_900548115.1. Classification (GTDB taxonomy): domain Bacteria; phylum Bacillota; class Clostridia; order Oscillospirales; family CAG-382; genus UMGS1052. The sequence continues at coordinate 6,558 of URJL01000047.1, forward strand.
AAAAGCAAGGCACGCGTCGGGCGTCGGGCGTCGGTAGATATACGGGCTGTCGATCGTGTAGCGTGTTTTGCCCTGTTCGGGCTCCAGCGTGTTCCAATAAAACGGAACAGTGACGGTGTTGAACGCCTTTTTGATGTACTCTTTGTACGCCGCGTTCTTTTCGGGCGTTTCCATGCTGTCGAGCATGAAGCAGTTGCAGCCGAAGCTGAATTCGTGCTTTTTCTGCGAAAGCAGCACCTTTGCCCCGGCGATCGCCTTGCCGTTTTTATCGGTCACGGTGAGATGTCCGTCGCCCTTGCGGTATTTTTCGGTATCGTATGCAATGCGGGCGTTCGTCGATTCGGCTTTTTTCAGAAATACTTCCAGTCTTTTTGCCTGTTCGGTTTTCATGGTTTTGTCCTCCGAATAAATATAATTATATTGTAGCCTATTTCTTTGCATTTTTCAATCGCCTACGGCGGGCGCTCCCGCGAAATAAGAATTCTGATGGTCGCGCCTACGGCGGGTATTACCGTGAAATACGAATTCCGATGGTCGCGCCTACGGCGGGTATTGCCGTGAAATACGAATTCCGATGGTCGGAATTCGATTTCACATTATCTTTGTTATGTTGATACCTCGAGGGGAAGGCTCGTGTGCGCTCGACGTTATATCGGTGCAAACTCGTCGTTGTTTTTTTCCTGTTTCGTACAATCTTATCGCGCGAAGCGCGACCCGTAATTTCGGCAATGATAAACACGCCGTTTTTGATTGAGCGCACCGACTCTGTACAATCAGGGGATCTTTAAGGGCGCAAGCCCTTAAATTCCCTTTCTTTTTGGTTCCTTTTTCTTTCGGAAACGAAAGAAAAAGGAACTCCGCCCGAAGGGCAAATACCACCCGTTTGCGGGCGATAGCAAAAGAGAGATACAGCAGGCACGCCCCATCCGAACACGCTCGGTGCTATGTCAACGAAATTTGCTGTTGCAGCTCGCCCGCTTCGCGGGCGCACCTCATCCGTCACTTCGTGACACCTTCCCCACTTGATCGAAGATCACAGTGGAACTTGAACCGAAGGTCACAGTGTATCAAGGGGAAGGCTCTTGTGCGCTCGACGTTAGGTCAACGTAACAAAGGTAGTGTGAAGTTGAATTCCGACCATCGGAATTCAACTTCACGGCAACCGCCCCGCGCAGCGGTCAGGACCACTCGCGGTCATTTGCCCATTCCTTGTTCCATTCGTCGGTCGGTTCCCACTGACCGGGGAACTTCGGGTGCAAATGCTGTGCCAAAAGCTCCTCGTTGATTCCCTCGATACCGAGACCGGGGGTGTTCGGAACGTCGACAAAGCCGTCCTTGAAGAGCGGATTGGCGATTCCGTACACAAGATCGTTCCACCACGGAATGTCCACCGAATGGAATTCGACGGCAAGACAATTCGAAAGCGCCGCGGCGGTGTGGATCGCCGCCATGCAGGCGATTGGGCTTTCCGCCATATGAACGGCAAGTCCCGTGCCGTATTTATCGCACAGCCCGCCGAGCTTTTTCATTTCCAGCGCGCCGCCGATCGTCAGGAGGTCGGGATGCACCATCGAGACGCCGCCGTTTTTCATAAGCGGTTCGAAATTTTCGGCAAGATAAATATCCTCGCCCGTGCAGATCGGAATGCGGCTCTCGCGCGAAATCTTTTCAAAATGTCCCGTAAGATACCACGGCGCGACGTCCTCGAGCCACGCGATGTTGTATTTTTCGAGCCGTTTTGCAAGGCGGATCACATCGTCGATCCCCACATGTCCCACATGATCGATCGCCAGCGGAATTTCATATCCGATCACCTCGCGCACCTGACGGACATAATCCTCCAGATAATCCAGTCCCTTTTCGGTGATATGGATACCCGTCGCATAATGCGGGACGGTAAAGGTCTCGTAGTTTTTGCCGAGCATCATATCCATGTCGATCGAGCCGCTTTGATGAAGAATGGCTTTCATCGAATATTTTTTGATATCCTCCAAAAATCCGATCGGAGCGTTCAGCGTTCCCGGCTCATCGAGCAAAAGCTCGATTCCGAGATCCATTTTCACCATGGTAAAGCCGCGCTCGATCCGTTTCAAAATGGCGCGTCCCATATCGGCGCCCGTGTGCTTGCCGTCGACGTCGGTGTCGCCGTACATGCGCACTTTGTCGCGGAATTTTCCGCCCAGCATCTGCCAAAGCGGAACGCCCCATGCCTTGCCCGCAAGATCCCACATGGCAATTTCCAGTCCCGAAACGCCGCCGCCTTGGCGCGAATGTCCGCCGAATTGCTTGATACGGCGGAAAATTTTGTCGACGTTGCAGGGGTTTTCGCCGACAAGACGGCTTTTCAGCATAAGCGCATAGGTCGCGCTCGAAGCGTCGCGCACCTCGCCGTAACCGACAAAACCCTGATTGGTATAAACCTTGATCAGCGGGCAATGCTTGGGCGCGCCGTAAAGGTTGGCGACGCGAATGTCGGTAATTTTCAGCTCCGACGGCGATGAACAAAGATTTACGTTTTGCGAAATCGATTCGCGAAGACTTTCGGACATAAAAAATTCCCTTTCTCTTGACAAAACCGTTTTTTCGTGGTACCGTAAGAATAGTTCCGCGTCTACAGAATATTCGGAAACGATTTTTGTATTTTTCTACAGTATACACCTGTTTTCCCAAAATTTCATCCGATATATTCGGGAATCTCTCCAACATATTCCGCCGCTGCGCGGGGCGGTTGCCGTGAAGTGAGATTCCGATGGTCGGAATCTCACTTCACACTTACGGTGAGTGCCCCTATGGGGAGTATTGCCGCCGCTGCGCGGGGCATTTGCCGTGAAATTGAATTCTGATGGTCAGAATTCAATTTCACACTACCCGTGTTATGTTGACATAAAATTTTGATCCGCAACAAAGCCTTCCGCACTTGATCGAAGATCACAGTGTTGCGAGGGGAAGGGGAACCGCGCCAGCGGTAGATGAGGTGCGCCCATGCCTTCGGCATGGGCGCATGCGCAATAACAGATTCGGTTGACGCAGCACCGAGCGCGCTCGGATGAGGGTATGACGATGACGACATTTCGCCGTACCCCTCTCTTTTTTTCGCCCGCAAACGGGCAGTGTTTGCCCCTCGGGCGGGGAAATTGTACGAAGCGGGAATAAGAACGAAAGGTGGGGGCGACCATCGGTCGCCCCCACCTACGGTGAGTATTGCCGTGAAAAAGGATTCCGTCGGTCGCGCCTGCGGTGGGCATTTGCCGTGAAATTGAATTCCGCCGGTCGCGCCTGCGGCGGGCATTTGCCGTGAAAAGGGATTCCGCCGGTCGCGCCTGCGGCGGGCATTTGCCGTGAAATTGAATTCCGGTGGTCGCGCCTGCGGCGGGCATTTGCCGTGAAATTGAATTCCGGTGGTCGGAATTCAATTTCACACTGTCAATGTTATGTTGACATAATATGAGTAGTGCAAGTTACCCCCGACATAACAAAGGTAAGGTGAAGTGAGATTCCGACCATCGGAATCTCACTTCACGGCAACTGCGACGCCGCTAGGCGCGCAGCGGCGATCAATTAAAGGGATTTTACGCGCACGCTTACCGTTTCGAGCGGGCGGAAAGCATGATCGGTGTTTTCAAAACGCCAGCCGAAGGGCAGCTTAATCGTGCCGTAAATTCCTTCGGGAACGGTGACGTTCAAAATCACCGCGTCACCGTCGCGTTTCCACGAAACCGAAAGCTTGCCGCAGACCGTATCGTAATAACCTTCGGCGTGTTCGAGCTTTTCGAGGAATTTCGGCACGATATCGACATTTTTCGGGTCGGTCGCCTTTGGGTTTACATTGATTCCCAAAATCACGCGCATAAACCATGCCGAATATTCTCCCCAGAAATGGTGGTTCAGCGACGCGCCGCAGAGGCCGCCCTCTTCGAACGATTCATACAGCGTCGTCGCGCCGTTTTTGATCCAAAAGCCGAAGGACGGCGCGTCGGTGCGGGTGATCATATGATACGCCAGCTCCTCCGCTCCGAAATCCGAAAGAACATGGAAAAGATAGCGCGCGCCGTAAAAGCCGGTATCGAAATGCTCGTCGCGCTGTTCGATAAATTCGATTAAGCGGGTAAAGGCCTCGCTCTTTTCGGCAGGCTCAAAAACGTCGAGCGCAAGGGCTATCGCCTGTGCCGACTGACACGAGCCGAGCACCGTCATGGTGTTGAAATCGATCAGATTCTCACGGATCGCACGGCGAAGCGACGTATAGGCAATATCGGCAAACTCCGCCTGTTCGGTCATGCCGACGGCGCGAAGCATTCTGCCCGCCTTGCGCGCGCAGTCCATAACACAGACCGTGTCGGTAAAGCAAAGGGGAACGTCGTAATCGCCCGGTCCTTTTCCGACGGGGCACCAGTCGCCGAGACCGATATGCAAAAGCCCCTTTTCATCGCGCTTCGTAAGGACATAATGCAGATAACGCATCATCATTTCCGCATTGTCGAGAATGATCTTTTTGTCGCCGCGATAGCGATAGGTATAATACGGCAGATTGAACGCAACGCTGTCCCAGATCGGACCGTTGCCCCATTCAAAGCCCCAGCCCGCCGTCGGAACGATGCCGGGGAGCGCACCCTCTTGGTTCTGTGCGCCGCGAATCGAAATAAGCCAGTCGGAATAGGTCTTTTCCATAGCAAGCTTCAAGGTCATATGCTCTGCCGATATGGAGGCATCGCCCGTCCAGCCGTTCTTTTCACGATGCGGGCAGTCGGTCGGAAAATAATAAAGGTTGGCGCGGTCGGAGCGCAGAGAAATTTCCCAAAGGCGATTCGCCATTTCGTCCGAACACGAAAAATCGCCGCGCGCTTCAAGATCGCTTCCCGCGACAAGATACGTCAGAAGCTCTTTTGTCGCCTGTTCTTCGGTTATGCCCGATACCCACAAATAACGATAGCCGATGTAAGTAAAATCGGGGGTGAAAATCTCCTCGCCCTCGCCGCGGCAGATATAGATCGTACGCTGTGAATAGCCGTTGGGATAAAAACCGATGTTGGAAAAGAACGGGCGGTTTTCCTCGTCCAGCCGTTCGCACGCCTGCAAAACGATCCGCTGTCCCGCTTTTCCGTTTATTTTCAGGCGGAAAATACCCGCATTGTTCTGCCCGAAGTCGTAAAGAAAGCCCTCCTTTGCGTCGTCCTCGGCGGAATCGTAAAAGGTCTTTTCGGGCATATGGTCGTCTCGATGCTGATAGGGGGCAAGGAAAACGTGCGGCGTGATCGTTTCGGGCGCAAGCTCGTCGTATACGCGGATCGGTTCGGCAGAGCACAAAACGGCTTTGCCGCGCGCGGTCTCGACAGGAAAAGCGTTTTCCCAATCCGAATCGTCAAAATCGGGGCTTGTCCAGCCGGAAAGCTCCTTTCGCGCGTCGTAATGCACACCGCAGCGAAGGTCGTCGAACAAAATCGGCGACGGATGGGTCTTTACGTTTTCATCGGCTTCGATGACCGTTCCGTCCGAAAGCGTAAGAGCAAAGGCAAGCTTGGGCGCACTGCGGTAGAGCGCTTTGTCCAGATCCCAAATGTTGCCGCCGATACAGTTGTGAAAACCGTTGCCGAGAAGAAAAGCAAGCGTATTTTTGCCGACGCGAAGATACGGCGCAAGATCATAACGGTCGTAATACACAACCTCGTCGTCGTTGCTGATGTACGGCGCAAGCAATCCCTTGGTGATGTCTTTTCCGTTCACGAAAACACGGTAAAAGCCCAGTCCCGTGACGGTAAAGTCCGCCTTTTCGGGAAGTGCCGAAAGGGAAAAGCTGCGGCGGAGATACGGTGCGGCGACAGTCTTTTCATACGTCGCGAATTCGCGCGTTGCCGAGATGAATTTTGTGGAAAGCATGTTCTTTTTCCTCCGTATTATATTTATGGTGGATAATACCGTTTTTTTCGCCGCGTCTGCGGCAGGCGCTATGCGCTTGTTTTCTGCGATTTATTGAAGAAAAACATCCCGATTCCCGCACCGCAGATCAAAACATATCCGATAGGATGAGCGCCGAAAGCAGCACGGCGAAGAAGGGCAAGAGTTTATTTAACATATTCTCGTCCGCCAAAACGAGGTGATCGATGGCGTAAAAATTGCAAACGATCCCGACCGTTCCGAAAAGCGAGCGAAAGAAAATACCCGACGCACTGCCTTTTTCGGTATCGGTTTGGTACGGTCTTTCAAAAGCAAAAAGCCCGTCGCCAAAAGCGCGACGAAATTGCGAAAAAACGCCTTTTGCATCGACGGAAGATCTCCCGCCGGATGAACGCACACGCTCATACCCGAAAACCCCGGCGCCGCGATCCGAATCGACAGGATTCCTTTTGTTTTTCCGTTCATAATATCGTCCTCTGTTTCGTTTTTCCCGCATGCCCGCACAGGACGGTTTTTCGTTGACTGTATGCCATAATTTCTATATACTTACACACTATTATACATCCGTCCGACACGGATGTCAAATTATACCGCGCGCAAAATCGCTCAAAAAGGATCGAAAAGAGTCAAAAAATGGAAAATTTTGTAAGTTTTCCACTTTTTTTATTGATTTTTTCCGCGTCTTATGCTATACTGAACTTGTCACACAGAATCAAATACAATGCAGAAGGATACTGCCCTCAGGGCGCAGTGTATCCTTTTTCCCGCTGTTTCGGATCATGAATTTCGGTTAAATGCAGATTCCGAATCCGAAGCGTAGGGAATTTTTCCGAGCCTTTTGATTTTGTGTGACAACAAATCGGAGTTTGCGTTTTTCAGTGTGCGGCTCCGAGAGCTGCACACTTTTTTATTAGAAGTTACAAAAGGAAACGATATGAGCCGCAGAACAATATCCGCTGCGCTGCTTTTAACGGCGCTGCTTATTTTCTCGCTTTTTACGGGCTGTTCGGCGAAAAAGGAAAATGCCGAAGAGCCTTTCGCGGCGTGGAATATGAGCGATGTAAAACCGCAATATGTGACCGAATTGCCGGAGAACGAATTCACGGAAAAGATCGTCCGTCCGCAAAGCGGCGAGGTGGATTATGTGCTCGATCATACCGATTCCCGACACTATGCGGTCTTTTTCAAGAACATTTCGTCGGAGGAATCCGAACGGTATGTGAGCCAGCTTAAGAAAAACGGATATTCCGAAATGAATTCCGCCGAAAATACCGTGTCGGTCGGAACGATACTCGAAGGCGAAAAAGCGTATCTCAGCGTTTCCTATTCGGACGGAGTATTGGGCGTGCTCATCGCACTGAGGGAATAAGCCGAAGACCGAAACGAATTTATCCCGCAAAATACACGTGTCCGCACGTATTGTCGGAGGAACCGGAAAATGAAAGTTTCTGTCGGTCTTGTCGCGATCCTTGCCGTCTTGCTTTTGATCGGTGTCGCAGCGCTCGTGCTTCATATTGCGCACGAGAAAAAGAAGCTGGACACCATCCTGAAAAAAGCGAACGAGAAATACGAAAACGATAAAAAGAAAGATAAGTGAACCCGACCGCCTTTGCAAAATGCAAAGGCGGTTCTTCCGTTCTTCTTTGCGTAAAAAAGCGCGAAAAGCCCTTGACAAAATCGAAAAGAGTGTGTATAATAATAGACTGTGAAAGATTGAAAAGCAATCTTTCTCCTTACTCCGACCCGTTGTGTCGGAGTCTTATGTCCAAAAGGAGGTGCAAAAACATGGAACTCATCAACAAGTACGAAACCGTATTCGTTCTGAATCCCGAGCTTTCCGAAGACGATACCAAGGCGCTGGTCGAAAAATTTACCGGCCTTATCTCGACGCACGGAACGATCGAAAAGACGGACGAATGGGGTAAGAGAAAGCTCGCGTATCCGATTCAGGATTACACGGAAGGTTACTACGTTGTAGTCAACTTTACCGCCGATCCCGCTTTCCCCGCCGAACTCAGCCGTATTTACAACATTACCGACGGTATTCTCCGTTCTATCGTTGTAAGACTCGACAAGTAATTCCGAAAGGTGGTTTTTTGTTATGGCATTTAACAAGGTCATTTTGATCGGAAATCTTGTCGCCGATCCCGAATTGAAGAAAACGCAAAGCGGTATCAGCGTAACGTCCTTCCGTATTGCGGTCGGCCGTCGGTTTTCTTCCAAGGATTCCGAGGCGCCGCAAGCCGATTTTATCGACATTGTTTGCTGGAGAAGCACGGCTGAATTTGTCACCCAGTATTTTACAAAGGGTCGTCCGATTCTTGTGTGCGGACAGCTTCAGTCGCGTACCTGGACCGATCAGAACGGTCAGAAGCGTTACACGGTCGAAGTTGTTGCCGACGAGGTCACCTTCGTTGACCGCAAAGCCGACAGCCAGCCCCGTACAACCGGAACTTATTACGGAGAACCGCCTGTGACCGGAAAACCCGCTGCGGGTTCAAGCGTTCCCGACGCTTCCTTTGTGGAGGTGCCGACGGAAGAAGATCTCCCCTTCTGATTTTTTAAGGGACAGATCGAACTACATTTTTACAGGAGGTAAAGATCATGGATAAGGATACACAGAAGCAGTTTAAGAACCACAAGAAAAAGAAGGTTTGCAATTTCTGTGCCGAAAAGGTCGCTTTTATCGACTACAAAGACGCAATGAAGCTTCACAAGTACCTCTCCGAGCGCTCCAAGATTCTTCCCAGAAGAATCACCGGAACCTGCGCAAAGCATCAGAGAGAGCTTACCGAAGCCATCAAGAGAGCACGTCATATCGCCGTTATCCCGTATATCAGCGACTGAGCGCGCTTTTTCTCGAAAACAGACAGATCGGAAGCCGAAGCGAATCGCTTCGGCTTTTTTGTCGTTTGGGAAATCTCACGGCAGCTGCTCCGCGGAGCGGTACAGTTGCCGTAACCGATTGTCGTCCCTCCTTTTCGTTCTTCTGCCCGCTCCGTACAAAGTCACCGTCCGAAGGGCAAACACTGCCCGTTTGCGGACGATAACAAAAGAGGGGGACAGTGAGGACACGCCCTCGCCTGAGCGCGCTCATTGTTATGTCAACAGAATTCGTTATTGCGCACTCGCCCATGCCTTTTGGCATGGGCGCACCTCATCCGGCACTTCGTGCCATCTTCCCCTCGCAACACTGTGACCTTCGGTTCAAGCTGCACTGTGATCTTCGATCAAGTGTGGAAGGCTCTGTTGCGCATCAAAATTTCTATGTCAACATAACAAGAGCAAGGCGA